>DATIOX010000201.1:0-5546 GCA_035472675.1 Candidatus Dormiibacterota bacterium
TCCTTGCCAAGCGGAAGATGAAATTTCTGCCGGAAATGCCGCAGCGGATCATCGGCATCGAGTTGCAATGCGAATTGCTCGTCAGTGGAAAAGTCCATCGTCAGCAGCCAACGTCCAACGTCCAACCCACCTTCGCAAGGCTACGGCGCGGCAGGCGATCAACGTCCAACGCTCAATTCAAACGAAGCGTGGAGTCTCAAGCCATCAACTATCACCTCTCAACTTTCAACTGTTCGGGGTTGCTGCATGAATTCAATGGTCGTGCCGTCTGGATCGTAGACGTACACGACCCGCTTTCCGACGTTGGGACCCGACTGAAGAGTTTGCGGTTTACCGGCAGCTTTCCAACCGGACACGTTGATCGCGCTCAAAATCGCGTCGAGGTCATCGATGATCAGCGCGACGTGCACAGAACCAATGTCGCAGGGCCTCAGATCGGCATGCCGTTTACGATCGGCCGGCGCAAGATATTCGAGCAGCTCGATCTTGTGACCACCGGGTGCTTTCACCACCGCGAGTGTGATCTCAGCGCCTGCAACGCCTGTGATCTCACAGGCCATTTCACAAGTTTGATGTGCCGTATGTGAAAGCTCGAAGCCGAGAACGTCGCACCAAAATGCCAGGGATCGCTCAAGATTCGAGACCGTGATGCCTGTGTGGTCAGCGGCAAGAATGCGAAATGGCATGGCCTGGTTCCAACTAACTGTAGCGGCAGGCGTGTCGCCTGCGGAATCCTAAAGTTGCAGCCGGCTGCCTCTACAGGAAACACCAAATCGGACACAGAACGCTTCCTTCAGCCTCAACTCCGTTGATTCACGGAATCCGCGATTGAAATGTCTTTTATCCTATCGCCGCAATGACTTTGAGCTCGATCGCGATCGGCGTCGGCAACGCACCGACTTCAATCGTCGTTCGCGTTGGATTCGGTTTGCCATCACCGGCAAAATGTTGGGCGTAAAGTTTGTTGTAGATCGGAAAGTCCTTTTTCATGTTCGTCAGGAACACGGTTACATCGACGATGTCGTTCCAGCTTGCGCCAGCGTCTTCAAGCACAAGCCGGACATTCTCGAAAACGGCGTGGCATTGTTTCTCGATGTCATAACTGCCGATGTTGCCAGCTGAATCGAGCGTCACGCCGGGGATCTCTTTGCTGCCGCGCACGCGCGGCCCGATGCCGGAAAGAAACAATAAATTGCCGGCGCGCTTCGCGTGCGGGAATGCACCTACCGGTTCAGGTGCACGTGAGCTTTCAAAGGATTTGCTCATTTATCGATGATTGGATTCGGTTTCAATGTTCGAGTTTAAGCTTCAGAATCCGATTTGCTGGCGATTTCAGATTGTGAGCTTTTCACCGGCGGCAGGAGATCTTTGAAGGTCACTCCATAAATATCCCACACGGTCAGGAATAGTCCGCACACGATTGGTCCGACAATGAACCCGATCGGGCCAAAAAGAAATAGCCCGCCGAGTGTGCCGACTAGAATTAGAAGATCCGGCATCTTGGCATCTTTCCCAACGAGGATCGGACGCAGAATGTTATCAATCGTTCCCACCACCGCGGCGCACCAGGCGAACAAGAGCAGTCCGGCTAGAAGCTGACCGGTCACAATCAAATAGATCACGGCCGGCACCCAAATGAGGGCTGCGCCAATTCCCGGTACAATCGAAAGGATCGCCATGATCGTGCCCCAGAACGCTGCGCCATCGATGCCCGCCAGCCAGAATGCAATCCCGGCAAGCCCGCCCTGAATGATACCGATAACGAGTGTTCCCTTGACGGTTGCGCGCGTAATCGAGGTAAATCGCTGCAGCATGAGCGCCTCGTCCTCGTCACTCAGCGGCATATAATAGAAAATTTTCTCCAGAATTTTCTCGCCGTCTTTGAGAAAGAAAAACATCGCATAGACCATGACGAACAGATTCAAAAGAAAAACAGCCGTGGTGGCCGTCATTCGCGATGCCACCGTAACCAGGAAGCCTCCGATGGATTTCGCTGCTGCGCCGACGCTCTCGACCAGTTGCTCCTGGCTCGGCACGTGATCGGCCAGGGCCGGAAACCTTTGCACGAGCCAATCGTGTGCGTTGAAAGTGCTGGCAGCGCCGAAATGTTGCTGCACCCAAGGAATCGCTTGATTGCTCACGGCCAGCGCCTGTTGCACGACAACTCCTAGAAATGCGCTCAACGGCCCTGCCACGACGATGAAAAGGATCAGGAGCGTGATGATCGCTCCGAGCGATCGCCGACCTCGTAGCAGCCGCGTAATCCACCGATAAAGTGGGTGGCATAATCCGGCCAGCAATGCGCCGAGCAGGAGAGGTTTCAGGAAAGGCCAGATTACAGCCAGAAAGAGGGCGGAGACGGCGATTGCTAAAATGATAACAAAGGCGATGCGAAATCTTCTCCCGCCAGTGTCCTCTGGGTCCATTAGCAGACTATTACACGAGCCGGTGAGAAACCGGAACCATATCCGGCCTAAGCGGCGCTAACCTTTATACGTCGACCTGTTTAAACGGGAAATGGTCCCTCGGGCTTCATCTACTAGCTCCCGAACAATTTCAGCCGCGGGCTTGATCTCGCGGATGAGACCGACGCCCTGGCCCGCCAGCAAATCCATCGATTCGATGTCACCAGTTGCATCGACATTTGGCGGGAATCCCATAAAACGCTGGAGCGGCATGTGTTGCCCGGCGATGACGGTATGACCGATCACCGGTTCGTCCGCTCGAGATTCCTGGCCGCGCGCTTCGCGACCAAGCCACTGCTCGACGAATGGCGTGCGCAACGTGCGATGTGGCGCGTTCGGCCAGCCGAAACCGAACAGCGTCGTGCCGACGGTGTCGTCCTCGTTAGAGGCGAGTAGCTTCTTTTTGTAATCAGAATGCGCGCGCGATTCGGCGCTGGCGAGAAAACGCGTTCCCAACACAGCGGCCTGCGCGCCCAACGCGAGCGCTGCGACAACGCCGCGACCGTCGGCAATACCACCGGCAGCAGCAAAGATGTGTGGCGCCACTGCATCGACTACTCGCGGAACCAACGCAAGCGTCGAAACTTCTCCGGTAATGTGACCACCGGCCTGCACACCTTGCGCGATTATTACATCGACATTCGCCTTTGCCGCGCGTTGTGCGTCCGCGACCGAACCGACCTGATGGAAAACTTTGCCGCCGCCAGCGTGAACGCGATCGACATATGGCGTCGGATCTCCCCAGAAAAACGAAACGATCGGCACACGCTCCGCCACACAAATCGCGACCCGTTCATCGACAGGAAATGTAAAATCAAACTTACGCCGAACGGTTTGTCCGTGAGTTTGCGAAGGCGCTGAATTTCGCGGCGGAACAACGGTGGCGGCGCGAGTTGTGCCTGCAAAATTCCCAAGCCACCAGCGTTACTCACGGCGGCGACCAACTCAGGGCCAGTCAGATCGGGACCCATTGGCGCGGCAATGATCGGATGCTCAATGCCGAGGAGTTCGCACAGCGGCGTTCTCAACATTGGGCGATCAATGCGAATGTCCGATCCCGTTGTCAATGACGACCGTTCCAAAACGTTTCGCCGAATGTGCCCGCGCTTTCGTTGCTTCGACTTCGCGATTGCGCGGAGGCGCATTGGTTACCAGCGATTCGAGGAGATGATGTGCGACGTGCGCGACGTCATCTACCGCGCGATTGAATGCGTCTTCATTTGCCCGCGACGGCTTGGTGAATCCGCACAGCTTGCGAACGAATTGAAGCGACGACGCGCGAATCTCTTCACTCGTCGCGGGCGGACTGAAATTATGCAGAGTCTTGATGTTTCGGCACATGACCGACCATCGGCAATTGTCGATCCAGGATCAACTATTTCGCGATGCAGACGTTCTTTGCCTCAGTGAAGAAGCGCAGCGCTTCTTCGCCGCCCTCGCGACCGACGCCACTTTGTTTCATTCCACCGAAGGGCACACGCAGGTCGCGCACCAGCCAGCAGTTCACCCATACTGTCCCTGTGTTAATTCGTTCGGCGACACGATGGGCGCGACTCAGATTTTGTGTCCAGACGCTGGAGGCCAAACCGTAGTCGCAATCGTTGGCGTATCTAATCACTTCTTCTTCATTGTCGAACGGCGTGATGGTGACGACCGGGCCGAAGATTTCTTCGCGATTTGTCCGGCATGAAACCGGCAAGCCAGTGATTACCGTGGGCTGGAAGAAATAACCATCGTGGCAACGTTCGTTGATCGAATCCGGCGCTTGGCCCCCGAGCGCGACTTTCCCGCCTTCTTTCTGAGCCAAATCGACGTAGAACTTGATCTTCTCAAGCTGTGCCTTGCTTGCGATTGCCCCTTGGTCGGTTTTCTCGTCGAGCGGATCGCCCATTTTCAATTGAGACGCCTTCTCGATGAAGCGCTCGACGAAATCGTTGTAAGCCGAACGCTCGACGAATACGCGCGAGCCGCACAAACAAACCTGTCCCTGGTTTGCGAACGAAGAACGTACGCTTCCTGCAATGGCCGCGTCGACGTCGGCGTCCGCAAAAATGACGTTCGGGTTTTTCCCGCCGAGCTCGAGCGAGACCTTCTTGAATAGTGGCGCGCATGTTTCAGCCACCTTGCGACCTGTGACCGTACCGCCGGTAAACGAGATGGTGTTGATCTTTGGATGCGCAGTGATCGCCGCCCCGACATTTGGGCCAGTGCCATGCACGACGTTAAGGACACCATTTGGCAGACCGGCTTCGCGTACAATCTCGCAAAGCATGTGAGCCGTCATGGGCGTAAGCTCACTCGGTTTTGCGATAGCCGTGTTTCCGACCGCGATGGCCGGGGCGATTTTCCAGCTCAACAAATAAAGAGGAAGATTCCACGGCGATATGAGTCCTGCGATGCCGCGTGGCTGTCGCAGGGTGTAATTGAAGGCGACATTGTCCGTGATATGTGCTTCCGATTCGGTGTGGAGGATCGCTGTCGCAAAGAAGCGGAAATTGCTGGCGGCGCGCGGAATATCCAGGGTCCGCGCCAGTGAGAGCGGCTTACCCGTGTCGATCGACTCGGCCCGCGCGAGCTTTTCCAGATCGCGCTCAATCAGGTCGGCGATACGCAGCAAAACTTTCGATCGCTCTACCGCGGATTTTTTAGACCAATCAACAAATGCTTGCTCTGCGGCCGCGACAGCAGCTTCGACATCACGCGCGTCGCTGTCCGCGACTTGCGAATACGGTTTGCCAGTGGCCGGTTCGATATTGTCGAGATACTTCCCGCCGGCTGGCTCAAGAAATTGGCCATCGATGAAGTTTTGGATCTGCGGCAATTCGGTGCGCACGCGAGAGTTTAAACGCTCAATGCGCTTTCGCCAAGACTTAGGCAGTGCGGGGGCCTCCAATCTCCAACGCGTAGGGCGGAAAACCCGCGGTCGGCGCCGAAGTCGATAATGTTTTTATACTCGTTGTTACGCTTGTTGCCGGTGAGGGATTTGAATTCCTCGGCCCCTGCGAAGCGATCCGTGGTTAGGGGTCTTCTCGCCGCGCAAATAAGGGCCAATGGTGAGTGGGAACGTAGGCGTCTGCTTCT
>DATIOX010000202.1:0-8023 GCA_035472675.1 Candidatus Dormiibacterota bacterium
ACAAACGTGCCGGCAAAGTCGGCCGGATTGTTTATCGCAAGCACAGCGGTGAAGACCGCGCCGGGAACATCGAATCCTGTGAAGGTGCCGCCCGACAGGAAAAACCCGTGAAGGTTACCATCGCTGGTGGCGTAGTCACCGCAGACTGTGCGTGAGTTATTGATGCCTCGTCCTTCGGTAAAACCCACGGTATCGTTAGGGTCAACGATTGGCGCGCTAAAGCTACCATCGCTGAACCGGACAAAACCGCGCGTCACTCCGCTCGAATCGATGAAAACGCCAACGATGTCGCCTCTTTCGTTAATCTTTTGCGGCAAGGTGTTATTTCCGGCCCCGGGATAATCAAAGGTTGTGATCACTTCGATAGAGCCCGAGGGCGCTGCTTGCTGACCGAACGTCCCCATCAATGGGAACACGAACAGAACTGCCAGAATGCTGTTAAATATCTGTTTTGGTTTCATGATGCTTATTGCCTCCTTTAATTGAATCTCCTCATTGCTAAGCTGCGGATGTGGCAAAAGCACAATATCCAGTCAGCTAATTTCGATATGGCCAGTTTTGCGTCTTATCTGGTTTCGTTGGGCCCGCTTATGGGTTGCCGGCACATCGAAATGAGTAGAGTCGGATACCCAGTTGACCGTGCGATGACAAGACACGTCACAGTTTGAAGCGGGGGGAAATGCACAATGGTTAACATCCCTCGCCACCTGTCCGCGTCCCCAGTCCTGGACGAACAGGCGATGCAAACGTTCCGTCACCAGTGGCAGGTATACAGCAAGCTGGTTGACAACGACTACCTTTCACACGAGGCGGTCCGCGCGGTCCTGCACCAGGAACTCGTGACGAATGTCAACCGGCCCTTCCGGCTTCTCGACCTTGCGTGTGGTGATGCCCGTCTGACGGTCGCGGCACTTCAAGGCACGCCTGTGATCCACTATCACGGCATTGACCTGTCGGCCCCGGCGCTGGCTATGGCCCGCGAGACGGTAGAGGCCCTCGCCTGCCCGGTCGAACTCGAACAGGAGGATTTTGTGTCCGCGATGCACGGGCGCCCGCAGCCAGCGGACGTCGTGTGGATCGGCCTGGCTCTGCACCACCTTCAAACACCTGACAAACAAGTCCTGATGCGCGAGGTCCGCGCCGCGGTCGGCGACGGCGGCCGTTTCTTGATCTACGAACCGGTGCGCCACGAGCGGGAAAGTCGCCCCGCGTACCTCGACCGGTTTGAACAGATAAACCATTCCGCCTGGGCAGCGCTGACGCCCGAGGAGTGGGCCGTCATGCTGGCACATGTCCGGGCTGCAGACTTCCCCGAGCCGGCATCCGTGTGGGCCCAGCTAGGCCGCGACGCCGGATTCCCCGACGTGCGTGACCTTTTCACCGATCCGACTGGTTTCTACACAGTGTTTTGCTTCCGGCCGTAATTGGCAGTCGGATGAATCCGATTTACGGCTCGCACCGCCTTACAGCGACCTAAGGAGGCGGCGCGAATTTTCTACGGTCATTTCTACGGTCAGATAAAATTTTGCTGCAAAACTGCGCAATTCTGGGACGCGCATTGCAAACTGGACTTGTTAGGCGCCCCTATCAAAAGCACGCTGTGCAACGCTGCGAAAATCTGCGCGACTTGTTAGGCTTCAATTAGAAATCCGTTGCTCTATCCAGCTGAGCTACGGGCGCATTTACTACGCAAATCAATGTAACAAAGTTCGCGTGATCGACGGACTGTCAATCCGTTGGTACACGAGGCCCGTGGCAAAAGAACCTTTTTAGTTGGAGTCGCGTGCCTCACAACGGCGTTAAAAGCGCGGGGATAATTTTCTACGGTCGGATCGGTGTTCGCTGTTCTGAAGAAAAGCAAGAAATGCTCAGTCAATACGGAAGGTCGCCACGTAAATCAATTCTGGCCGCTCGTGTTTGCGCAGCTGCTACAGGGGGAGAGGCCGCGTCATTTTGTCGTTGCCGTGTGTAGAGCAAAAGAGCACAATCCGTCGCGTAGATTACTGGAATATCATCGCTGACACTCTCGACAGTCTGACTAAGGCGCGATTATGAAAGTCACGTAATCTTAGAGCGCACGACAAGATGTCCGTTGAGAGCAAGAAAGAGATCCAGCTCGAAATCGCCCATGTTTTGTTCATCGACATCGTTGGCTACTCGAAGCTTTCGACCAACGAGCAGCGCTCAGCTGTTGATGAGCTGACGCAAATCGTCCGTGCGACCGAGCAATTTCAAAAAGCCGAGGCGTCAGAGCGTCTGATCAAAATTGCCACCGGGGATGGCGTGGCATTGGTCTTTTACACCAGTCCTGAGGCACCCGTTCGCTGCGCGGTGGAATTGAGCCGAGCGCTCAAAGGTCACCCGCGCTTGCGCGTACGCACTGGAATACACAGTGGGCCGGTCAGCGGAGTGCTCGATGTTACGGGTCGCACAAATCTCGCCGGTGCCGGTTTAAATCTGGCGCGACGTGTGATGGACTGCGGCGACGCGGGCCACATTCTGCTCTCTAAACACCTCGCCGAAGATCTTAGCGAATTCGAGGAATGGCAACCACTGCTCCACGATCTGGGTACATGCGAGGTAAAGCACGGGATGCAGGTAGTCATCGTCAATCTGTGGTCCGACGATGTGGGGAACCGTCAGCTCCCACAAAAGTTTCAAGCTCTCAAGAAACAGCGCGCCCGAGTGCGCTGGGTGACAATGACGGCGGCGTTGCTCACGCTCGCGGCAATCGCCACTGGTATCGTAATGTTTTTGCGTTATCGCGTGCGATCGGCACTACCTGCGCCGGAAAAATCGATCGCCGTGTTGCCCTTCGGAAATCTAAGCGAGGATAAAGCCAACGCTTACTTTGCCGAAGGAATCCAAGACGAGATTCTGACGCGTTTATCGAAGATCGCCGACCTGAAAGTCATCTCGCGTACATCTACGCAACATTATAAAAGTGCGCCGGAGAACCTGCCGGAGATCGCCAGGCAACTTGGCGTCGCCCACATCCTGGAAGGCAGCGTGCAAAGGAGTGGCGATGCGGTTCGCGTGAATGTGCAGCTAATCAAGGCAGCTACTGACTCTCATGTTTGGGCCGATACCCTTGATCGCAAGCTGACCGACATTTTTTCAGTTGAGAGTGACGTCGCCAAAGCCATTGCCGACCAATTGCGGGCGAAACTCACGGGTCGGGAGGAGCAGGTTATCGCTGCCAAACCAACCGACAACCCTGAGGCGTATGATGCCTACCTGCGCGGCTTGGCTTATACTCTGAAAACAGCCCCCACCGTTGCGAACACCATTGGCGCACAAAAATACCTCAAAGAGGCAGTTAGACTTGATCCTAAATTCGCACTTAGCTGGGCGTTGCTTTCATTCGTCGAAGCGCGCAGCTACATAAGTCAAAGTCTTCAACCAACCGTTAGTCTGCGAGAGGAGGCCCGCCAAGCAGCCGAGACAGCGTTGAGTCTCCACCCGGATCTTGGCGAGGCCTTACTAGCCAAAGGATATTACCACTATGCTTGTCTAAGGGATTACGAAACCGCAAAACGTTACTTCGAACGGGCACGCCAATCACTACCGAACAGCAGTCGCGTTCCGGAATCGTTAGCCTATGTCGCGCGTAGACAAGGCCAGTGGAACCAAAGCGAGTTATACTTTAACGAGGCCGAAAACCTTGATCCACTAAATGCGAATCTACTTATTCAGCACAGCTTTTCCTATATCTTTCTTCGCCGGTTTCCGGAAGCGCTGCGAAAACTCGATCAAGCTCTCAACATTACGCCGGATGACCTTAATATGTTGGTATCCAAGGCCGCTCTCGCGCAAGCGGAAGGCGACCTTGCGCGCGCCTCTGTGATCCTCGCGCCCCTTCATCCGGATGCGCAAGATGCGCGAGCACTGGAGACACAAGTGTACCAAGCGATGCTGGAGCGTCAGACCGGGCAAATCGTTCCGCGACTTAATCAAATAACCTCTACATCCGACCCATCATTAGGCTATGTGAATAGCGAGCTGCGACTTTGGTTAGGATGGGCACAGGAAGTTGCCGGCGATCGCGCCGCCGCTTTGGAAACTTGGCTACGCGCCCGCACCGAATTGGAGTCGTTCGTCAAAGAACAACCTGACAATTACATTCTTCTTGGTGATCTAGCGCTAGCCAACGCCGCACTGGGCAACAAAGAAGTTGCTTTCGATCTGGCGAACAAGGCGGCCGCTGCGATTCCAAACGCTAAAGATGCAGTTGCTGGTCCGGGGACGAATGAAATTCTGGCGAGGGTAGCGGCTCGCTTCAAGGAAAACGATGCGGCGATTGCAGCGATCGAAAAACTAATCGCGACGCCGTATGAGAATCCATTGGCGCCCATTGTTCCGCTTACCCCGGCGTTGCTCCGCTTGGATCCGGCCTTCGACGCAATTAGAAATGATCCGCGTTTCCAAAAACTCGCTAGCTCAAAATAGAGCTCGCGCAAGGCGGTGAACGCAAAATTCACGTCTCCGCTGACATTTAACGTCGGCGAGGCGGAATTTTCCAGCATGGAACGCGATGGAAAAAATCAAGATAGCCAAAACCTAAGTCGGGTGCTGGCCGTTACGGCGACGAGCATGCTCCCACATTGAAGTGTGCTCGAATGAATAGGAAACCTTTTTTCGGTTGAAACCCTTCAACGAGCGTCGACGAATTAATCGCAACATCGCGATCGCATCATCCCGCTTCTGGTTGACGCGCCCTTCGGGCAACCACGCCCGCAACCGCGCTACCTCGGCTTTTGTTCTTGCGCCGTCAGATGCGTGATGCACAAGGAGAGAATAATTACGATCAGGATAAAACAGTTCTTTGCCGACCGTTTCCAACTCCTGTCGGAAATGTCGCGAAATGACACCGACTCGCTCGGCTTTTCGCAAAGTGTATCGGATATTGACCATTGCTTCTGAGACAGCGACGAAACCCGTTTCCGCGGGGCCGTGAGCGATCGCAACCTCATCGTCATCCTCCAAAATTCCGTCGCGATAGCATTTAAAAACCAGTCCCACGCCCTCCATGCCGAAAGCTGCCAATTCGGCGGCGCGAAGCGCACCGATACTCGCGCTGCCAAACACATGAATACCGCTGCTCATCGCCCACAAGATTTCCTTATGACGGACGGCGGGAACGGATTGGAAATATCCGTCGATAATGCCGATCGCTTTCGGTTGTTTCAGCGCTACTCGATAAACATCGCCTTCACTAGCCGGCGGTAAATACGCCGCGTTTAGTTCGACAAACGCTTCTCTCGGCGAAATGGTCGGTCCAGCAAAGACGTAAACACTCGTCATCGTGTACGCAGTGCTCGTCGGCCTGGCACATAGTTCGGCTCTAGAATTGACTCCATCCCAGGGATGATAACCCGCACAACTGATAACCCGAAATGTGGCTTAGTAAGATCGACGACGATAACCCGCTTCACGCCAACTTTTCGAATACACTTCAATTCCCATGCGACGTCATCTGCAACAGTTTTCCCTTCCCGGGTCGGAACTTCGGAGAAAGTGCGCGTCGGTGTTAACGTCGATGTTTCCTTTCGAAATGCTCTTATAAAATCGAAGTCCTGCCGTTGCTTATAACTTTCACGCGCAATATCATCGCGCGCTCCCGAAATGACGGTCAGGCGGCATTGTGCGGCTTCGGTCAGGGCGCGCGCGAGCGCGATTTCTCTCGACGGATGGCAGCCATAACCGATCGACACCGAGCAATGCCACGTAGCATGGTCGTCTCGCGGAAGGATCAAACAGACAAAGGCGGCAATGGGAATGTCTGTCGTCATGTCCCATACCCTAACGATCAAGCCAGCGCATTCCAGTTTTGCTATAAGCTGCTGACATGTTCGATCGTCAACGCTCATCAAATCAAGCCAGCCCTCATCGAGCTTGCCCCCGTTGTATAACTCCCATAAGGTCGCTGCATCGCGTTCAACGACCTCGCAGAGGCCGTGACTGATCGCTTCGATTGTGTTGTTCCCTGAGGCTAAGCCATTTGAGGTAGCTGCAAAGCACCCGTGACCATCAGGGAAAGGGGTAGTATAGTTCGTGTGAACCATCTCGTACGGCACGAACACGCTTTCTCCGTTCAAGAGGTCGTGGCCTTGACACCACAGCAGGCGTAGATTTGGATGAAACCGCGAATCAGAACCACGCGGGAGTTCGTCAACGTCGACTACGTTGTGTTCATACCTAAGTTCTTCGTAAGTGCATAAACGAAGTGGCAGGGTTATTGTCTCGGCGTGGTACAATTCAGCTGCCTCCATCAGCCCTGACGCACGAGCACTGGCGAGATCAATCCCCTTTCCCTGTGAAACGGCGACCGATCTCGAGTTCGGCCGACATACCATAACTACGGGGATACCTACCGAATCCAAACCAGTCACGTTAGCGACGCGCGTGATTCCCATCACCGACGCGAGTCGCATCACGCGTCTGATAGTGTAATCAAGCGGTTGCGATCGGTGAGTCCCCTGGCGCACCAACTTGGGTGTTCCTGCCCCGCATCCCAAAGCTCGCAAGGAAGATCGGAAATCCAGGGGGCGCCACGCGACAATTCTCGTCCTACGTATTGATGTGTATGTCAGGAGCAGCCCCCGTCATGACGCAAGCGTCAACGAGCTGAATTCGCCTCACAATCGCAGCCGACAATTTTGCGCGGACAGGACTTTTCTTGGCGCTCTTCAGAAGTTGATCTAGCTTTTTCGCCTTTTCCTCGTGGACTTTGAATGGCGCTAAGTCGCGGTGACTAATCATATATAACGATCCGTCCGGTCCACGCACAAGCGTATTCGCCTCTGTTTTGCGCGCCGGTTTTCGTCTTGCTTGAGCCATAGTTCTATTTTCCTTTCTGATTGGATAAACTGCGTCGAATTTTTTACCATGTCCTTGCAACATCTCCAACCGTTTTCTTCGAACTCATTGGAACTCAGTCGTCACAATTTAGGACTAACGCAGGCGCTCTAGTTTTAGCTGAGCTGAGGTGCCTCACGCACTCAAACGCCATTCTTCCACTTTTCCCAAAGCATATCGAGGTAGCGGTGGTGGAGGAAGAAAACCGGGTCATTGGGAGACGTGGCATATCCCATATTGCCGCCGATCCAGCGATGGACTGGATTGTGCAGTCCGCCTTCACAGGTATTCTCCCAACTGTTGGCTCCAGGCCAATAAGGCGTCTTCGTCTATCTTCTCTTCACTCCGCGAACAGGACAATCCCCGCGCGTGCGTAGCACGCGACGACCGGCGCTTGTCTTTCACGGTCGTTTCTACGGTCTGCGAAATTTTTGCTGCAAAACGGCGCAATTCTGCGCAACACGTTGCGAATGCTGAATCGTCAAATACCTAGCGTCGGCAATGCTGTGCAAAGCAGCCCACTCCGACGATTGGTGGGCCACTCCGTTCCGGGTATACCTTGGTTGGAAAATCGCTGCTTGCCAGTAACGGAGGTCTGTTTTGCCGTAATGCCCCCCGAGGACCGGCGTTGCCCCTGTGTTTGGACACTTTTGGTGTTCTGAAGCGTTCCAACGTGATCTGATCTGGTCAGTCCAGCTACGCTTTGTTCGCCTGGTTTTGAGAGGTATAGTGGCCTCACACCAAGCAAGACCGTTTTTGCAAAATTTCGTCAACGTGTTTTTTTGTAATCAGCAGGTCGTCGGTTCGAATCCGACTGCCGGCTCCGGTTAAATAGTTTAGTTGAAGTCTTGCTTCGGGCGGAGGTTGCCACGGCCGAGGAAGAGAGGACTCTCTTTATCCTGCCGCAGACAATCGCAATCTGGACCTCATTGAGTTGTTGGTGAAATACGATGCCGAACCAAATACGATCGATAGCGAGACCGTATTTTATCTCGAAAAAGCAGGAGTCACAATCGCGTAGCTCCAGTAGCTTTTATTCATCGCGAAACGCGGTATATGTCTGTCCTAATTCTGCGCCCGTAGCTCAGCCGGATAGAGCAACGGATTTCTAATTCAAGAAAGAGTTTTTGCGCAGTTTTTCAGGACGTTGCGCAGCGTGTTTTTG
>DATIOX010000203.1:0-23091 GCA_035472675.1 Candidatus Dormiibacterota bacterium
GCCGCGGTGTGCTGGGCCATCACAAGCTGCTGCGCGATCTTGCGGCGCAGCGGCGACATCTTTTTGCGGACAAACCGCCCGTCGCCTGATGGTTCAACTTCGCGAGCTTCAATTTTTTCTTCCGCGTTCGCCGCGGCTACGTCGGACAAGTCAGCTTTGCCGCGCTGTTGTACCGCAGCCAGCACATCTCCTTTCGTTAGGCGACCTCCTCCCCCTGTGCCGCTAATTTTTCCGGGCTCGAGCTTTTCCTCTTCGATAATCCGGCGGACTGCGGGCGAAAGAGCTGTCGCTGATTCCGGTTTACCGTGGTCATCCGCCTTCGCCGAGGCTACGGCGGACAGGCCGCCCGCGGTTAGAGCTTGCTTCTCTTCCACAGGCTTCTTTTCGGCTTTAGCTTCCTTTTTCTCCTTAGGTTCTGTCTTTTTTTCCGCAGGCTTCTCAGCCTTCTTCACTTCGGGGACATTCTTTTCCTCTGGTGGTCGCTTCGAATCCTCGATTATGGCAACTACCTCGCCAATCTTCACCTCCTGGCCCTCGGGCACTTTCGTTTCGAGCATGCCGGCTTTTTCAGCGACGATTTCGGTAGAAACCTTATCGGTCTCGAGCGTGAAGAGGGCTTCGCCTTCGCTTACGAACTCGCCGGATTTCTTGTGCCAGGCAGAGACAACACCGCTGGTGATCGATTCACCTACAGAGGGAATTTTAACTTCAATCGCCATAGGTGAAAATTACGTAAGCTAATCGAGCGTCGCGGTCGAGATGCGTTTCGTCAACCGATGAGGCCAATGCGGCGGCTCAAACCGCAAACGCGTCAGCGACCAAGCGGGCCTGTTCGCGCTTGTGTCTAGTCAGCGCGCCAACGGCGGGGCTGGCGCTCGCTTCCCGACCGGCATATGCGATTTCACTGCAAAAGATCGTGCGCAGACGTGGTTCGATGAAAGTCCACGCCCCCATGTTTTCCGATTCTTCCTGGCACCAGACGAGCTTCGCGTTTTTTGAGAATGGTTTGAGCATTTCGCGTAATTTCTTTTCCGCCAGCGGATAAAGCTGTTCTATGCGAATGATCGCAGCGTCGTCGATTTTGCGCTGGGTCCGGTAATTGAGCAGATCGTAATAAACTTTGCCGGAGCAAAAGATGATCCGCTTTATCTTCTCTGCAGAACCTGTTTCAGGTGCGCCGAGAATTTCCTCGAAACGGCCATGGATGAATTCTTCGGCAGGCGAGGAAGCAAAGCTGGCACGCAACAGACTTTTCGGGGTCATGATGATCAGGGGCTTGATGAAGTCGCGCTTCATCTGGCGCCGCAACACATGAAAATACTGCGCGGCCGTAGTCAGATTGCAGACCTGAATGTTGTCCTCGGCGCAGGCTTGGAGAAAACGCTCGAGCCGCGCGCTGGAATGTTCGGGGCCCTGACCTTCATAGCCATGCGGAAGCAGCAACACAATCCCACTCGGCCGCTGCCATTTCGATTCCGCTGAAACAATGAATTGATCGATAATCATCTGCGCGCCGTTGGAGAAATCACCGAACTGCGCTTCCCACAAACAAAGCATCTTCGGATAATCGAGCGAGTAACCATAATCGAACCCGAGCACCGCAGCCTCTGAGAGCGGGCTGTTGTAAATGCAAATGCGCGCCTGTTTCTGGGCGAGATGCATGAGCGGCACGTAGGGTTTTCCCGTCTTTGCATCGTAAAGCACAGAGTGCCGCGTGCTAAAAGTGCCGCGTGAGCTGTCCTGGCCTGACAATCGGATCGGAATTCCCTCGAGAAGCAGCGATCCAAACGCGAGCGCTTCGGCATAATGCCACTCATAGGGACCGCCCTCCTCGAAAACTTTGCGCTGATGATCAAGGACAATGCGCTTGATCTTCGGCTGGATTTCGAAGCCTTCCGGAACGCGGGTGAGACCATCGACAATAGTCTTAAGCGTTTTCTGGCTGATCGCAGTCGGCTCAGACTCGCTTGAGTACTCAGGTTGAAATATCGCTGTGGATTCTCTGAACCTGGCTTTCTCGCTGGCCTTGCGTTTCTCGATGGCGTCGACTTCATCTCGCGTCATTTCGAGCCGCAAACCGAACTCGGTTTCCAGCGAGACGGCATCATCTTCGCTCAGCGTTCCCGCTTCCAGCAACTCGCGTTTGTAAAGCTGCGTGACTGATGGGCGCTTCTCGATTTTTGCGTAGAGATCAGGCTGGGTAAATGAGGGCTCGTCGCCTTCGTTGTGGCCATAGCGACGATAGCAATACATGTCGATTACCACGTCGCGCCCGAATCGCTGACGAAAATCGAATGCCATATCGCTAACAAATTTAACCGCCAGCGGATCGTCGCCGTTCACATGAAAGATCGGCGCCTCGATCATCTTCGCGATATCGGTGGAGTACATCGAGGAACGCGCATCTTTCGGAAGGGTAGTGAACCCGATCTGGTTGTTCACAACGATGTGGATGGTTCCGCCCGTGCTGTACCCGGGTAATTGCGACAAATTGAGCGTCTCAGCCACAATCCCCTGCGCGATGAAGGCAGCGTCGCCGTGCACCAGCAACGGCAGGACTTTGCGCCTATGCTCGGTGTCCCCGCGAAGTCGTTGTCTGGCGCGCGCTTGTCCTTCGACTACTGGATCGACAGCTTCCAGGTGGCTCGGGTTCGACGAGAGCCGGATCTCGACCTCCGCACGCGAGGCAAGTCTGCGTACCGAGTGATAACCGAGGTGATATTTCACATCGCCGTCGCCGGCTGCCAACTCGGGAACATAATTTTCGCTAAACTCGGTAAAGATAACCTTGAGCGATTTGCGCAAAAAATTTGCAAGGATATTGAGTCGGCCGCGATGCGCCATGCCCATGCAAATCTCCTCGACGCCGTCTTCCGGACATTTGTGCAGGATCGTGTCCAGAATCACCATGAGCGATTCCGAACCCTGAAGTGAGAACCTTTTCTGCCCCACGTAACGCGTATGCAGGAAAATCTCGAAGGATTCCGCTTCAAGCAGCGCCCGCAACAGGGCCACCTGCACTGCTGCTGGAGTCGAATGCTTGTGCGGTCGCGTCTCCAATCGCTTGCGGATCCAGTCACGCACTCGCGGGTCCTGGATGTGCATGAATTCGGAACCGATGGAGTCGGCATAAATTCTCTCCAAGCCGGAAACCATCTCGCGCAACGTCATGGGCCGATTGTCGAGGAAGAATTTTGATGAAACGCGAAGGTCCAGGTCCGACTCGCTGAAGCCGAACTCGCGAAGGCTCAGCAATGGATTTTGTGGCCGCGTCTCTTCCAGGGGATCGACCCGCGCAATGGTATGACCAAGCGAACAATACGCGTAAATGAGACCATCAACCCGCGTCTGTAACGCCGCTTCGCGAGCGGCGGCAGCCGACGCGCCGTCCCGCTGCGGTAGATTTCCAAGCTCGAACCCTTCGAAAAAGGCTGACCACCCGGAATCCACCGACTCAGGATTCCGCTGCCAGCGGCCATAATTCTCTTCGATCAGTTCTAAATTTGCGCGGGCACTAATTGAAGTGCGCATAGCAAATTTAATCTCCGACGATTCCGCGGTGCGGCAAGTTGACAGTCCAGAGGCGGCCTCGTTACTTGCTGCGGATATGACGGCTAGGGAAGTCCATGTTCTCGTGTGGGTGCGATACGCGCTTTACATGCTGGTTGCTTTGCTGCTGATCTTCGCGCAATCGGTCTCTTGTTTCGCCCAAGCCGATCCAGCTTCGGAACCATCTGTGCTGGCAGTGGCAAAGGTTTTGCCTGCGGTTGTGAATATTAACACCGAACGTGTGGTGAAGCGCACGGTGCGCGATCCGGTTGAGGATTTTTACGCTCAGTTCTTCGGCTACAATCGCGTCCGCCCGCGCCAAATTCGCCAGACTCTGCAAAGCCTCGGCTCGGGTTTCATTGTGGATCCGGCAGGCTACATCGTTACCAACCAGCACGTGGTTGAGCGCGCCGCGGACTTGAAGATTCACGTGACGACGAACGACGGCAAGACCTACAATGCGCACTACATTACCGGCGATGATAAGACCGATCTGGCATTCATCAAGATCGACGCCGAGACCGCATTTCCTTTTATTAACCTTGATAATATTTCCCCGAACCTGCTGGGCCAGACGGTAATTGTGGTAGGCAATGCGGTTGGATATGGTAGTTCGATTAGCCGCGGAGTTCTTAGCGCGGTCAAGCGCGACATCACCGTGGACGATACGGAGTATAAGGGCCTGGTACAGACTGACGCGGCAATTAATCCGGGTAACAGCGGCGGACCGGTGATCGATCTATCCGGCCGGCTGGTTGGTATCAGCTCGGCGAAAATGGCTTTCACGCCGCAAGGCGTGCCCACTCAGGGAATGGGTTTTGCAATTCCGGCGGACATCGTGCGCGACAGCGTAAATCAATTCAAGAAGGACGCGCAAAAACAGGCCACACCAAAGAACCAGCCTGCGTCCGCCGCGAATACCTCCGCGTCGAATGCGGAAAAGTTATTTGGACTGCAGCTACAGGATTTGAATCAGGAACTGAGCGATGCGCTGGGTTACATCCGAGGACGCGGTGTTTTGATTACCGCAGTCGAACCAGATAGCCCGGCAGATGAAGCAGGGCTCGAGCGCGGCCTGGTGATTTATCGGGCGGCCAACTCCGAAACGAACTCCGTCAAACAAATCGAGGAATTGCTTCGAAGTGTCCAGAGCGGTACGAAACTCGAATTTACGGTTGGCGTAATCCGTACGGGCCGACAAAGCCGGCAGCTCGCCACTTTGAGCATGACGGCGCGTTAAAAAAAACGGCAACGCAATCGGGGTTCAGTTGTCTCATGGAAATATTGCAAAATGATTAAGGTCGAAAATCTGACAAAACGCTACGCTGGCCAGCCTGCCATCCGTGATTTGAATTTCGAGGTTAGCCGAGGCGAAATCATGGGATTTCTTGGGCCCAACGGTGCGGGCAAAACCACCACAATGCGCATTTTGGCCAGCTTCATGCCGCCAACCTCCGGCCGCGCCACGATCGCGGGATTCGATGTTTTTGAACAATCGCTGCAGGCCCGAGCACATCTCGGCTACATGCCAGAAAACGTGCCGCTCTACAGCGACATGCGCGTAACAGAGTACCTGCGTTACCGCGCGGCCCTTAAGGGTGTCCAACATCGTCGCATCACCGAGCGTGTTGGCGACGTAAAAGAACTTTGTGGTCTCAAGAGCGTAGAGAACAAGCTGATCGGGGCCCTATCCAAGGGATATCGGCAGAGGGTGGGACTGGCGGACGCGCTGCTCGCTGAACCGGACCTGCTAATTCTGGATGAGCCGACAATCGGCCTCGATCCAAACCAAATCCGCCAGGTGCGCGAGCTAATCAAGAACTTGGGCGAGCAGCATACTATTTTGCTTTCGACGCACATCCTGCCCGAGGTGGAGATGACATGCAGCCGCGTGATCATCATTCACAAAGGACAAATCGAAGCATGCGATACTCCGGAAAATTTACTGGGAAAAATCAGGCAGGCCGGCGGTGTTGTTCTTGAAGCAAAAGTGGGAACGGATAACGGCGCGGACGAGCTAAAAAAGATTTCAGGTGTGCGGGAAGTGATCACCGATGGGGAGGATGATTGGAAGAGATTTTCCCTGCGGGTCGAATCAGGAGTCGATGTGCGCGAAGAGGTTTTCCGCCTGGCGACAGAGCGCCACTGGGCCGTGCGCGAGCTGACTCAGCGTCGAGCAACGCTTGAGGATGTGTTCGTGGAAATCACGCACGCAGACGCCGTGTAACTATGTCGGCAAAATGGCTGGGGGCTCAATACCCAATATTTGATTTATGAGGAAATTCTACGCTCTTTTTTCGCGCGAAGTACGCGGCTATTTCCACTCCCCGATTGCCTACATCGTGCTCATCTTTTTCCTGATAGTCAGCGGGATCGATTTCTATTTCCAGGTCTCCTTCATGAATCAGCGCCAGGTGCAGTACACTGTGCAGGAGGCATTTTTTAACTCGATCTTCTTTTGGTTTGCCTTTGTTCTGATTTTTCCGCTCATCACGATGCGTCTGTTTGCTGAAGAATTTAAGCTCGGCACGATTGAGCCACTGACGACTGTCCCGGTACGTGACTGGCAGGTAGTACTTGCGAAATTTTTCGGTGCGCTGGTCTTCTACGTGATTCTCTGGATCCCGACGCTGCTTTACTTTGCCATCTTTCTTAAAGTGACGAACGAGCCAGCTGCGCATTCTGCCGGAGCTTACGCCGGGTCTTATCTGATGCTCTTATTACTCGGAATGTTTTATCTCTCGATTGGTTGTCTAACATCCGTTCTAACCCGAAACCAGATCATCGCGGCGGTCATCTCTTTTTGCGCAATTACGCTGCTATTTTTCCTCGGTCTGGTTCAGTTCATTCTGCTCGATGTGAGCTCCGAAACGCGCGACCTGCTGGGGTACTTCTCTGCGATCGAACATATGGGGACGTTCTCGCGTGGGGTGATCGATACACGGCCAATCGTTCTCTACGTGAGCATGACGATCGTGATGCTGGTGCTCACCCACCAGGCATTCCAATCCCGCAAATGGAGGCTTTGAGCGATGGCTGAGGAAACAAACGCGCACAGGACACGTTCCCGGAAAAAAATTCGTCGGCTTCGAATCGGTTTCAACGTTCTCGCGCAAATCGTGCTCGTCTTATTTCTGGTCGCGATGGTGAACTCGATCGCCTTCAAACACTACGCCCGCTGGGATTTTTCCCGCGATCAAAAATATGCGCTCTCAGACAAAACGAAGCGTTTGCTCGATACACTCAAGGGCAAGATGCGCATCACGGTTTTCTTTCCACCTACCACGCCGATTACCACGGATGTTCAGAATTTGCTGACGGAATATCAGTATGCCGGTAAAGGAAAGATCGATATTGAGCACATTGATCCCGAGCGCAATCTTTCCCGGGCAAAGGAGTTGTTCGACAAATACAAGGTCGTTACGGACGAGCCTCTCCTGGTAGTCGATTACGAAGGACGCAACAAAACGGTCAAGGCGTCGGAGATGGCTGACATCGACCAGAGCGGAATGGCGCTAGGTGAAGGCCCTCGTGTAGCCGCGTTCAAAGGCGAACAAGCCATCACCAGCGCAATGATCGATCTTGTGGAGGGGAAAAAGAAGACCCTTGGCTACGTCCTCGGTCACAAGGAACCAGCGCTTACGGAAGGCAGCGCGATCTCGGTCCTGAAAACATTCATCGAAAACGAGAACATCCAGTTCAAAGAACTAAACCTTCTCGATCTGGATGCGATTCCCGAGGACGTAAAAACCGTCATGATAATTGGGCCGCAGTACGATTTTTCGGACCGCGAAATGAAATTGCTGCGCAACTTCTGGGACAAACAGGGGCGGATTTTGCTTCTCCTAGATCCAGCAGCGAAAACGCCGAAGTTAGACGCGTTTGTCAGCGAGCTAGGCGTAAACGTGAATGACGACAGACTAATGGTTTTTCTGCGAACCGGGATCCAGGAACTGGCATTGACACGAGATGTTCAGGCGCGTTTCCTAGGCGACAGCCCGATCACAAGACGGCTAGCCGACGTGCGGGCGCTCTTTTTAGGCGGTACTTCCTCACTCACGCTCGAGCCCGACCGCGCCCGCGTTGCCAACATCCGGATCGAACCACTGATCCAGGCGGAAAAAGGCTATTTTGCCGAGACCGATTATAACACGGACAATCAAGCAAAATTGCAGGCTGACGCGAAACGGGACGACAATACACAAATAACAATAGGCGCAGCCATTGAAAAAGGTGGTAGCGCAGATGAGCGCGTTCAACTGAACTCATCGCGCTTGGTAGTCGTTAGCAATGCGACGTTCGTTCAAGACAATGCAATTACGCAAGATCAGCAGGGGCTCGATTTTATGTCCGGCAGTGTGAACTGGCTGCTGAGCCGGGAACAGCTGATCGGTATCGCACCAAAAGTTTCAAAACCTCTCACCTTCAGTTTGAATGGAGACGCGTTGGCTCGTCTGCGCTGGATCGTTCTCGTTTTCATGCCGTTGATCCCCGCAGTAATCGGAACGGTGGTTTGGTGGCAACGGCGCGTGTAGCACATACGATGGGACTTGAGCGTCGCGATAACATGTATCTTCGGGCGAGCGCGCCCCTCGCGGCACATTATCGACAGCACCGAAGGCTTCCCGCGCTCCTTTGCTAAGATATGAATTGGAGAACTACGCTAATCCTGGCTGTCGTTGTGCTGGCCGTGTTCGCTTACCTCGGGTTCTTTGAGATGAAACAGCCGAGCACTGGGGAAGCGAGGCGACAGGCGCAAAACGTGGTGAATTTCGATCGAAACAAGATCGATGGTGTGGTCATTCAAAATGGCGATGAAAAGATAGAAATACGGCGCCTCGACAATAAATGGCGGCTCGAAACGCCATTCAAGGATCAAGCGGACGGCGCCTTGGTCGACAATTTGTTGTCGGACTTGGAGACCTGGCAGAAAGAGGGAACAATTCCGGCGAAAGATATCGACGCCGATAGGAGCAAGCTGAATGAATACGGCCTGAACCAGCCAAAGCTTAAGCTAAAATTGATCGGTTCTGACAGACCACCCGAAATCCTATTCGGAAGGGACGCTGCGTTGGAAGGCCGGATGTATGTCCGTTTTGAGAATTCCAAGGAAACGTTTCTAGCCAAACAATCGGTCAAAAAGGACATCGACAAAAAGGCGGAAGAATTCCGCGACAAAAAGTTAACTGATTTGACCACTGCACAGGTGCGCCGCACGGCGTTAAAGACGCCTGCTGGTGAAATGGAGTTGGAGAAGAAGGGCGACCATTGGGACATCGTAAAACCGCTTCGCGCGCGGGCGGATGACGAGAAAGTCGGCGACCTGATTGCGCAAGTTATAACGGCGCGCATTCAACAATTTGTGGCTGTCGATCACGGCGACCTGCGACCTTACGGGCTGGCGGAGCCACGCGGGTCGATCACGTTATTTGGCCAGGAAGGGAAAAAGGACCAAAAGGTTGAGATCGCTGACTCGATTAAAGTCTTTGGCCAGGAGGACAAAGGTCAAATGCTGCAAATCGGCAGCGTGCCTGGGAAGGAAAAGGATCAGGTATATGTCCGGTTTGCTCCTCGCGGGGCCGTTTACACATTGCCCAAGAAGATTGAAGAGGTTCTCAACATTAAGCCAGCCGATTTACGCGACTATCATTTGGTCCGGATTGACACAAACGTTCTCGATCGGATCACGATCGATGTTCCAGGCAAAGGTAAGACTGTTCTTGCACGCAAGGATGGAAATTGGACGATCGCCAGCCGAAATAATGCGCCCGCAGATTCGGGCGCCGTCCGACGCTTAATTGATACGTTGCAAAATCAGCGAGTGACAAAGTTCGTGGAAGACGTCGCTTCGAATCTGGGAAAATACGGCCTGGACAAACCGCATCTGCAATTAACGTTCAGCTCGTTCGCGTCGGAGAACACTGCCGAGACCAAAGCGGGTGAGCAGCCGTTTGCTGCAGTTGCCTTTGGAAAGGAAGACGGAGACAATATTTACGCGCGACTTACCGATGAGCCGTTTGTCGTGGCGGTCCGTCGCGGCTTGCTTGACCAGATCTCAGCCGATCCTTTGCAATGGCAGGAGTTATCGATCTTTAAGTTTAAACCTGACGAAATTCATCGTCTGAGCATAACGACGGACAAAGAGCTGTCGCTGGAACGCGGCGAAAATAACCAGTGGCATTGGCTAAAAGGCAGTGGTGAGATCGATGGGACAAATGTGCAGTCGCTACTCAGCAGGTTGTCGAGCTTGCACGCACTACGTTGGCTCGGACCAACGAAGCCTCAAGATGGCTTCGAAAAGCCGCAGCTGACTCTTACACTCACAACTTCGTCTGACAATAAGGTGTCCCATAAGTTGATCATCGGCGCTCCGGCCAGTGACGGAACATGGTGCGCTCATGTAGACGGCCGCGAAGGTACGTTTGTGATTAGCAATTCGGATTTGAATAGCTTGAGGTTACCTGTTGTGGCGCAACCATCGCCCATGCCAAGTCCGACACCGAGCGTTACGCCGTGATCTCGTCAACACCTTCGCCGTCAGAGACTCTGTGCGGTGTAAATCGTCACGATGCCGTAACTCAACGGCTGAAGCGTCGCGCGCCGAAAGCCGCTCCCTTCGATTAAATCGATCATTGCACAGCCGCTGGGAAATTCTTCGATCGAATCCCCGAGGTAGTCGTAGGCGCTTTTCTTTCTAGTCAAAAAAGAGCCCAGCAATGGCAGGCAACGATGCAAATAGAAACGATAGATGGTGCGCACAATCGATATTGTTGGCAGCGAAAACTCAAGCACTAACAAATGGCCGTCTCGCCTAAGCACCCGCGACATCTCAGCAAGCGCGCCTTTCCAATTCTCCATGTTACGCAACCCGAAAGCGATGGTAACGCAATCAAAGGAATCATCGGGGAATGGCAGCTTCATCGCGTCGGCAAGCATGGTTTGGCGCACCCCTTTCCCCTGCGCCAGTTCCAGCATTTCAGGCAGGAAATCCACGCCTGTGACTTCCGCATCCGGCAGCAGCTTCTGCAGCGCAAGCGCCAAATCTCCTGTGCCAGTAGCAAGATCGACAATTTTGCCCGGCCCCCAGCTTGCGACCGTGTTGGCAGCACGTTTTCGCCAGTAAAAATCCATCCCGCAGCTAAGCGTGTGATTAGCCAGATCGTACCGTCTGGCAATGGCGCCAAACATTTGCCGAACTCGTGCGGGCTCTGTTGCGGTACCGGATTTTGTCATTTGAATGTGGATAAACGTCAGCTCACGATTCTATGATAGCTCACTTCTTGTTTACCACATGGATGTAACTAATGCGTGAAAGCCACCAGCCAGAAATGTTAGGCATAAAGTTTGTTATAAAAAAGGATTGCTAATGCGACAAACCCGGCTATGTCACAAGCATGGATATATCTGTTAAAGCTTTAGAAGAAGCAGTTTCAATACGCCGGCAAATTGACAATCTGGCAAGACGTCTTTCCTCTATCCTGGGAGGTGCGCCTGCCAGACCCACAACAGCGGCCAGACCCACAACAGTCGCCAGACCCACAACAGCCTCTACGCAGGCAGGGCGTTACTTTTCGCCTTCAACCCGGGCCAAGCTTGCAGCCGCTGCCAGGGCCCGTTGGGCGAGACTAAAGGGCGGGGCGAAACCAACCGCTACCAGAAAAAAAGGCGCGCTTACGCCTGCTGGTCGGAGAAAGCTCTCTGAGCTCATGAAGGCCCGCTGGGCAGCAAGAAGAAAGACTGCAGGAACGAAGAAGGCAACACCTTCAGCAAAGAAAGGTGGCCTCACACCTGCCGGACGAAGAAGGCTGTCGCAGTTGATGAAGGCTCGCTGGGCGGCGCGACGGAAAGCTGCTGGGCGCAAGTAGTCGAATCAATACAACCGGAATCTGCAGCTTGCCGATAGTCTTCGCTTCCAAATAGGTCGCGGGGGCCCCAGGCACTGCTCGCGAGAGGACTCGAACCTCCACGGGTTTCCCCATACGGTCCTGAGCCGTACGCGTCTGCCAATTCCGCCACGCGAGCAAAACCGGTGGCCCTTACAATGCGCGGGTGCCTGTCGCCTGCAAGGTCAAACCGAGTCAATGCAAAGGACGAAGGCCGGATAGTCAGAAGTTAGGCCGAACGTTTCTTCCGTGCGCGAACTTCCAATTGGTGCGCTTTGCGTACCTGGCCAAGCGAGCGCAAAAGGTCGGCATAATTGGATACAACGATCTCGTAATCCTTCAACGGTTTATCCTTCACCTGCTCCCACATTTTGAGAGAAGCCTGATAAAGCTCTGCCGCTTTGGCATAATCTCCGCGCGAATGATAGACGACCGCCAGATTGCATTTTGACTGCGCAATGTCGGCAAGCGGAGGTGGGTCTAAATTCTCGCGAATGGCCAGCGCGCGAAGATGTATTTTCTCTGCTTCAGTGAATCGGCGTTCATTCGTGTAAAACACGGCGAGGTTATTCAGCACTGACGCCACATCGGCATGGTCCGGCCCGAGTTGTTTCTCGTAAATGTGCAATGCGCGCAAGTAGCACGGTTCAGCTGCCTTTTGTCGTCCCGACTTACGCAAAATCAGAGCAACATTGTTTAACATGGTGCCGAGATCCGAATAATGAATATCTTCGATTTCGGCACCGGCGGCGATTGCTTTCTGATAGAAATTAATGGCCTCTTCAGACTGGCCAAGACCATCGCATAGAAATGCAAGCCGTCTCGCGGAACGGTAGATCGCACGCTGGTCTGGTGGGTTTACCTTTTCCAGAATTGCATGCGCCTTGAGCAAATATCCTTTGGCCGCCGCGCGATCACCCTTTTGATCGAGAAGCTGCCCTAGCTTCTCAAAACTGGTCGCCAGCGAAAGGTCGGTGCCGCTGAAGGCGCGCTTGGCGATTTCCAGCGCTGTTTCGGCAACGCGGATCGCCTGGGGCAACCGGTCTGTAGCGCGCAGGGTATCGAGTTTGTCGTTGAGGATGGTCCAAAGCTTTTCTTCACCTTTCATTACTCATCACCAACCCTCGCTTATTTGGGTAACTAGCCGGACGGCGAGGTCCTCAGTCGCAAGGGGCAAAGCCTGACGCTCATCACTAGTCACGTCGCTGCTTACGAAGAAGGTGGTCGTTCCGATCGCATCGTTCGGGGCTACCAGTGGTTTGCCGTCCCGTCCAGTCAGCGAGTACCTTACCACTAGCCAGAGACTAAATTCGGTCGTGGCGAGGACGTTGCCACGCACCGAGCGGGCCGGTGCTCGAGTGATCCGGGATATTTCACCTGTCAGAGTGGCATCCGCTTTATCCCCATTGGTAATCTGGAACGTCCCATCTTGTTGTAACTGTTTGATCACAGTATCGGTAACCAACACTTCGATCCGGGGAACGAGCGTGCGATTCTTAAAAGTCGGTACTGCGATCGCGTGAACATCGCGAAGATAATATGGCTTTACTGGACCAATGTGATAGCCAAGGCAACCACCCAGGGCCAGGCAGAATAGGGTGGCAAATAAGGCTTTCAAGGCGCCGGTGAGGCGGACGCTCCGGGAGAAGCCGACGCCTCGGAAGTCGGCAACGTGTTGGAGCTTGTGCTTGTACCCGGTGGAGCCAGTAGTGGGTCAGGTGCGGTGGTGGTATCAGGAGCAAGCGAAGCTGGTGGCGGAAGCGAATTATCGCTCTCCGACGTCGGCAACGGTGCTTCGTTATTTGCCGGACCTGGTTTTGCCGACCCGCTTTCGGCAGTTCGCGCGCCGTGCATGTCACTCTTTTTCTTGCTGGCCTGTTGTCCCATAGGAAGCGCCGGCTGAAGCGCCGCATCTCCAAATTTTGCGCGCAGCTGATCAATCCGTTTCTTTGCCTCGTTGCTTTCCTGAGAACCTGGCTGCTGGCGAATCACTTCGTTGTAGTAGATAACCGCGGCGCGATAATATTTCTGCTTGTCGTAGAATTTTGCGACCTTGTATGAGTTGGCCGTTTGCTTGTGCTCGAGAATTTCGAGGTTAGCGCGCGCCTGGGCTGCTTTCTCACTCTTAGGATAATGGAAGAGGAAATCTTCAAACGCAGTCTTGGCGTTCGCTGAGGCGGCGGCGTCCTTTGTGCCTAATTGGGCAGCGGTAAACCAAATGTAGCCGATCTGGTATTGGGCATCCACGGCGATAGGCTCGTTAGGAAACTTGTCCACAACAGCCTGGTATGCTTGAATGGCCGCATCATTGGCGCCTTGTTTCTCGCGAGCAAGACCGATATCAAATTGCGCCCGGGCGGTATATTTTCCGTAGGGCGCGGTTCGGACCACGTTGGCGAAAACAGTCACAGCACGATCCAATGCCGAGGCAACCGGAATGCCAAGGACCCTCAACTTTTTGCCGTTAAGATAAATTTCGCCGATTCGGAACTGCGCCTCGATTGCCTCGTCGAAATGCGGACTGCCGGGATATTTTTCCACTAACTGCGAAAATGAATCCGCCGCCGCAAAAAAGTTATGTTCTTGTTCCTGTAATTGAGCGGCACGATAAAGCGCATCCGGGGCCACCTTGTCTTTGGGATGGCGTTTGACGAGACTCTTGTAAGCTCTGATCGCGCGCTTGGTGTTGCCTTCTTTCTCGGCAGCCTGACCAATCTGGAATAGGTCCACAGCATCGCCGCTTAGTTCTTCTTCGCCGCTCGGGCTCACGTACTCCGGTTTTTTACCCGGTTTGAAGACAACAGAGGCCTTGCCGGATTCGGGCAAAAGAAATGCGGCAACCCCGAAAACTAGAAGCACACGAATAGCGAAATGCATGGGTGTGGGAGGGTAATTGACTTATGCGCTCAGTCAAGTTTTGGAGGCCGCCAGGACCCGTGGAATATTCACCATATTTCCAAAAGTGAACCCTTTTCCAAGGACAGAAGACTGGCTAGGTTTGCAATCTCGTTTTGAATCTGACCGATCAGCAGAAGATACGCATCGGCTCGTGCGCGTGGAGCTTTGAAGACTGGCGTGGCGTTTTCTATCCACAGGGTTTGCCAGAAGCTCACTGGTTGGAATTTTATGCCAACTATTTCACGGCAGTTGAAGTGGATTCGACTTTTCATGCTGTTCCGACGGAAAACAGCGTTTGGCGTTGGGTCCAGATGACTCCCAGTGACTTCCGTTTCACCTGTAAGCTTCCCGGTCAGATCACACATGCTTCCCGGCTACACGATTGCACCGCCGAGCTAAATTCGTTTCTCCGCGCCATCGAACCGCTTGGAGCAAAACTCGACGTTATCCTGATCCAGCTTCCGCCCTCCTTCGCGCCAAAGGATGGCAAGCTGGCGCTGCGCAATTTTCTTGGCCAACTGTCAGCGGATTTCCGCTTCGCGGTTGAATTTCGTCACGCCGGATGGCATCGGCCGCAGTTCATCCGGCTTTTGGAAAAGCATCGCGTCTGCTGGGTCTGGGCGGACATCACTCCCCTTAACGAGCGAAACCTTGCACCTTTCGAATTCCTCCCTCGCACTTCTGATTTTCTCTATCTGCGTCTGCTTGGCGATTACACAACCAAATACGATGTCGATGGCGGGCACATCCATCGTTACAAAAGGTTGCTATGGAGACGCGAAGCTGCACTTGAAAGCTGGTCGCTTAAGATTGAGCGGCATCTTTCCGAAGCGCGCAATGTCTGGGCATTCGTTAGCAATCATTTCGAAGGGTTTGCGCCTGAAACCTGCCAGCGCCTCGCCCA
Source organism: Candidatus Dormiibacterota bacterium (assembly GCA_035472675.1). Classification (GTDB taxonomy): domain Bacteria; phylum Verrucomicrobiota; class Verrucomicrobiia; order Chthoniobacterales; family UBA10450; genus Udaeobacter. The sequence goes on from DATIOX010000203.1 coordinate 15,235, forward strand.
CCGTTTGGGGCTTAAGGCAAGCCTGCCTTCAGAAACGGAACAAGCCACCTCAGCGCAGAAACGGTCGCAGCTCGATCTTCAGTTATAGCATCGGTCCGGCACAAACAGCGCGCATAACAGGTTGGTGGTCTTCGAAGATGCAGATCTGGCGAATCCCAAAGGCCGCCATCTTTTGCGCAAGCCTTGGGTAATTATCGCCCAGTTGCGCAAGCGAATGCGCGTCGGAGGCAATCGTAAAAGGAATGCCTTTCTCTATTGCAAGCTCAATGATCCGATCGCTTGGATAGAGTTCATTCACGGGCTTGCGCCACCCAGCGGTGGAAAGTTCGATTGCGAGATTCCTCGCGCGAATAAAATCGAGCGTTTCATTGACGATGGCTCCGATTTCCGCACCGGGGCGATGACCATGAATCTTAATAAGATCGAGATGAGCAAGGCAATCGATTAACCCGGTTGCCGCCATTTCGCGAACACGGCGCAAATAATTGGCGTAAAGCGCATCGACGTCATGGCCTTCGAATTGCTCCCCGCCATCTGGCACGCTATCGAACATCTGGTCGTCGCGATCAAGGAAGTGCACCGAGCCAAGGACAAAATCGAGGTTGTCCCAATGCTTCTCAATCCATTTTCGGCCCGCCTGCGAGTTAATGGGATCGTTATCGAGCTCAATGCCAGCGCGGATTCTCAGATCGGGATTTCTGTCCCGCAAACGATCGATTTCATCGAAGTCGATTCCAGCGTGATAACGATCGTGATCGGTAAAGGCTATGTCGGTCAAACCGAACTTCCGCGCAGAATCCGCCCAGGGCTGAAGCAACGCCGGCGTGTAATGCTGCACCCGATGTCCCTGTGGATGAGTGTGGTAATCGGAGAAAAGGTGATAGTTCGAAGTTGATGGTTGATTAACGGACACGATTCAGCTCCACCAACTATCGACTATCAACTTCTCACGGCACAGCCAGGAATTTTTGCCGAACACGCAACTCCGGGTACTGAGGGAAAAAAACCTCGGCGATAAAGACCTTGTTTGGCGTCAGGTCGCGCGTTGCGATTGTTTCGTTATACTCAATCCTCTCCTGCGGGTTAATCAAAATCGTGGCGGGTTTCTCCGCGATAGCGTGGTTGTCGGACCACTTTGTGAGGATATTTCCTTCGGAATTCATTAAATAAATTTCAATCCGCTGGTTCGTCGGAAAATCGAGCGTTACAGGGCGCTTGGATATGTTTGCGAGCGTCAATTTTATCCCAAGCTGGCGAACTTCAGACAGCTTGATGGTTTGCGGTGTGATTTGCAGATCGACCGTAAGGCCGCGAAGTCTGGCATCCTTGTATTGGGGAACCGAATCCGGAGAAAATGGGTGGAGGAGGCGGCCCAACCAACCGCGCTTGCGTGGGGGTGTGGACGTCGGCAAGGCGTCTTGAGCAAATATGCTCCCGACGACGAAAAACATCAGAATGTGCAGGGCTGCTCGTCCCTTCATGGGCAGGTTAAAACAGACCCGAAAGCTTTCGAGGTTGCAAAAACCCTGTCAAACCCTTTATCCAATCCACATGAAAACTCTCTGTGCATTCGCGTTTTGCCTGGTTTTCGCCGCTACCGAAGGCGTGGCGAAACAACGACATTGCACGTTCCGATTGCATGCACAAGCAAACCCTCGGGATACCGAGGTATTCGCGACATCTGTTCGCGCCCAAGTGTCGGGTAAAAATGTGGCGATCGAAAAAATGCCGTGGATTTCGGAGCGCGATGTCATAGCGTTTTCCCCGTATCCGGCCACGAACGGAACTTATGGCGCGCTGCTTCAACTCGACGAGCATGGGCGAGTCGTGCTCGACACTTTAAGCGTTGAACGTCGCGGCAGTCTTCTTTTTGTGTTCATCAATGGCCGCCCGATTACCGAACTCGAAATCGACAAACGCGTTTCCGACGGAAAAATCTACATCCCTTCCGGGCTAACTTCGGCGGATATCGAATTAATGAAAAAGGACTGGCGCATGATTGGACAACGGAAGCGACAACATGCTACCGGGAACTGACTGGCGTTTCCCGTAACACATGAATCGTCTTTTGACGGTTATTTTTTTCACGTTCGCTTTGGTACGCTCCACAGCCATGGGAGGGAATCAGGCTGTCGATCTCGGCCTGCCGACTGACAATGATGCCCTGTTTTCGGGCGGCGGGGCTGCATTCTACCAGTACATCGAACGGAACTACGAGGGCGTGAAATCCACGCCATGGGAAGGCGGTCAATACGGTTTTGTGCGTGACCCCACGGACACGGCAGGTGGCGTCGTTTATACCCGTTTTCATGAAGGGATCGACATTCGCCCGTTGCACCGTGATGCACATGGTGAACCGCTGGATGAAGTGCGCGCCATTGCCAACGGGAAAGTCGTGCACACCAATCTCGTGCCTGGCCACTCGAACTACGGGAAATACATTGTGATCGAGCACCACTGGGACAGCTCAAATTATTACAGTTTGTACGGCCACCTGAGTTCGATCGCAGTGCAATCAGGCGACACAGTGAAACGCGGTCAACGAATCGCCGTGATGGGGTACACAGGAACGGGACTAAACCGGGAACGCGCGCATCTCCATTTGGAATTGAACCTGATGCTCAGTCATCAATTCGAAGCTTGGTATAACACATTCTTTAGAAACGATCCCAATCACAACGGCATTTACAATGGTATGAATCTAATCGGGCTCGATATCGCGCGGCTTTATCTTGCGCTACACAAAAATCCTTCACTGACTATTCCTCAATTCCTTAGTCGCGAAGAGATATTCTACAAGGTGACTGTTCCCAAATCGCGACATTTCGAGCTCCCAAAAATCTATCCCTGGATGTTCACGGCCGGAAGCCGAAGCGAGAAATCCTCCTGGGAGGTCTCATTTGCACAATCCGGTGTGCCCCTGAGAATAGAATCGAGCGATAAAAACGTGACGCAGCCAGAGCTCAGTTATGCCAAGAAAAGTTCGGTTGATTATTCCTACATGACCCGGGACATAATTTCCGGCCACGGCTCAAATGCGCATCTCACCGATTACGGCAGGCAATTGATGCGACTGCTGATTTATCCAGACTGAAGTCAGAACCGTGCGGAAACTTGACTGCTTAAAGCAGTCGAGTTCCGGCTGGTAATGATCAGCAGGAAGTAGGCGTGCCTTGTGCGAGCGCAACTCCGTGCGGGATCGCGCCCTTCACAAAGCCGAGACACTCGACGGCGCCGCTCGGCTTTCCCGGAAGGGCGATCACGAGCGAAAGATCGACGATCGCTGCCAAACTGCGCGAGAGAATGGAATTGGGCGTGATCTTCATGGATTCAGCGCGCATCACCTCACCAAAACCGGGCAACTCCATGCGCATAATTGCGCGAATCGCCTCAGGGGTAACATCGCGCGGTCCGACGCCCGTTCCGCCCGTCGTCAGGATTAATCCACAGCCTTGTTGTGAAAACGAACGGATCGTCTGCTTAATCCGTTCCGTGTCGTCGGGAACAACTGCTTCCGATAAGACTTGCCATCCTTCCTTTTGCGCCGCTTCTCTGAGCGCCGGTCCGCCAAGATCCTCATAATGACCTGCGCTGGCGCGATCCGAGATCGTGATAATACCAATTTGTATCTGCATGCCTTAACAACCGCCGTCCATAAAAACGCCGTCACCCTGAGCGCAAGCTCGGGATGACAACGAAAAATCTTCGCGCTTACACATCGCGCTTGGTCTTGCTGAGCAGGCGAACATCGGAAATCTGCATCTCTTTATCCACCGCCTTGCACATGTCGTAAATCGTCAGCAGCGCAACGGTCGCGCCCAGGAGCGCTTCCATCTCCACTCCGGTCTGCGCAACGGTTTGCGCCGTGCAATTGACCTCCGCGCCCTCGTTCGACGTAACAATGTCGACTTTAACTTCACCGAGCGGCAGAGTGTGGCAGAGCGGAATCAGCTGCGCTGTCTGTTTCGCGGCTTGAATACCGGCGATCCGCGCAGTCGCGAAGACGTTCCCCTTTGTGATTTGATCTTTCGCAATCAGCTCGATCGTCTCGCGTTGAAGCTGAATCTTTCCACTCGCAACAGCTTTTCTCTTACTCATCGGCTTCGCAGATACATCGACCATTTGAGCCCGGCCATCACCGCCAATGTGAGTGAGTCGCTGCATTCGTTACCCGCCGATGGCGATCATCTTGCGGTTTGGCTGATAGTTATTTCGGAAGTCGTGCTGTTCCGGTTTTCGATCGACAACATCCAAAAAGAATTGTTTTAACTCCGCGTCGCTAGCGCCGGCCCGCAGCGGTGTCATGATGTCGAACTCCAAATAACTGCCGAGACAGGGACGCAATTTTCCGTCGCATGTGAGACGAAGTTTGTTGCAGCTTTCGCAGAAATGAAGGTTGGTCATTGCTCCGATAAAGCCGATGCGCTGTGGACGTCCCGGGATTTGGTAGTAAGTCGCCGGGCCATTCGTTCGAAACTCAGCTTCAGAAATCAAAACGCCATAACGCGATTCGATGATCCTCTTCGCCTCGAGGATCGGCATGAAGTTCTTGTCGTCGAGCACTTCGGTGGTGCTAACCGGCATCATCTCGATGAAACGAAGAATCAAACCCCGCGACGCTGCGAATTCTATTAACGGAATTAATTGGTCCTCATTTCGGTCGCGCATGAGGACCGTGTTCAACTTAATTTGCTCGAAGCCCACAGCCATGGCTGCGTCGATCCCACGGAGAACCTGTTCATGGAAATCGCGTCCGGTAATTTGCGAATAGGTCGCCGGATCTAATGTATCGAGTGAAATATTGACTGATTGCATACCGGCCGCCCGCAGAGCGCCAGCCATTGTTTCTGCAGACGCGATTTCGCGGGCGAGCAATGTTCCATTCGTCGAAAGGCCGATGCTTCTGATGCCGGGGATTCCAGGGATTTGCCTGATGAAATCGAGCACGTCGCGTCGCGTCAACGGCTCGCCACCGGTGATTCGCGCTTTCGAAACCCCCAACTCCGCCGCGATGCGAATGAGGCGCAGCGTTTCTTCAAAAGTCAGGATCTCCTCGCGCGGCAACCACTCCTGTAACTCCTGCGGCATGCAATACGTGCAACGCTCATTGCAACGATCGGTGATCGAGACGCGCAGATAGGAAATCCGATGGCCGTAATGATCTTGCATGCAGCGGAACATTACGGGCAGGGCGATGTTGAATCAAGAAACCGCATGGTTTGACTCGCAATTCTGTGGCGTTAAGCTTTTCCCTGCATTATGAGGCGTCGATTTTTCCCTGGCGCATCGGTGCTCGCCGTCTTGATCCTCACCAGTTGTTCAACACCTCAGACGCGAATCTCCGATCATCCTGACCTTTACCAAAGTCTTTCGCCTCGCGACCAGGCACTGGTAAGCCAGGGGCAAATTCGCTACGGCATGTCTCGAAATGCAGTTTGGCTGGCATGGGGTTCGCCCGATTCGAAGGTTATAGGCAACATGCGCGGCCATTCTACCGAGACCTGGGTCTACGTCTATTACGCCACTTATCCTGACTACTATCCTTATTATGGTCCTTACGGTCCCGGTTTTGGCTTCTTTGGCGATCCTTTTTACGATCCATTTTATTATTCACTGATTCCGCCGAGCATTCCCTACCCAAATAAGACGGTTACTTTTTCCAATAGCAGGGTTATGTCCTTCCAATACCTGGAGCCGAACTAGAGGGAATTAGAAAAATTCTGGGCATTCTACCAATGGACAAATCAGTATCGCAGCACGCCTAACCAATGGTGTACCGGTGTTTTCGAAATTTCATCGAAGGTCTTGAACACGTGGGCGAACTGAAACTCGCGCGGACGTTCGGGATCGCAGCAGCCGCGTTGCTTTTCACGAGTTGCGGGACGCCTGGGACGCGCATCTCTCAACGCCCCGAAGTTTACCAGCGTCTCTCTCCGCGGGACCAGGCGCTCGTAAGTCAGGGGCAGATTCGCCTTGGTATGACCATGGATGCGGTATGGCTGGCTTGGGGTACCCCAGAGCAAACGATCCCGGGCTCCGGCCGTGGTCGTCCAACGGAGACGTGGGTCTATCTGCGTTACGAAACCCCTCCTAGCTACGGCGGGCCGTACTATTACGGGCCATTCGACTGGTCATACATCCCGCCAAAGTTCCCCTACCCGTCCAAAGGAGTCACTTTCGCCAACGGCAGAGTTGTTTACTTCCGCCATTTGCCGTCGCCGCCGCCATAGGCTCGTAAAACAATTTCGTTCGCATTCTGTGGCCAAACAAATGAGTTTAGCGGCACGTTTTCGCAATGGCTTACCGCTCATTCCGCAGTTTCCTCGACGCCCTTGATCAAGCAGGCGAGCTGAAGCGCATCGCTGTCCCGGTCGATATAGATCTGCTCATCGCAGAATGGGCTGATCGTGAAATGAAATCGCCTGGTGGTGGAAAGGCTGTTCTGTTCGAACAGCCTGTCATCGATGGGAAAAAATCCGAGTTTCCCGTCGCGATTAATACGATGGGGTCGCGTCATCGTATGGCGCTCGCGCTCCAGGTTACGGACATCGAAGATGTCGCCCGGGAAATTCAACTCATTCTAAAAGCAAAACCGCCTACCGATCTCCGCGAAGGCTGGAATTTGTTCAAGCAGGGAATTCATCTCCTGCATGCGCGCCCAAAATCCGTGCGTGATGCGCCATGCCAGGAAGTCGTGCATCGCATCGAAAATAGAGGCGACTTTTCCCTGGACCATCTGCCGGTCCTCAAATGCTGGCCCAAAGACGGCGGCCGCTTCATCACGCTGGCAAATGTGCACACGCGCGACCCCGAGAGCGGGGCCCGCAACGTCGGCCTGTACCGGATGCAAGTTTACGATAGACACACAACTGGAATGCACTGGCAGCTTCACAAGGTCGGCGCGCGTCATGGCAAACGTTATTACGAACGCGGGGACCGTATGCCGGTAGCAGTCACGCTGGGTGGCGATCCCGTATATACCTTCGCTGCAACTGCACCACTGCCGGATGGGTTGGACGAGCTTCTGTTCGCTGGTTTTCTGCGAAGAAAATCAATCGAGCTTGTTCGCTGCAAGACAATCGACCTTGAGGTACCAGCGGACGTTGACTTTGTCTTGGAAGGGTACGTCCAACCTGGCGAGCTGCGCCCGGAGGGACCGTTCGGCGATCACACTGGTTATTACACCGCCATCGAGGATTACCCCGTGTTCCATTTAACGGGAATCACGCACCGACGTGACGCAGTTTATCCAACAACAATCGTCGGTATCCCGCCGATGGAAGACTATTACATCGGGGACGCGTGCGTGCGTATTTTTCTGCCGGTCTTCAAGATGAATTTTCCCGAAATTGTGGACATGACGCTGCCGCCCGAAGGCGTTTTTCACAACCTGGTCTTCGTCAGCATTCGGAAGCAGTATCCTTACCAAGCGTTCAAGGTGATGCACGGCCTGTGGGGCATGGGCCAGATGATGTTCAGCAAATACATCGTGGCCGTGGACGAAGATTGCGACGTGCACAATACAAGCGAAGTGCTCTTCCGACTGTGCGCCAACACGGATCCCGCGCGCGACACCACCATCATCAAGAATCCAAGCGACTCGCTGGACCACGCTCCGAGCGAACAAAACATCGGCTCACATATGGGGTTTGATGCGACGCGCAAATTGCCCGGCGAAAATTATCATCGTCCGTGGCCGGAATTGTTGAAGATGACCGATGAAGCGAGAGCGCTGGTGGATGCACTCCAAGCGCAAGCGCGCTGATCCGATCTTTGGCAGTCAGTTACGGTTTGCGGAAAAGCCGGCCGGTGTCTACATCACGGGTAAGTCCACCGGGTGGAACTCCTCGAAGGTCA
>DATIOX010000204.1:0-8599 GCA_035472675.1 Candidatus Dormiibacterota bacterium
TCCATAGCCGTTACCGTAGCCGTAATCCCCATAGCCATACCCTCCGGAACCATAGCCGCCGTAGCCGTACGGATCGCCATACCCCCCGTAGTAACCGTACGGGTAGCCCCAAGAACCGCCCCAGCCCCAGGAACCGCCCCATCCCCAGCCCCAGGAAGGGCCCCAGCCCCACCACCACGGAAAGCCGAAGTCACCAATGAAGATGACGCGGTTATTGAATCGATTATTACGCCAGTTCCCATTCCAGTTGTTCCAGTTGCGGCCATTCCAGTTACGACCGCTCCAGTTGCGACCATTCCAGTTTCGGCCGTTCCAATTGCGGCCGTTCCAGTTTCGGCCGTTCCAAGCGCCCATTCCGGGGCGTCCAACCATCCCGGGGCGTCCAACCATCCCGGGGCGTCCGGCCATTCCGGGACGTCCGGCCATCCCGTGACCGCCACCGCCGCCGCCGTGACCGCCACCGCCGCGCCCAGCTGTGGCGAGCGGGGCAGCAAGTGTTACGGCAACAAAGGAACTCAGAAAAAATACAAGTCTTGAAGGATTCATTTTATGTAGGGTTCTAATTATTAGACACCGCACCCAGCGGAAAGTCTCGGTTTTTTTACGGTGATAAGAAATAAATGAGACCGGCGGATTCGGCCTTTTCGCCTGGCGAATTCCGCCGGGTCCATGCCTGCCTTGGGTTGCGCCACACCGCACCTCTCTATGAGATAGGTCTAATAATCAAAAAACCGGGATCGGACGAGAGTTTCACACTGATTGCTGCTCGCCAGCAGGTCGCCGCCCTGATTATCATGCCGGTTAACGAAGATGAGGCGTGCTGCGACTTTCATATTGTTGGTCTTCGCGTGCCACCAACTTCGCGCTTTGCCAGAGCACAGCGTAAGTCCTTCGCGACAATTCGTTATTTACGGCGCCGATGCGACGTTGCGCGGCGCGATTTCGGAACTGGCGGAGCAGACCAAGACAAATCTCCTTGCTCTGCTGCGGCAGCGCGACGGATGGAAAACTGCGGTTGTAATCAATTTGAGATCGCAACAGGCGAACCTCCCTGAAATTCCGCCGAGCAACTTACGAGTCAGCCAGACCGGATTTGGTGTGAAGCTGCAACTCGATTTGACCGTTGGCCAAAATTTGGACGGCTCATTGGTCGAGCGCCAGCTGCTGCGCGCCATTCTGCTCGAGATGATTTATCGAGACGAGGGCGAACTTGCACCCGGCGCGATACTCGTCGAACCGCCGGATTGGCTGGTGGAAGGTGCGCTCGCGCTGACGCCGGGACGAGAGCGCGAAGCTCTCGTGGAGGCGCTTTCAACAGCCGATAAGGGAAGGTCGCTGAAGGAATTTCTCGGCCAACGCTTCGATCTCCTCGATTCCGCCGGACGCACGCTCTACCGGGCGTGTTCCGTCGCGCTAGTGCAATTGCTCCTCGATGAGGGTGGTGGCCGGGCGCGTCTGGCGCGATACATCTCCAATCTTTCGCATGCGTCGAATGATCGAGTTGCTGATTTGAAGACCTGCTTTCCGCATTTGCGGGATGACGTGGAAAAGAAATGGCGCTCAACCGTGGCTCGACTCAGTGAGCATCAAACTTACCAGCTGCTAACTTTTGCCGAAAGCGAACGACGTCTTGACGAATTGTTACAGATCAAGATTTCAGATGGCTCGTGGAATCGGGGGCGGCCAAAGCAGGCAAATCTTAGCGAGCTTTCGCGCCGCAAATTGTCCGCAGAGGAAAAAGCCGCAGTCAACCACATGAGCCAGGGCTTGCTGTTGCTTGTTGGAACGGCACATCCGGTCTTGCGTCCGGTCGCGCGCGAGTATCAGCAAATTGCAGCGCTGCTCACACACGGGAAGCGACGAGGAATAGAAAAGCGTGTATCTCATCTGGACGGTACTCGCAAGGAACTCGCCACCCGAATGGGCGATATCGATGATTACATGAACTGGTTCGAAGCAACGCAAATGGAAAATCAGAGCGGAGCTTTCAGCGAGTACCTCAAGGCGGCGAACCAATCGCGGGTCTCCGCGCCAAGGCGAGGCGACCCGCTCTCCGTTTATCTCGATGCGCTGGAAGACCAGATCGAGACTTCCGAGCTCGAGTGATGAACTATCGGAGTGTTCGGGATTTGCGCTTTTTCCATCACTCCATTACTCCATTACTCCAATGACGCGCGGCCAGTTGCCGGTTCCGAGTTTGGCGATTATGCTTGGAGGCGCGTTTAAGACGCTTCTTTTTCATCAATGCAAAAAATTGGATTTGCTGAAGCTCTCGATTCCATTGTGAAGAGCGACCCGCGGTACGAGCGGGACGCATACGTTTTTCTTCGTGACGCGCTCGATTTCACGACGAAACAGCAAAAGAAAGTGAAAGGCACCAGCGTCCGCCATGTGTCCGGGCCGGAGCTATTGGAAGGCTTGCGACAGTACGCGCTCAAGGAATTCGGTCCGATGGTCATGACGGTTTTCGATAGCTGGGGCATTCACTCATCCGAGGACATTGGAAACATGGTTTTTAATTTGATCGGCGCCGGGATATTCGGAAAAACAGAGAAGGATTCGATCGAAGATTTCAGGAACGTTTATGATTTCCAAGAGGTTTTCGTGAAGCCGTTCGCACCTGAAAAACCAGCGATGACGAGGGCACGGGCGGAATTGCCAGCGCCTAAACCCGCTGCATCGAGAAAGTGATCAGCAATCACTGATCGCTGAGGACGCCGTCGCCGTCACTTCAATGGCTCGCATACCACTGGCAAAGTTTTCCTCAACGGTTCTATTATTTATGATGGTCAATCTCAAAGCTGCTACGACTGAACCCTCGCCAGTCATCACGTTTCCGCCGACCTCGGCGCACAAATGGATTTTGCCTAGCGGGCTGACGATCATTGTCCAGGAAGATCGTAGTGCCCCCGTAGCCAGCGTGCAGGCTTGGTGCGCCACGGGAAGCATCGACGAGGACCAGCACCTGGGAGCGGGGTTGTCTCATATTCTCGAGCACATGCTTTTCAAGGGGACGAAAACGCGAGGGAAAAATGAGATCGCGCAGAAAATTCAGGACGTGGGTGGTTACATCAACGCATACACATCGTTCGACCGCACGGTTTTCTGGATCGACGTTCCGAAAGATGGAGTTGTTACCGCGCTCGATATTTTGGCCGATGCAATGATGAATTCGACTCTGCCGCCGGAGGAATATCAGAAAGAACAGGAAGTGATCCGGCGCGAGTTCGCCATGGGCATGGATGATCCCGATCGCGTGTCTGGGCTGCTCCTTTTTTCAACCGCGTATCAGGTACACCCTTATCGGTTCCCGGTCATCGGAGAGATCGAAATCTATAACCAGCTCACCCAGGGGGAGGTGATGCAGTATTACAAAACACGCTACGTCCCCAACAATCTCACCTTCATAGTAGCCGGCGATATTGATGCAGAAAGAGTGCGCCAACAACTCGCCGACTTGTTCAAGGCGTACCCGGCGAAATCACTCCAGCCCGTATTCATTCCGCCAGAACCGCCGCAACTCGGCCGGCGCGAAGCCCATCAGGAATTTGCCACGGAGCTGACGCATCTCTCACTGGCATGGCATATCCCGGCGGTTACGAACCCCGACGTACCCGCGCTTGATTTGCTCTCAACGATTCTCGGTGAGGGGCGCAGCTCGCGTCTGTACCGGCGCGTTCGCGAAGAGGCGGGTCTCGCGTTTCGCATATCGGCATTTTCCTACACGCCGGGGGATCCCGGTTTGTTTGGCATAGATGCTACGGTCGATCCAAAGAAACGCGAAGCAGCTGAGCAACTGGCCCTGCACATTGTTGACGATGTGAAACACGCTGGCGTCACTGCGGATGAACTTGCCAAGGCAAAAAAAATCATGCTCAGTCATCACCTGGGCGCGCTCACGACCATGCGTGGCCAGGCCTCGGACATCGGCTCGAACTGGTTGCTCACGCGCAATCTGAATTTTAGCCGCGATTATCTCGACGCTATCCAGAAAGTGTCGCTCGACGATATCAAGCGCGTCGCCGCGAAATACCTGACGGAAAACAATCTGACGGTTATCTCGTTGAATCCGAAAGGTTCGGTCGCCACCAAAACCGAGGGTCCGAAGGTCGCTGCCGCCGGCGAGATCCAGAAATTTGAATTATCGAACGGATTGCGTCTTCTGGTTCGCGAAGATCCTCGCTTGCCACTCGTGGCGATGGGCGCTGTTTTCCGCGGTGGTCTTCTTGCGGAGAGTCCCCAAGACAACGGTATCACGCATTTGATGGCGAAAGTGCTGCTGAAAGGAACCAAGACGCGCACCGCTGAGCAGATCGCCAACGAGATCGAGGCAGTTGGCGGTTCCATTTCGAGCGAGTCGGGCAACAACAGCTTTGGAGTATCGGTCGATGTCATGAAACCCGACTTGAAACTAGGTGTGGACTTGCTCTCGGACGTGTTACTGAACGCCACCATGCCTGAGAAGGCGATCGCGCGCGAAAAAGAGATCCAGATTGCCGCGATCCAACAGGAGGAAGAACAACTGACAGCGGTCGCCCGCAACATCATGCGGCAGGCGCTTTTTTCGCAGCATCCTTACGCGCTGCGCGGCAGTGGTTCCGTCGAATCCGTTAAGGGTCTAACGCAAAAAGATCTCATCGAATTTCGCGATCGTTACGTGGTCGCAAAGAACGGAGTGATCTACGTCTTTGGAGATGTTAAAGCAGCTGAGGTAAAGCAGCTTGTCGAGCAAACGCTCGGCCAGATGAAGCCTGGCGCGTTTGCGCTGACTGACGCAAAGCCGTCCATGCCGCTAAGCAAACCGGAGACCGTCGAAAGCCGCAAAGACAAAGCGCAAGGCGTGATCATGGTTGGATTTCGGGGCGCGAGTTTGTCGAGCCCGGATCGGTACGCGCTGGAATTGATCGATGAAGCGAGCAGCGATCTCGGATCGCGTTTCTTTATTCGCATTCGTGACCAAATGGGCTTGGCCTATTATGTCGGCGCAAGCCAGATGCAAGGGCTGGTGCCAGGTCTCTTCGCATTTTATCTCGGCACCGACCCGCAAAAAATTGAGAAGGTAAAGACCGAGTTGCTTGATGAAATCCACAAGCTCGCAAACGAGGGATTAACCGCTGACGAACTGGCGCGAGCGAAGAAGAAACTGATTGGCCAGCAAGAAATCGCTAATCAAAGCAACGACGCTTTTGGTTATCATTGCGCGCTCGACGAGCTATACGGACTCGGATTTGATTATTACAAGCAACTTGAGCACGATGTGAACATGGTAACGCTCGAGGATATCAAACAAGTGGCTGCGAAATATTTTCGCGATCAACCGTATGTTTTGGCGACGGTGCGACCGCCAGATGGTTCCGCAGCTGCGAAATAAGAGTGAGCCATGGCTGAAGTCCAGAAAACCACGTTGAGCGGCGAGCTTTCGCAGCGCTTCATTGAATTTGTCGTGATGCACGCGCAAAACGCCGCGCTGTTTCTCGGCCAAATTCCAAATCCAAGAACCGGTGAAGCGGAAGTGAACCTGGATCTGGCCAAAATGTTCATCGATCAACTCGCCATGATTCAGGAAAAAACGCGCGGCAACCTGACCAGCGAAGAGGCAAAAGTGTTGAGTAACGCGCTTTCCAATCTGCAAATGGCATTCGTGGAAGTTTCCGGTGGCGCGCAACCCCAAGGCGCGCCTCAGCCTGAAGCGCCAGAGGCCGCGCCACCGCCAGCGGCAGCTGAGCAAGCAGCAAAATCGGAGTCCGAACCGTCAGCACCTACCAAGTCGGCTGAGCCCGAGACCGAATCGCGAAAGAAATTCACCAAGAGCTACGGGCCGTAAGGCATCATCCACCTTTAGCAAGACCAAAGGTGGAACGCGTTGTCCTCAACGCGTTGGCAACTAAAACGCGGTTTGCGCGACGCTAGAAATCTTGCGCCTTCGGCGGTTGGCTTACACATCGTCTTCGGAGAAGCCGATCCACCTTTGGCAAACGCAAAGATGCAGCGCATCGTTTTCGCGATCACCACCTTTTTCCTTCTGTGTGAGAATCATTAATGTGACCGAATCTCGGCAAAGTCCGTTTCGATGAAACACCGAAACGAGCACGTTCGCTACGGCGAATCCGTCCTATGGCGGACGAGACGCGGTGGGTTACCCTAACGTCTGCTCTGACGCGAAGCGGGAGTCCCGCTTGGACGCGATTGTGTTCTCGCGGTCTTGCGCACGTTGATGGTCCCCTGGGCAGGAGCGGGAGTCGGTGATGCTTCGGCGTACTTTTTTGTACTTGGCCAGATTAACCGCCACGGCTGAGTTTTGATTGTCTCGCTGAATTCCTTGATGTTTTGCCCGGCTGGCTCGAGCTCAGTCGTCGCGACCTTTAGTTTCTCTGACGAGTTCCGCAGGTTTCGCAACGTGACCTCGATATTGTCGTTCTCCGTCAGACTGGTGCTGATTTTTTCGATGTTGGTCAGCGAATGCGAGAGCGCGCTGTCAGGCGCGGTCAGATCGGAAAGATGTTGGCCGAAGGTCTTGAACTGTCCGAGGGCAAGGGTCAGCTCTGAGTTTTCGTCGGTGAGACGATTCAGATTTTGAGCTGTCTGCTGAAGGTCTTTCATGGTGGTGGTCGCTTCGGCTGCGACCGGCTTGATTACTTCCAGCATTTTAGCCGCGGCTTCGCCCAGATCGGGTGTGCGCTCCCCGGCAAACATTTCGCCATCTTTCGCGCGGCCTGAGGCTCCGGTGCCTTGCGTGAAATCAATAGCGAGGTCTCCTAGCAACCCGAGCTGCATCATTCGCGCCTTCGCGTCGCGATACACCCTCGCGTTTTTGTCCACCTGCACATCAACGCGCACCTCGAATCGCGGTTTGCCCGGCGTGGCTGAAGCGCTTGGACTAGGATTTGCTTCAGGCGGATGAATTGCCGCCTCTGCTTCTTCGGCCTGTTTTTCTTCTTCTGGCGACACCGGCGAAAATAATTTTTGGACCTGTCCAATCTTGCGACCGGCCAGCATGACCGGCGCGCCCTGTTTAAGTCCGGCCGCGTTATCGTAGTAAATCTTGTAAGTCACCAGCGGTCGGAACAGCCCTGGCGCGCCGAGCAGAACCAGAAGGAAAGCGACTACCGCGATCGTGCCGATCACGAGCAGGCCAGTCAGGATTTCATTTTTTTGTAATTGCATCGAGACTGCCTTCCAGAATCGGACCTTCGGTACTCCCGCTCACGAACTGCGCGACGACCGGGTTTTTGGAGTGTTTGAATTTTTCGGGTTCGGCTTCTTCAATGATTTTTCCCTGATACAACATAGCCATTCGCGTGGCGATGCGAAAGGCGCTGCCCATTTCGTGCGTTGCGGTGATGGATGTGACCTTCGATTTCTCGCTCAGGCTGATAATTAATTCGTCAATCACCGAGGCAATGACCGGGTCCAGGCCGGCCGAGGGCTCATCCAGTAGGAGCAATTCGGGCTCAAGCACGAGCGCGCGCGCCAAGGCCACACGTTTTCGCATGCCGCCACTTAGCTCCTCCGGCAGCAGGTCTTTGGAATCCTCCATGCCAACGAGCTCGAGTTTTTCATCGACTGTCTTGTCAATCTCACTCTGGGATTTATCGGTGAGCTCTTCCAGTGGCAACGCAACATTGTCGCGCACATTGCGCGAGCTCAGCAGCGCCGAATACTGATAGACCATGCCAATGTGTTGTCGTACTCGTTGAAGCTTTCGGCGGGATAACCGCGTGATTTCAAATTGCTTGAAAAAAATCGAACCGGAATCAGGGCGGAGCGTCCCGAGAATCATCCGCAAAATAGTACTTTTGCCACTGCCGCTCTGGCCCATGATCACCAGACGTTCCTGGGGCTCGATTTTGAGCGAAACACCGTCGAGAACTTTCTTTTCCTCGAACCGCATGTGCACGTCGCGCAGTTCGACCATCTGCAGCGGGGTGCTCACGTCGGATAGAACGTAGTGTAAACGACGTTGTAGAGCGTATCGAAACCGATCACTGCGGTGATTGCAGTAACGACACTAGACGTCGTCGACGTACCCACTCCGGCGGCGCCGCCTTTCACTGTCAGTCCCCGGTAGCAGGCAATCGCGGCGATCAGCAGACCGAACAGAAAGCTCTTCAAAATGCCGGTAATAATGTCGCGGATTAGCAATGAATCTTTCACGAGATCGAGAAAATAGGGGAAGGCAATACTGAAAAAGGCTTTGCAGACCAGGCTGCTCGCGAAGATGGCCGCAATGTTCGAAACCGTAGAGAGACACGGCATCAGCAAGACCAGAGCGAGCATTCGTGGCGCGACCAGGAAGCGCAACGGTCCGATGCCCATGGCTTCGATCGCCTCGACTTCTTCGGAAACCTGCATGGTGCCGAGCTCCGCTGTAAACGCCGCGCCGATGCGCGCGGCGAGCATGATGCCAGTGAGCAAGGGTCCAAGCTCGCGCGTAAAAGTAATTGCCACCAGACCAGGGATCAGCCGCTCCGTTCCGAAACGTTGCAACTGGTAACCGGTCAGCAACGCCATGGTCAAACCGAGGAAAAAGGAAACCAGTCCCACCAGCGGCACCGAATCGACACCGACGCGTTCGGTGTGGCGAAAAAAACTGGCGGCA
>DATIOX010000205.1:0-6128 GCA_035472675.1 Candidatus Dormiibacterota bacterium
TCAGCTCGCTGTGATTTCAAATTTCGATGGGCGGTTGCGGTTCATTCTCGAGCACCTCGGAATCTCGAAGTTTTTTGCGCACATTTTCATCTCCAGCGAGATAGGCGCGGACAAACCGGATCCGGAAATTTATCTGCGCGCTCTGAAGCTGATCGATCTGAAACCGAACGAGGTTCTTCATGTCGGGGACGATCAAGAAAGGGATTGGGAAGCCGCCAGCGTCGTCGGGTTGTCGATCTTTCGATTGGATCGACCAAAGAATTCGCTGCGCGACCTGGTCGCCGCCTTAACCACGAATCGCCGCGAATGAAAGGACCGTAGATAACGCTGTGAAAAGGATGTGGATCCGCCAGGATAAAAAACTTGCTCGATTGTGACTGGTTGTGTCTCAATCAGTTCCCCATCGGAATTGAAGAGAAATACTCTCAATTCCCAGCGACCGATTTTTCTCGACAATTCATTTCTTATTCGACCACTTAGCTCTCCCCCGTAACCGGAACCCGAACCATGGTAATAAGTGCCATCAAAGACGATAATATTCTGAAGATGGGCGGTGGCAATTTAGGTTTGGTTTTCATTATGTTGTCGTGTCTCGTTGTGCTACCGATCAATCTAAAAGCGGGTACAGCGCGATCCTGCGCGTTTTCCCCGCCACATTGTCGTTGGCTGAAACTTCGTCGCTAACAATCCGTAGTAATACTTACGCGGCCCGGTAAGGCGCGGCGTGTCCCGGTTAAGGCGCGGCGTAGCCCGGTAGGCGCGGCAATGTCCGGCAAAGGCGCGGTAAGGCGCGGCAAGGCAAGGCTTCAGCGCGGTCAGTGTAAGACATTGGCCGCGCTGTTTTTTTGCTGCGCGCTGATGACATCGTGGCCGGGTCATTTGCCGCCCGTCAAAGAACAACGATTCTGGCGCGAAGCCGGTCCACTCATACGACATTCAATTCCATCGGGCCTGATTGTGGAATAATCTCGTGATCGTGCGTGCAGAAGCTTACGCCCCCGGCCGGGTCGAACTTCTGGGCAATCACACCGACTACAATGGGGGCATTGTTCTCGGAGCCGCCATCGACCGCGGCCTCACCGTGACTGGTCGACGTCGAGAAGATGGGCTGATCCGAATCAGTTCCGCCAGGATGGGAAGCATGGAGATCCGCCGCGCCGAGCTATATCCGCAAACGGAACATCCTTGGGCTAACTATGTGCTTGGTGTCGTGAGTGAGCTCGACTCTTTGGGTCTTCCAATCCCGAATTTTTCCGCGCGAGTTAATGGAGATCTTCCCGCGGAATGCGGGCTAGCCAGTTCCGCCGCCCTTGAGGTAGCGACGGCGCTCTTTCTTCTAAAACTGTCCCGGGTGGAACTGCCACGGCTGCAAATTGCCAAGCTATGTCAACAAGCCGACCATCAGTTTGTTGGTGTTCAGTCCGGTTTACTGGATCAAGTTTGTTCGATTTTTGGCCGTGAAGAACACGCTGTTTTCTTCGATGCCGGAAACGAGGAAGTCCGAACGATCCCATTTCCACGCGGGTTTGCGCTGCTCATTGCTGAATCAGGTAGCAACCGGCAACTCGCCAGCGGGCTCTATAATCAGCGGCGCAAAGAAACGCACTTGGCCGCCAATGCCCTTGGCATCCCGACTCTGCGAGATGCGTCTCGCGCCACCCTCGAAAATTCCAATCTGCCGCCTGTATTGTTGCGTCGCGCCACCCACATCGTTGGCGAAAACGAGCGGGTCCGGCGAGCGCTTGACCTTCTCTCCGCCGGTGACGGTCTCGGTTTTGGCGCGCTAATGAATGAATCGCACGAAAGTTCACGAACAAACTTCGAGAACAGCACCCCTGAACTTGATGTGCTCGTCGACATCGCTCGAACTCTACCAGGCGTTTGTGGTGCTCGGTTGACTGGCGGCGGATTTGGCGGGGCGATCGTGGCCTTATGTGCGCAAGCCCGCGCCACGGCTGTCGGGCAGGAATTGGCGCGGGAATATGCGAACCGCACTAAGGTTCAGCCGCACATTTTTATGTGCAGAATTGCGAACGGTGCGCATTAGCAAACGAGGAACGGGCCGCGATGTGCGTCTGCAATCCACATCGTTCGGCCGCAGGAATCCACGGCTGAGACACAGCCCAACTCCAACCGGCTTTGCTGAGATAATGCAACCCGTGAATTGGCAGCGAAGCCAGCATAATTTATCCTGCGGACCTGAGCGTGACCATTGCAATCGTGTTCTCGGCCGTCAAGGGGAGTCCCTTGGAAACGTTTTGCAAATAGAACGTAGTGCCGTCGCGGACCCAGTCACCAGTTTCTTGGGAAAAAATTCCGGGCCCACTTCTGGCGAAGAGTGGCCCCTCCGGGGCAGCGAGATGAATTTCCACCTTGCTTGTGGCATACGTCATCCACGAGACGGTTGTGCGCCCGTGCCCTTGTGAATCAGGGCGGAAAGGATTTGGTTCAGCGGCAATTAATCCCATGAGTCGGGGGCTTACAGTTAGTGCATTCAAGTCGTGCATCCGGAAAATTGGAGCCATTGGCGGGAGGATGTTTCGCGTTTGCATGGGTACAGGATTATCCGTTTTCTGAGAAACTATGTACACGTGATAAGACTGGAGGACGGCGTTATCGATGAGGAAATTGTCCAGAGCAATCAGCGCATCTACCAGCGGCATAATTTCAGCATCATCCTCATTAAAATTCCCGCCAATTTCGTTGAAAACTAAGAGTAACAACGTGCCGCCAACGTACCGGAAATGCTTAATTTCGAATCGGCTGGCGATTAACGGTACTATTTCGCTTGCACGAATCCCTTCGGAAGGGTCCGAACGGTTCATCGCATCGAGCGAAAAGCGAAAGGCTTCTTCTTTGATGCCTTTCCGCTTTTGCCGCTTGCGGTAACCCTCCGGAATAAGTTTGAGAAAAATATCGGCGAGTTCGAGGTCGCGCCGCGGGAACTGCATTTGCGAGGGGCCAATGTATTCGTAGGCAACAAGCAACCCACCTGGTTTCAGCGTGTGTTTAATTTGGTCGAGAATGTGTTCAAGCTGAAAAACATGATGCAACGCTGCGTGCGCATAAACGATATCATAGGTGTCAGCGCGGAACTGGACACTGTTCAAGTCGGCGACTTCGTAGGTTAGGCCATCCAAGCCTTCTGCTTCGGCTGTTTTCCTCGCGCTCTTGATAGCGTTCTCGGCAACATCCATGCCATGAATAAGCTGGCAGAAATCGTGGCGGCGCAGTACTCGCTCGATGATGCCGAACCCACAACCAATCGATAGCGCTTTAATTGGTTTTGCGAAGCGGTTTAGAAGGGCGGCAGAATGATTGATCCAATCGATTGCCGGGTCTCCGGTAGCGCGCCGATTCATATTCTCCACGACGCCTGGTACCTCGATCCAGTTATTACCGGGAGCATGGCTTTGAGCGCTGCTCCAATATTCCGCTGCCTTTTTTGTGGCCTCACTCATGCGAAATAATGCCTCATTGGAAAGCGGTTTTCGGTTTCATTCTCATGATCGTATTTTACTCCTTCAGTTTCACTTTGCAGCGAGCACTTGCTGGGCGGCGATACGTCTCTGCACCGCCGCGACGTTTGCGCTACAACGCGTTTTGTTGCCCCGGGAGTATCACGGGAGAGCGGGCACGTAATTGACCACCAGTGTCTCAAAAAGCGCGAGGGAAGAAAAATGATCGCATTTCTTGCCCCTGAGCAATCAAATGCAATCAGCCGATGCAATCACGGGGGCAGTCTTTATTGAGATCGGTTCCAGAAGTGGCCTGTGACTTGACGAATACTTGGCAAATAGATTGCCATTTCGTGCGTTTTGATGCGGCTCGCTGCGCGTTCGACGAATTACCAATTTTCATAGGTAAATCGCTATTTTAGAGGGAGTGGGTCGGCCGGGACTCGAACCCGGAACCAACGCCTTAAAAGGGCGCTGCTCTACCGATTGAGCTACCGACCCGTGGAGATTCAGTTTGTAATACCTCTCCAATTTTTCAATCCGGAACCAACCCGAAAGCTTTCGGGGCTCTTCTACCAACCCTCCGCGGAGCATCACTTTCTAATGCCTGCGAGATTTTTCAATGTACAATGACGCGCCGCCGGCCATGATCTCTCATGAGTACAAGTGCATTTTCGTAGAAGTGCCCAAGACGGGCTCGACCAGCGTTCGGGCGATTCTCGGTAAGGCTTGGAAACCGCATCTGAATCTGTGGCAGATCAAAAACCAGATGGAGACCTATTGGACGCGCTACGGCGGAAGGAAAAACCGGATTCTGGCTTCTTTGTATTTGTTACTTCCGGAAGAGCGCCGGAGAGAAATCGGGTGCAAGCAATTCGACGCCTATTTTAAATTCGGATTCGTTCGCAATCCGTGGGACCGCGTCGTCTCTCTTTACGAGCGCACCGAGGCGTTACGACTCAGAGATAGAATGACGTTCGACGAATTTGTCGATTGGATTCAATACAGCAGCGCCACCTGCGTTCACTCATCACCTCACCGTTACCAATTGGATTGGTTCGTCGATCCCAATGGAAATGTGCTTGCCGATTTCATTGGGAAATTTGAACACCTCGACGAAGACTGGGCTTTTGTGGCGAGGAAGCTGGGTGTGAGCGAGACCTTGCCTCATCAAAGAGCCAATCCACGGACGCGGCATTACACTGAATATTACACGCCGAGATCCAGGGACATTATCGCGAACAAGTTCAAGGTCGATATAGAGCGGTTTGACTATGAATTTGCCGGATAAAATAAGAGCGATCGTGCTCACGTGCGACCGCTATCGAGCGATCACAGAGCACATGATTTTTCAATATGACCGGTTATGGCCGGGTCATCCGTTCGTTTTTCATGTTCCTTACCAGCAGCTTGGCGGAGTCGATACCGAACGGGTCAAGTATCTCACGGCGCCGTCGGATATTAAGGGGACTGTCTTACATTTGCTGACGGAGATCGACGATGAAGAGTGGATCTACTGGTGCGTGGATGACAAATACCCCATTCAACTGATCACCGATAAAATTGCGAGCCTGATTTCTCACACCCTGCGCTCACCGGAAGTAGATGGTCTTTTATTCTGCAGATGCAGGGCGACCCTAAATAGCCCCAAGCTAACGCTCTACCCAGGTAAGGTTAAGAATCCATTTGGCGATGTTTATTTCGAGCGAAAAGCCTGGTTCCAAATATGGATTCATCAAATCCTGCGCGCCAAAGTGCTTCGGTACCTCTTCACCCATTTGCCGGACCATATTCCCAGCGCAAAAGCGATGGATGAACTGAAAAACGACGTCCCAAAGTTGCCCGAGCACCGGCTATTTGTGACCAAGGAGAATTTCGCCGTCTTTGGAGAAAGCACCCGGCGGGGTGTGATCACGCAAAATTGCTACGAGAGCATGGTTGAGGCAGGGATTGAATTACCCGAATGGTTTCGCCATCCGGACGGGGAATACGTGACGCTCGGAAAATTGTAGCTCTCATCGCTGCTCGAACACATAGCCAAAATGCTCGATCTCCACGGCGAACCGCTCGCGCACTAATTCGCGAAGCTCGTCGTCGTAATATTTCGAATAATGTTCGCGGTTGGATCGGTTATATTGCGGCAGGGTCGTCGGCGAAATATCTAGCGCCGCGCAGACGGTGCGAAAATCGCCCGCGAGATTCTCGAAGCGCATGACATAATCGACATTGGCGAAAGGATCTTCTTCACCCGGACCCAGCCGGAGATATCCTGCAACCGATACAGCTTTGGAAATAGTCCCGCGGAATTTCTTCCGATTCCAAGTTTCCGGACTTTGCGTTGGCGTGAAATAATACGAGACCATCCGGTCCCACGGATTTCGCACACAGGTGAATTTGTAGAGGCTGCGAAACTGCTCATTTCCGAGGGCCTCGCGATACTCAGCCAGCGTTGAATGTTTTTTAATTTTGTACTTGGGATTGCGCAGCCCAAACCGCTCGACCCCGTCCTGTTCGCTCCGTAAAGCCACTAACTCATCTTCGGAATGATCGCGCAGGACGCTCTGAATCGAATTACCAGCTGTCTTTGGAACGTGAACGAAGAGAAAACGTTTCTGGAAAGAAATCATCTGCGCCGGGTCTTCCAAAATTTACAGTTCATCGTTTGATTGC
>DATIOX010000206.1:0-5588 GCA_035472675.1 Candidatus Dormiibacterota bacterium
TTGGCCCCGGTTTGTAACCGCTGCTTAAAATTGCATCGTGAAGATCGGGTGGGTGCGTTTTGCGCGCGTCAAACGTGATGACGACGCGCTGATGCTCGAGATCAGCCTTTACGTCTTTCACTCCAGCAATTTTCTTCAGCACGGGTCCAAGTTTGCGCACGCATTCATCGCAATCTTCGCCTTCGGTCGCGATCTCGATGGTTTCCAAGATGGCGTGATCGGCGCGTTCCGGGAAAAACGGATCTGCCGGGTCAGGATCGTTTGGTCGTGCAGGGTCCATCGTGTTTTGATTTTTCCTAATCTAACGCGCCACACCCGCGCGGCAATCGCCTCTAGCGCTGTAGTCGTTTCGCTCTGCGAAACGCCGCGCTGATGTTAACCGTGCGCACGTCGTGCCGCACATAGAGCGGCGGCTACTGGTGCGACGCCACTTCGCGCGCTACGGGCTCGAGCACGTGCCAGACGGTTTCGGCAAGAATCTTCTGGCCGGTTGCGTTTGGATGAATTCCGTCGGACAAATTCAGTGATGAATCGCCTGCCACGTTCTGCAGGAGATACGGTCCGAGCGCCGCGCCATTTTTGGCAGCGAGATCGGCAAACATCTTGCCAAACGCGGAAACATAATCGTCAGTCGTATAATTGGGTAATTGCATCCCCGCAATCACAACGCGCATCTGTGGATTTCGCGTTTTCACCTTATCGATAATCTGTTGAAGATTGTTTTGGATTTGATCAACAGGCACTCCTCGAAAGGCATCGTTGATCCCGAGCTCCAGAATGAAGATATCGATCTTGCGTTTCAGGTGAGCCGGAAGCCGCTCCAAGCCGCCTTCCGTGGTGCCGCCGGCCGCGCTGGCGTTGATTACCCGAAAATTCAGGCCGGCAGCGCGCAATTTCTTTGCGAGCAACATCGGGTAGGCTTCGTTCGGCGCGAGTCCAAACCCCTGAGAAAGACTGTCACCCAGCACGAGGATCGTTTTTGGTGGGGTGGCGGGGAGGGTCGGAACGGAAAAGGTTGACCAGGCGATAAGCAACGCAATGCAAACTCTCACAACGCAACGCTCAACGCTTAACGTCCAGCTCTCAACTTCCGCGCTGGAATCGGCTTCCAGCCTATTCCCCATCGGCAAGGTGTCGATACCACTGCTTCGGAGTTGGACGTTTAAGGTTTTCCGCGTAACCGTTTAACCCTTCAACCTTCAACTTTCCTTTATGGCCAACTACGCAATCAACGGTTTCGGGCGCATCGGACGCAACGTCCTTCGCGCCATGACGCAAAAACAAGTCCAGCAAGTCGTCGCTATCAATGATCTCACTGACACGCATACCCTGGCCCATTTGCTTAAATGGGATTCGGTGCATGGCAAATTCGACGGCGAGATCGGTTACGACGACGAGAACATCATCGTGCGCGGTCACAAAATTAAAATCCTCAAGGAACGCGATCCAGCGAAGCTCCCTTGGAAAAAACTGGACATCGATGTCGTGCTTGAATCGACTGGGTTTTTCACCAGCCGTGACAAGGCCGAGCTGCATTTGAAAGCGGGCGCGAAACGAGTGCTGATCAGTGCGCCAGCCAAAGATCCGGACGCGACGATTTGTATTGGCGTCAACGACAGCATTTTTGATCCTGCGAAGCATAAAATTGTTTCCAATGCGAGCTGCACCACGAATTGCCTGGCGCCGATGGCAAAGGTTTTGCACGACAAATTCGGCATCGCGCACGGATTCATGAGCACGATCCATAGTTATACGAATGACCAGCGCATCCTCGATTTTCCACACCAGGATTTGAGACGCGCGCGAGCGGCAGCGATCAACATCATCCCGTCTACCACAGGGGCGGCCAAGGCGATCGGCGAGGTCATTCCGGAATTGAAGGGAAAACTGAATGGGGGCGCGTTTCGGGTGCCCACTCCGGACAGTTCGGTTACAGATTTCACCGCCGTGCTGGAAAAGGACGCGACCGTGGATGCAATCAACGCCGCGTTCAAAGAAGCTGCGTCTGCTAAGAGCTACAAAGGTGTGCTCGAATTCAGCGATGAAGCGCTCGTTTCGCAAGATATCGTGGGCAATCCACACTCCTGCATTTTCGACAGGCAATTGACGCTTATGCTGGGGAACCGCTTCGTGAAAGTGGTCGGCTGGTACGATAACGAATGGGGCTACAGCAATCGCTGCGTGGAACTGATGGAAATGCTGGCGGAATAAATCCTCGTAATCGTGCTCGTGCTCTTGCTCGTGATCGCTTCTAATTAGTGGCTATGGCGAAGCTCTCACTGCGCGATCTTGATGTGCGCGGAAAACGCGTGTTGGTGCGGGTGGATTTCAACGTGCCGACCGAAACGCGTGGCGGCAAGATTCGCATCAGTGATGACACCCGGATTCGTGAAACTCTGCCCACGATCAACTATCTGCGAGAGCACGGCGCCAAAACGATTTTGATGTCGCACCTTGGCCGGCCCAAAGGGAAGCCAGTTGAAAAATATTCGCTTCGTCCGATCGGCGACTATTTGCACTCGCTAATCCATCAACCGGTCATTTTCAGTCATGACCCGATTGGCGAAGTGCCGGCAAAAATTATCGAGCATATGCAGAACGGCGACGTGGCGCTGTTGGAGAATGTCAGGTTCCAGCCCGGTGAAGAAGCGAACGATCCGAATTTTGCCAAAGCGCTGGCCAGTCTCGGCGATCTGTATGTCAACGATGCTTTTGGCGCCGCCCATCGCGCACATGCGTCCACAGTGGGGATTACAGAATTTGTGAACAAATCGGCGATGGGCTTCCTGATGGAAAAAGAATTGAAACACTTGCGTGATGGTCTTGAGAAACCAGCCATGCCCTTCGTTGTTATCTTGGGCGGTGCCAAAGTCTCGGATAAGATCGGGGTTTTAAAAGCGCTAATGGAAAAGGCTGATGTCATTTTGATTGGCGGCGCAATGGCGAACACGTTTCTCAAGGCGGAGGGAATTCCGGTGGGCGCAAGCAAGGTGGAATCAGATAAACTCGATCTTGCTCGTGAACTTCTCGAGATGGCCAAGAAACGCGGCGTGAAATTTCTGCTTCCGATTGACGCCTTGGAAACAGACGAAATTCGCCCCGGCGCAAACGTGCGAAACACAAGCCGCCTCTCGCCACAGCATGGGATCAGTGACGGATGGCGGGCAGTCGATATCGGCGCGGCGACCATTGCGCTTTATCAGGAAGAAATTGCCAAAGCTGAAACAATTCTGTGGAATGGGCCGCTCGGTGTCTTCGAGATTCCGGAGTTCGGCGAAGGCACAATGGCGATCGCGGAAGCGCTGGCGCAATCGGGCGCGACGACGATCATCGGAGGCGGCGATTCGGTGACGGCGGTGAAACAAGCCGGGCTCGCCGGCAAGATGACGTTCATATCTACCGGCGGTGGCGCATCGCTTGAATTACTGGAAGGCAAGGAATTGCCTGGTGTGGCTGCGTTAAGCGACAGGAAATAAGCCGTGCCAGTTCGCGAGCCCGTTTCGAAGGTTCATGTTGAACCTCCAGCGCCGCGCAAACCGACCGGCCGCAAGACTGCCATCTGGGCGCTGATTAATTCGGCCATTTGCGCAGTCGCGTTCCTTATAACTTGCGTAGGTTTCCACGCGATCCTGCCATTTCCAGAAATCGACGGGGGAGTCTCGCAGAAATTCCGATTTTTCGCCGCGCATAAGGACGAATTTGACACACTCTTTATTGGATCGAGCCGGATCTACTTTCAGATCTCGCCCGCTATTTTTGATCGCGTCACGCGCGAGAGCGGGCTGCCGACGCACAGCTTCAACTTCGGCATCGGCGGCATGTATTTGCCGGAGTCCGCTTACCTGCTTGAGCAGATTCTAAACCTGAAACCGCGCAACTTGAGATGGGTTTTCATTGAATATGATGAAATCCAAACGAAGTGGTCCCCCGAAAACCAGACCAGCCGTCGCGCACTTTATTGGGCCGACTGGAAGCGGGTATCGCTCCTTTTGCGAAAACTTACCGACGCAGGCACTGCTCCGCTTCGGTTGCCGAATCCTACAAAAGTTCGCGACATCGTTCTGCGTCAAAAAGACGAGAAAAACACGCGTAGCCTGCTGGCATTTTATGCGGGGCAGCTTGAAAAAAACTATACCAATGTCGCAAGAGCAGCTGATGTTCCGGACTATTTCTTGAGTCGCGACACAAAGGAACGTCGCGCAAGCTACCTCGGTGCAACCAGCGATGGTTACGTGACCAGACCGAATCGAATGTCTCCCAGCCAGGCCGCAGCATATGAGCGTGGGCTGGCGGCTGCGATGGCACAAGCCGGGACACATTCTCTTTCACCTTATACGGTGGAAGCCTACCGGCAGTGCGCGCAAGAAGTCAGGAAAATTGGAGCCGCGCCAATCTTTTTGATCACGCCAAGCACGACGCAAATTAACATCGCCGCCGAAAGTACGGGGCTGGCCGGCGTTGTGATGGCGTTTAATAATCCTCGAGCTTATCCGAGCCTCTTTCGCAGCGGCGTACGTCGCGACGGGCAACACCTGACTAAATCGGGAGCAGAAGAATTCACGCGCATTGTGGCGGCGAATTTTGTGGAGCTTGCGCGAGCGGGCGGCATCAAGTGATCAACAACCAATGGCTGGCGACTTAACTTCACATCCCATTCTCTGTTCGAATGTCTTTCGTTGAATTTCGCTTCCTCTGGTTCTTTCTGCTTGTGTTCATCGTCTACTGGGCGATGCGCAACAACACCGCGCGCAAAGTATGGCTTCTCCTCTGCAGCTATGCTTTTTATGCGGCCTGGAACTGGAAATTTACATTCTTAGTGCTGGGGTCCACGACGGTGGATTACATTGTCGGTCTAGCCCTTGGGCGGTCCAAAAGTCCGGCATGGCGGCGCTTCTGGATTGCCACCAGCGTATGCGTCAATCTCGGCGCCCTGGGTTTTTTCAAGTACTTTAACTTTTTCGTCTCTTCGGCGTCCGAGTTTGTGGCATGGCTCGGTTTACCGACAAGCGTGAACACGCTCAACATCATTCTGCCGGTCGGCATCAGCTTCTATACGTTTCACTCGATGAGCTACACAATCGACGTCTACCGCGGCAAGCAGCGCCCCATTTCGAATTTTGTCGATCTTTCGTTGTTCGTCAGTTTTTTCCCGCCGTTAGTAGCGGGGCCGATTGTCCGTGCAG
Organism: Candidatus Dormiibacterota bacterium; assembly: GCA_035472675.1. Lineage (GTDB taxonomy): Bacteria > Verrucomicrobiota > Verrucomicrobiia > Chthoniobacterales > UBA10450 > Udaeobacter. Next base: position 5,184 of record DATIOX010000206.1, read on the forward strand.
TGTACTTTCTGCCGCAGCTCGTTTCGGGCCGCAAATTCTCCAATGTCGATGTGCGGGGGGCGGTAATGTTATTCCTGGCGGGATTCATCAAGAAGGCGTGCATCGCCGATGGAGTCGCGCCGATAGTCGACCGCTACTTCGCTCATCCGGCGAACTTCACGGCAACCAGCGCGTGGATTGGCGTCTTGTTCTATGCCATCCAGATTTACTGCGATTTTTCCGGCTACACCGACATGGCGATCGGTCTCGCTTACCTGTTACGGATACGCCTTCCGACGAATTTCCGCCGGCCATACACGGCGCAATCGCCGATCGAGTTCTGGCATCTCTGGCACATCACGCTCTCGCACTGGCTGCGCGACTACCTTTACATTCCGCTAGGCGGCAATCGCGACGGCAAGGCGC
>DATIOX010000207.1:0-5154 GCA_035472675.1 Candidatus Dormiibacterota bacterium
ACTCCTTCGATCTCTCGGTTCACAGTGAGGCCTACGCCGAATGTGCCCTGGCCTGCCGCTGTGCCCGCGCCCGGGGCATCGAACGTCGTGATCGTGCCGCCGAGAGTGCGCAGAAAGCCGTGACCCACACCGCTGGCGTCAACGTAGAATCCCGTGATCTCACCCACATCATCGATGGCGTTAGGGTTAGTAAATACGGAGCCCGTGGGATCGAACTCGGTGATCCTGCCGCCAAGAGCGCGCACGAAGCCGTGCTGTACTGAGTTCGCGTCCACGTAGAATCCGGTGATCCCGCCTAACAGGTTAATGCCCATCGGAGTGAATTCTGAGGGGAATGTCCCCTGGGGAAACGGTCCTGTGCCCGCGTCCGGAGCATCGATCTGGGTGAAGGTGCCGTTAGCAGCACGCACATAGCCGTGACATCGGCCGCTATTGTCGGTGTAAAATCCCGTGATCTCCCCAAGTAGGTTGATAGCGTAGGCACGCGTACCTTGGCCGTTCCCAATGGTTCCACAGGATGTTGAACAAGTGCCCGCGGCGGGATCGTCGAAGATGGTAAAGGTCCCGTCGCGAGCACGCAGGAAGGCGTGCCGGGCAGAGTTGGCGTCCCGGATGAATCCCGTAATCGCTCCGACAAGGTTAATGCCACTAGGGAAGGTGCCCTGGTTGGGTGCTGTGCCCGCGCCCGGTGCATCGAACGTGGTGAGTGCCGTCCTCGTTTCGCCAGCATCCACGGAAAGGCCCAGCCCCAACGTGCAGAGGACCACGCAAAGCGCCATTCGGAGACGCGGGTAAACGTTCGACGTCCAAACAGATTTAAAGATTTTGGTAGGAGTGTTAGACAGGGTATTTTTCATAGTTAGTCAGGCTATTCATTGGGAAGAGGCTACCAATAACCAGATCGCGCTAAAAAGGCTGACCAGTTTCGCTGGTCGCGGGAACAAAGGGCTCTGAGCAGCGCAGCATCCGAGAATTGTGCAGCGCCCGCAGATGCTAGCGCAATTCAATCGGTCACGCCCTCGGATATGTTCAGTTAGTCAGGGCCGGATGTACATCTGACATAGCAATCGGCGCGCACTGGGATTGAAAACAAATGGTTCGCTCTTACGGGCCGTGTGGTTGCGGTGAAAGTTGAAGCAGACGGCGACCTACGTATTGCGCTTCAAGCCCGGCACCGGTTTGTGCAGCTTGCGACCGTTACCCAAGTGCGCGAAATTTGCCGAAGAATGAGCCGTTTTCGGGCCCGTCGTTGCATTAAGGAGTATAAAACCATTCTATTTCGCAAAAAGGAAACTCCAGCCGGCGGCAACCATCCTGGTCACCCCGGCAATTTCCATCCCAATATCTGCGCAAACCATTACCACCTTTGACGCGCCGGGTGCGGGCACGGGCCCCGGCCAGGTCTGGAGCATTTCTCCGAACGGCGCGGTGACCGGATTTTTCTTCGACCCAAACAACGTGGTTCACGGCTTCGTGCAAGAAGCGGCCGGAAAGTAACGACTGGCCCAGCGATGCCGCTACGTAAGCGCTATAATCTTCCTGAATCATCGCCAACGAAAGTTTGAGGCCGGCACTGGGGCCGGTGGCTGCGTAAAACCGGCCATCGGGCGGTCCGGTCTAAACGGCAAGAATTCCAGTATCAATCCCGCTGTGGTGCGAAGCGCTATAGAAGTGCGACAAGACATCGACGCGCGGGGCGATGAGCTCTGGCTGGACGCCTCGGCACGAGATGCGTTAGACTTTGCCGTTATGGCAAGGGTTCGCACCGAGAGGCCCATGCCGGCTCCCGCGGCGCCGTTGGCTCCGCCTGTTGTGCCGCGTGAGGCGAATCATGCCGAACACAAGGAGGCCGCCGCGATTAGCGAGATGATGCCGGAGGTCTACGAGGACTTGCGTCGTCTGGCCGAGACCTTTCTGCGGGGCGAACGGACCGCTCATACTCTTCAGCGGACCGCGCTCGTGCATGAGGCTTTCCTTCGCCTGATTGGTGAGGAGAATCTTGTCTGGCAAAATCGTAGTCACTTTATCGGAATCTTCGCGCGGGTGATGCGACAGACTCTGACTAACTACGCGGTCGCGCGACAACGTTTGAAACGCGGCGGCTCGGATCCTCTGAGACTTACTCTCGAATTTTACGATAGCCGCAAAATTGATGTGACTGCGCTCGACCAGGCGTTGCAGGCGCTGGAAGCTCTGGACGAGCGACAGGCGCGCATCGTCGAACTGCGGTTTTTCGGCGGGCTGACGGTCGAGGAAACTGCCGAGTTACTGGAAATTTCGCCGGCCACAGTGAAGCGGGACTGGACCCTGGCGAAAATTTGGCTTCGGCGAGAACTATCTGCGAATTAGGGAATTCAAATTCTCCGTGACCATGAAAACTACCCGATTCCGGCAAGGGAACGTCGATCCGCAACACTGGGATCGCTTGAAAACCATCCTGGGCGAAGCGTTGGAACAAAACTCGTCAGCGGCCCGGATTGCCTTGGTGGAGAGACGCTGCGGTCAAGATACGGATTTGCTCGAAGAGGCCGAGTCGCTCCTGGCCGAAGCGGAAGCGCTTCTTAAGGAGCGTACCGACAGCTTCGAAGATTGCGCCGAGAACGCAGCCTCTACTTTCTGGCAGGAGGGACCGCCGCGCGGCGGAGAGCGCGTGGGCGCGTATGTCATCGTCCGTGAACTTGGCCGCGGCGGCATGGGCACAGTTTTCCTGGCAGAGCGCGCTGATGGTCAGTTTGAGAAACAAGTTGCGATCAAAATACTGAATCGAGGCGCCGACACGGCTGAGATCCTGCGCCGCTTCCGAGCGGAACGCCAGATCCTTGCCAGGCTCGATCACCCAAATATTGCGCGGCTGCTCGATGCAGGCACAACCGACGATGGTCTGCCCTACTTCATCATGGACTACATTGTCGGCGCACCGGTTACTCGATTTGCAGTCGTGCAAAGGCTGTCGACGCGTCAACGACTGGAGCTCTTTTTGAAGATCTGCGACGCGGTGGAATTTGCGCACCGGAATCTGGTTGTTCATCGCGACATCAAGCCCAGCAACATTCTGGCTAACGCTCAAGGTGAGCCGAAGCTGCTCGATTTCGGGATTGCCAAGCTCCTGGCGAAAGACGAAGACGCGGCGCAATTGACTACCGAGGCACAGGAGCATCTGACACCTATCTGCGCTTCGCCCGAACAGGCAAAAGGAGATCCGATAACAGTCGCGACTGATATTTACTCGTTAGGCGCGCTGCTCTATGAAATGTTGAGCGACCAAAAGCCGCACCGGTTTTCCACTGCCCGTCCCACGCGTGAGGAACTGGCTTTAGTGGTAGGTGAGCAAGTTCCGTCGCCGCCCAGCGCGGTTGCTTCCAATGCGCAAACCGCGCGGCTATTGCGCGGCGATCTCGACGCGATCGTCCTCTTCGCGATGCGCAAGGAACCCAAGATGCGTTATCCGACAGTAGCGGATCTCGCGGCTGATATTCGCCGCCAACTCGCGCGAAAGCCGGTTGTCGCGCGTTGTCCTACTCTTGGTTATCGCGCGAAGTGTCTGGTCAAACGAAATGGATCACGTCTCGTGACGAGCGCGGCTGTTGTGATTGTGCTGGCCGGAGTTCTGTTCGCGTTTTGGGCTCGATCTCAGCAAAATGCCAGTGAGGCGGCGGCAATCACGCAAAAAAGCATCGCTGTTCTTCCCTTTGAGAATCTCAGCCGCGATCCGGATAATGCATATTTCGCGGAGGCCATTCAGGATGAAATCTTGGCACGGCTTTCCAAGATTGCGGACCTAAAAGTCATCTCACGGACCTCCACCCAGAAATACAAAAGCGCGCCGGATAATCTGCGCGAGATCGCGAAGCAACTCGGGGTTGCAAACATCCTTGAAGGCAGCGTGCAAAAAGCGGCCGATCAGGTGCGAGTCAATGTGCAGTTGATCAACGCGCTGAACGACGCCCATCTTTGGGGAGACATTTACGACCGCAAGCTGACTGACATTTTTGCTGTAGAGAGCGACATTGCCAAAACGATCGCTGACACGCTGCAGGCAGAGTTGACCGGTGCGGAGAAACAGTTGATCGCAGCCCAGCCGACGAGCGACACCGCAGCCTACGAGCTTTATCTCAAAGGCCGATTGCTCTGGGGAAAACGCAGCGGCGACAATATCCCGAAGGCAATCGGATTTTATGAGCAGGCGATTACGCGCGATCCGAATTACGCGCTGGCCTACGCCGGCTTGGCGCAGGCTTACGTTCTTCTGCCAGCCTATACTGCGACGACACCACAGGATGCCTACCCAAAAGCAAAGTCTGCCGCACTAAAAGCGCTGCAACTGGATGACAAACTGGCGGAGGCTCACTCCGCGCTCGGAGAGTTGCTGTGCCTCGGCGACCTCGATATGGCTGGTTCTATATCGGAATTTCAGCACGCGATCGCGCTAAACCCCAATTACGCCACAGCCCACCATTGGTATGGAAACGGCCCGCTCCTCGCCCTGGGCCGGTTCGACGAATCGATCGTCGAGGGCAAACGCGCCATCGAACTTGATCCATTCTCGCCCATTATCAATGCAGACCTAGGTCAGGATCTGATCTGTGCGCGTCGATACAATGAGGCGATCGCACAGTTGCGCAAGACGCTGGAGATTGATCCGACGTTTTATTACGCACATTATAATCTGGGCATCGCTCTTCAGCTAAAGGGCGACCTGCCCGCCGCGATTGCTGAATACACAAAGGCACAGCAGTTGAGTGACGATCTGTTTGTTCCAGTGCTGCTCGCATCTGCTAAAGCCCAGTTAGGCGACAAGGACGCGGCCGTGCGAATGCTGTCTGAACTGGAAGAACTCAGCCAGCATCGGTACGTGGGCTCATTATGGCGTACTTTGCTCTACCTCAGTCTGGGAAATCGCGACGAAGCAATTCGTTGGTTGGAGCAAGCTGTCGCTGATCATGACACTCTAGGCGTCATGATGATTAAAGTTGATCCACAGCTCGATCCGCTTCGTGGCGATCCGCGTTTCGAAGCGTTAGTGCAAAAGGTAGTTGGGGCGAAACACAAGTAATGAGCGTGAATTCCAAAGAGATTCTTCGCTCAAAATTCCCAACATGATGGCTCAGACCTCCCCGAAATCGCCAGTGTGTTTGTGCGTCTCGATCACGGTGC
>DATIOX010000208.1:0-10781 GCA_035472675.1 Candidatus Dormiibacterota bacterium
CCTCAGCATAGATGATCCTTGATGAGGCGCGTTAGTAGATCAGCCTCGGGAGAACGGGTCGCGAGCTAGGGGGTCGGAGTCGGGGTTGGCGTAGGTGTAGATGTCGGAGTAGCAGTACCTGAAGGAGTAGGACTCACAATAGGTGTAGGGGTTGCTTCCTCTCTTCCTCCTTCGTTCGGCTCTTTTTTGTAAGTGATGAGAAGCGTAGCGCCAATTACCGGGGCAATCCTCACTTCACCGGGACCCGCAATGATCGCTTGGTTACTGATTTCCGGGAAATTTTGCGAATTGATACCGGTGCTAAAATCGATTCGAGTTGCCGTAAGGACATTCGCGATTCCACCGGCATCACCGCTTAGGTTCACACGGACCACGCCGCGCTCGGTGCCGCCTTCCTGGGTAAAATTCGTGATCTTGAGGAACCGATCTTCAGGGACTGGGATTGTGAGCGGTGAAGTTGTAACGATCTTGCTCTCAAATCCGCCCGCAAAAACAAAGCCAGCATTCAGGAGAACGAAAGCAACCAACCATCGGCTGAGATGCATTTTGATCGTCATATGCGCGGACGCCGCATGGGCAAATTAGAATCGATCGTCGTCACGTCAACGGTCGGCATTGAGCGACGCCAATTTGGCGCTGCACAAGTCACGGGCTCGGCAAAAACGCCTTTAATGGGCGCTTGAAACTCCAACGCGTTTTTACCAGAGAGCTATGCGATCTTAGCCAGAATCTTTTCCATTTCGTCTCGACGGAAGGCACGCATGGTATGGCTCTTCACGTTGCCGAGAGACCCGATCTTAAGCATGAACGCGCTCATCGTCTCGTCATCAGGTGCATCGAACACGACCACAGCGTCGTACGCACCCATTGTCCAGAACTCTTCAACGACCTTCATTCCCATTTTCTCGGCCTCCGCCATCGCCGCATCGCCCCGTTTAACGGTATCCTTGATATTGCGGATGCCCTGGTCAGCAAACTGAATTAAACCGATATAAGTAGCCATGATTTTCTCCTTTGGTGTGGTTGCACCTCAAAATTATTCCAGATTGCCGCCTACGCAAAAAATCAATTTCCCTTTCCAGCAGCCTCTCAGAAATCAAGAATAACACTGTATTGGCTCGTAATGTCGGTTCTATGTCCTACCAGGGACTCTGAAGGATCAGTATTCTGGCCCCAGACGAGCAATGAATCCAAAGCGGATTGGCTTTCTCGGTTTTGAGGGCGTCGCTGCATCGGAGCTGACGCGTGCTGCCGACGTTCTTGCAGCTGCGACTCTCGATGGCGGTTATGGAAATCGGATTTCGTGTTACCAGATCGACACGATTGGCTTCACTTCAGAATGTTTTCGCGCCGAATCAGGAATCGCGTTCCGCCCAGACAGCACGCTCGAAACAGCGTCCGAATTCGACACAATTGTCATTCCAGGCGGCGATGGACTCCGGCGATCTTTAGTCGGTGAAACGATTGCCGACTGGGTCCTGGCGCGCGTAAACGAGACGCGTCGCGTTGTTGCGGTCGGTGGTGGAATTTATGGTGTGGCGCCAACTGGATTACTCGATGGCCGCGAAGTCACTACTCATTGGCGTTACGCCAGCGATGTTGCAAGGTGTTTCCCAAACCTGCGCGTTGATCCCAGAAGGCATCTCGTTAAAGATGGCGTTTTTTACACGTCTTCCGGTCCCAGCGCAGCGATCGATCTTTCGCTTGCTCTGATCGAAGAAGACTACGGCCGCCAGATAGCATCGGTGGTTGCCCCGGAGTTTATAAGTGCGCCGATGAACGGCAACGGCCAACACAAACTATCCAGCCCACTCGTGTTTGACAGTCAACCAGCTGATCGCTTTGCGGAACTCATCCCGTGGATCATGCGCAATTTGCACGAAGACCTTTCAATCAATACCCTGGCGCGCAGAGCGTGCATGTCTCCGAGCCATTTTAATCGGGCTTTCAAAAGCCTGTTCGGCAGTGCGCCGGGGGAGTTTGTGGAGATCCTGCGCATCAACGAAGCAAAGCGTCGCCTATCGGTTCCGAAGCGAACTCTCGAGACCATTGCTGCCTCTGTTGGCTTTTCGGATGCGCAAACATTTCGGCGTGCATTCGAACGGAGACTTGGAGCGAAGCCGCGGAGCTATCTAAAGAACTTCAATGTAAGTTCGACGGCGGCGGCTTCTACGAATGGAGAAGCAGCCTTACCACAAACAGGAAGAATGTCTGGCGCACAAGAAACACTGGCCATCCCAGCTCAGCGTTAAATTCCCTTTGCCTTGAGTGCAGACGCGAGTTTAACAAGGCTTTCTCGGATCTGGGCTGGCGTCCAGGCCGCAAAACCGAATACGAACGCTGGCTTTAGCCTTGCCCGGATGCAAAAAAATGAAAGCGTTGAGGGCCTTACTCCGATATCGATTGTGATACGCCGGATTATCGGGAAGTCTTCCTCGCGCTTCAGCCAGGCGACGATGTTCAAGCCGGCTTCTGGAACCTGCAAGGTGAAACGATTCCCCAGTAACTTGTTGAACTCTTCGATGAAAAAATCTCGTCGCTCGGAATATATTTTTCGCATCCTTTTGATGTGACTGAGGAAAAAGCCCTCGGTGATAAATCGTGCCAGCGTCGCCTGGTCGATCGGTGACGAGTGTTGATCCATCGCGCTACGGATCTTGACTAACGAATCGACCAGCGGCTCCGGCGCGACGATGTAGCCCAAACGCAAAGAGGGACAGAGAATCTTGCTCATTGTTCCCGCGTAAATCACCCGGCCGGAGTTATCCATACCCTGCAGGGAAGGGAGCGGCGGCCCGGTGAAACGGAACTCCGCGTCATAATCGTCTTCAAAGACGAACGCGTCATGCGCGCGCGCGAAATCGAGTAAGGCCGTCCTTCGCGGGAAACTCATTGTTACCCCGAGAGGAAACTGATGTGAAGGAGTGACGTAGATGAGTCTTGGCAAGGGTTCTTTTCGCGATCGCGCAATGACGATTCCCTGGTCGTCGAGCGGCTTTGGAACGGTCCTGGCGCCGGCCAAAGTGAGAACTCTTCGGGTCTGCTGATAACAAGGATCTTCAATCCATGCGGGCTCGCCCGGATTCAGTAGTGCCGTTGCGCTAATCAACATGGCCTGCTGCATTCCGCCTACAATCACGATCTGGTCCGCATGACAGCGCGCTGCTCTGAAATCGCACAAGTAAGCCGCAAGTGCGTTGCGCAGGTCGAGGTCGCCGCGATTCGACGCATAACGCAGAAGGTGGGCTCCTTTCTTCGCGAGAACCTGTGCTCTAAGCCGTTCCCATGCTCCTATCGGAAATTCATCGACCGCCGGGATACTCGGGACAAGCGAGACGCCCGCGCCAGCGCCTGTTGCTCCGAGATCAAACTGTTTTCCTATACGCTGGTCCGGAATTGCTCTTACCCGATCGGAAATGCGAAGGGGAGACTCAGTCGCCGGATGGGCTTCGGGTCCGCCACGGCGGATTCGTCCAGCGGCGAATTTGTCTGCGCTCAGAAAGGTGTCAGGGAGAGGGTATGCTGCAAATGTCCCCGATTTGGCCTTTGAACGAAGATAGCCTTCGGCGTGAAGCTTTGAGAACGCAAGATTGACCGTTAGTCTGGAGATGCCCAAGTCGGCAGCCAGCGCGCGTGAGGAAGGAAGCCGCGAAGCGCCATCGCTAAAGCTGCCCGATCTTAACTCATCACGAATCTGGCGGTAAAGCTGCTGGTGGAGCGGTTCGTTGGATGAGCGATCAAGTCGAATCATCTCAAACGCGATGATCGAACGCCGGCGCCTTTTCTCTAGAAGAGATTTCTTGTTAGACATGCCCGCTTATTGCTCTGCCTAGGGAATCCCCGCCCTTCGGAGTGACGACGCGAGTTTGACCAGACTTTCTCGAATCTGGGCCGGTGTCCAACCAGCGAACCCGAAGACGAACGCCGGCTTAGGCGTGGCTCGAATGCAGTAAAATGACAACGGTGAAGGCTTGACTCCAATCTGGAGAGTAACACGGCTAATCGCTGGGAAGTCTTCCTCGCGTTTCAGCCACGCGACCATATTCAATCCACCCTCCGGAACCTGCAAAGTGAAACGATCACCGAGTAACTCATTGAATTGTTTGATAAAGACGTCTCGTCGCTCGGCGTAGATTTTTCGCATTCGTTTGATGTGACTGAGGAAAAATCCTTCGGTGATGAAACGCGCCAGCGTAGCCTGATCAATCGCCGACGAGTGTTGGTCCATTGTGCTGCGGATTTTTACCAACGGATCGATCAACGCCTCTGGCGCAACGACGTAGCCCAATCGCAACGAAGGAAAAAGAATTTTGCTCATCGTTCCGGCGTAAATGACGCGCCCGAAATCGTCGATCCCCTGCAAGCAAGGGAGCGGCGGTCCCGTAAAGCGGAACTCCGCGTAAAAGTCGTCTTCAAAAACAAATGCACCCTGGGCGCGCGCAAAATCGAGCAGGCCCGTTCTGCGCTCGAAACTCATCGTCATGCCGAGCGGATATTGATGTGAAGGCGTTACGTGGATGATTTTTGGCTGCTTTTTTCTTGGCGATCGCGCGATCACAATTCCTTCGTGGTCCAACGGCTTCGGAACCACTTCAGCGCCTGCCAAGGTAAAAACTCTGCGCGCCTGGTGAAAACCGGGATCTTCCATCCACACAGACTCGCCCGGATCCAGCAGCGCCATGGCACTGATTAGCATCGCCTGCTGCATTCCTCCGACGATCAGGACTTGATCTGGATGACAGCGTGCGCCTCTGAAATCGCACAGGTACGTGGCAATTGCTTTGCGCAGGTCCGCGTCGCCACGACTCGATGCATGCCGCAGCAGATGGGTGCCCTTTTGTGCGAGCACCTGTGATCTAAGCCGTTCCCAAATATTGATGGGGAATTCATCGACTGCCGGCAGTCCGGGAATAAGCGAAACGCCCGCCCCGGCGCCCAGCGCTCCGAGATCAAACTGCGTCCCTGCACGTTGATCTGGAATAGCTCTTACCCGGTCAGATATACCAGCTCGACGCTCGACTGGCCGATATGCTTTCGGTCCGCCACGGCGGATTCGTTCAGTGGCGAATTTGTCGGCAGTCAAAAAACTCTCAGGGAGCGGATTCGCCACAAACGTTCCGGATCCGGCCTTCGAGCGCAGATAGCCTTCTGCGTGAAGCTTTGAGAATGCGAGGTTAACCGTTAATCTTGAGATTCCCAGGTCAACGGCCAAGGCCCGAGAGGAAGGAAGCCGCGACGCGCAGTCGGTAAAGGTGCCTGATTTCAATTCATCGCGAATTTGGCGATAGAGTTGCTCGTGCAATGGTTCGGTTGCCGCTCGGTCGAGCCGAATCATTTCGAACGCGATGATTGAACGTCGTCGCCGTTTCTTCAGAGGCGATTCGCTCCTGGACATGCCGATTTTCCCCCGGTTGCTGCAATTCCTTTCAATTGCATGCGTATTCCAAAGCGCAACTGGCATTATCATCTTCTCGCAAGTGGTCATTGCGAGGTCAACCGATGCCGAAAGGTTGATGGACTTATGTGGAAGGCTTCTCGCTCGTCATTGGTCAAATGTAAATCCAAGTTCCTCTTCCTGTCTTTGCCGCACTATCTGATTTTCATCTTGGGCCTGGCAATCTGCCCGCAGGCGCACAGTGGCCAGGCAAACTTGGCCTATTTCGCCGGGGGTTGTTTTTGGTGCACCGAGGCAGTTTTTGAACAGGCGCCAGGCGTAACCTTGGTGGTCTCCGGCTATATGCAGGGTGCCGAGACATTACAGATCACGTCCGATCCCACCAGAACCAGCTACGACAAACTGATCAATCTGTTCTGGCGCGCGCATAATCCGACCGAGGTCGATAGCCAGGGACCAGACACTGGAAAGCAATATCGCTCCGCTATCTTTTATGTCGATGAACAGCAACGTGCGGCAGCCGAGAAATCGAAAGGACAGGCGCAAAAATCGTTCTCAAAACCGATAGCGACTGAGATCACAGGCGCAACATCATTTCGTCCGGCGCCAGAAAGGGAATTTATCTCTGTGTCGCGTGCGGAAATGAGCTCTTTAGCTCGGAGACAAAATTTGAATCCCTCACCGGGTGGCCAGTTTCTATGCACCGCTCGCCAAAGACAAAATCACTGAAACAACGGATACCAGTATTGGTATGACACGGGACGAGGTAAGGTGTGCGCGCTGCGGATCACATCTCGGGCACATTTTCAATGACGGTCCCGCTCCAACCTATCTTCGCTACTGTCTGAATCCGATCGCGCTGCAGTTTGTCAAGGCAGCGAAGGATCGTTAGGAAGTTGCCCTACTGCGATGAAAATGAACTGGGACTCTTGTCAGAACCTAGGGACCAGCAGTGGGATGCTCTTGGCCAGGGCGTAAGTAGTGATGACAAATGGCAGCTCGAATGGTCGCTTCAGCGAATGACGCCGTCCGCAACTTCAGCGTTGCAGATAGATCGCCGCGAATTCATGCGGCTTGCAACAACTTTCGCAGCGGCACTGACTGTGGGCTGTGACGTTGTTTGGGGAGAGTCTATACCTATGAAAACAGCAGTAAAAATTACGTGCATCATTAGATACGAAATCGATCCGTACCAGCGAGAAGCCTTTAAAGAGTACGCAGAGAACTGGGGCCCCGTTGTCCCGAGGTGCGGTGGTCATCTCGTCGGTTACTTCCTGCCTTATGAAGGCACGAACAACGTGGCCTGGGGATTGATCGCTTTCGACAGCCTTGCGTCGTACGAAGCATACAAAAAGAAGCTGAAGGCCGATCCCGAGGCGCGCAACAATTTCGCAGCAGCCGAAGCCAAGCGTTTCATTCTTCGCGAAGAGCGCAACTTTGTGGAAATCGTTGACGGAACGTTCGGCGTGTCCACCGTGCCAGGAGCTGCTGCATGACGCGCACGCTTATTCTTCCAGGATTTCACAACTCGGACTCCGACCATTGGCAAAGCCGATGGGAAGCCCGGGACGAGAACCTGCGCCGCGTCGTCCAGAATGACTGGGACACGCCGCGCTGCGTCGATTGGGTCGCAAGACTCGATCAAGCGCTCGCGCTGACCGGACCCGATGCCGTACTTGTGGCGCATAGTGCCGGATGCGCGCTGGTTGTGCATTGGGCCATGGCTCATCCCACGCGGCGTATTAGCGGAGCGCTTCTCGTTGCGCCGAGCGATCCGGAGGCTCCGAGCTTTCCACCCGGGCCGGCCGGCTTTGCACCAATTCCGCTGCGGCAGCTCCCATTTCGAAGCGTTGTAGTAGCCAGCTCCAACGACCCGTACGTCACGGTCTCGCGCGCGCAAGCGTTCGCGACGGCATGGGGTAGCGAGTTCGTGATGATTGGTGAAGCGGGACACATCAACAGTGCCAGCAGTCTCGGCGACTGGCCTGAAGGATGCTCGCTCCTGCGCAGTCTTCGCGAAACTCGAGAACGAGGTTTCACCCGGACGGCGGCTATGTCATTACCTGATTCGGGAGATGCCGGCGCTATTCCCAGGGTGAACAAAGGTGTCCAAAACACCATTCCTCGTTCGTTGTAATAGATGAACTGAAGCGAAACCAACCATGTGCCCAGCCTGCATAACAACCGCGCTGTTGACGGCAGTTGGCGCGAGCTCAACTGGCGGTTTAACGGCCTTGGCCTTGAAAAAACTATGTTGGAAATCCAAGCGAAATCATCAAACCGAAGAGACCGGAGGAGAACAAAATGAAAATCGAACCAACGGATCGCGAGAGAACAGGGATTGGCGGAGTTAATCCCCACAAAATCGTATCGAAGGCAGGGTGGCTGGTTTCTCGCAAGGACTTACTCAAGCGCGAAAAGGAACTAACGCACCTGCGTGACGAAATAAGCCGCCATCGCCGCGAGCTTCCCCGGGGGGAAGTCGAGAAGAACTATGTCTTCGAGTCGTATCCCGGCAGTACGCGCATAACAAAACCTAAGGGTGCTTGCACGTAATGATTAAACAAAGACGCAACAAAACTAAATAACTAACCAAACCGATGAACACCACAAAAGACAACCGAACCATTCAACCTTACCTCTTCTTTAACGGGAACTGCGAAGGAGCCATCGAATCTTATCGCAAAGCCGTTGGCGCCGAAGTCGAGATGATGATGCGCTTCAAGGAGAGCCCTGAACCGCAACCGCCTGGTACGGTCCCGCCCGGTTTCGACAACAAAATCATGCACGCCAGTTTCCGCGTTGGCCAAACGACCGTGATGGCGTCAGACGGCTTCTCCGCGGACAAAGCTAGCTTTCAAGGTTTTTCTCTCTCGCTCTCTGTCCCTAGTGAGAAAGAAGCAGATCGCGTTTTCGCCGCCCTCGCTGACGGTGGACAAGTGCGTCTGCCACTAACCAAAACCTTCTTTTCCCCGCGCTTCGGCATGCTCGAAGACCGCTTCGGTGTCGGATGGATGATTGGCGTCGCACCTCCAGAACAGAAGTGAGGCCGGCGATTTGAAATTCACTACCATACAAAAGACGAAAGCAACCTTATCAACCAGTAATTATGTCACCAAACACGATTCGGCTTCACCGCGTGCTCCGTGCCGCGCCCGATAAAGTATATCGCGCATTCCTCGATGCAGATGCGATGGCGAAATGGCTTCCGCCAAACGGATTCACGGGAAAGGTTCACCAGATGGACGGGAACGTCGGGGGCACCTACAAGATGTCGTTCACCAATTTCACTACCGGTAAAAGCCATTCCTTCGGCGGAAAATATCTTGAACTGACACCCCACGAACGCATCCGTTACACGGACAAATTCGAGGACCCCAATTTGCCCGGAGAAATGCAGACTACGATCACCCTTAGGAAGGTATCCTGCGGGACGGAGTTGAACATTGTGCAGGAAGGTGTGCCTGGCGCCATACCAGCGGAGGCGTGCTACCTCGGCTGGCAGGAGTCGCTCATTCTTTTATCGAAGCTCGTCGAAGCCGATATTCCAGATACGTAACGCATCCGGCGGGATGAGAGCGTAGCAAAAGTTTCTTTGATAGCCTGGCAATTGATTCGCACAGGCGTGTTAGTCTGTTAGCGGACTAATACGTTTATACGTTGGTTATCTATTGAGGACAGGTAAAACCATGACTAATGCATACCAGGCAATCACCCGACTTCCCTTCGCACGCACCTGCGCAATAACCCTGACGATCGTGAGCCCATCGTTGGTTGCGCAGACAGCACCCTACGGTTCGGCGAAACCGCTACCGAACGCGACGTTGTTTGCGGCCGGCATCATCTCCACAGGCGACTATGAATCGCACCCGACGTTCACGCCTGACGGCCGCGAGATATATTTTCTCAAGATGGCGCCCAATTTCTCGCGGTGGACCATCTTCGTTTCGCGCTACAAGGACGGCGGCAGGTCGCAACCGGAAGTCGCGCCGTTCTCCGGCCAATTTCAGGACGCCGATCCCTACATTCACCGCTGATGGCAAACACTTTTACTTCATCTCCGATCGCCCCGTAGAAGCGGGTGGGGGACGGCAGTCGCATCACGACATCTGGGTTATGGACAAGACGGATTCGGGTTGGAGCGCGCCGCGTCACCTCCCAGCACCAGTCAACAGCGATGCCGACTCGTATTATCCCATCGTCTTAAAGAATGGAACTCTCTACTTCGGCTCAGAACGCGGGGATTCCAGGGGCCTGGGTGACATTTATCGAGCAGTTCCGCAAAAGGACGGCAGCTACACGGTGGAGAATCTCGGCCCACCTGTTAATACCAGCGCAGGCGAGTACGAAGCGTTCGTTACCGAAGATGAGCGGTTGCTACTGCTTTACCTCTCGCACAAGCAAGCCGATGGCAAATGGAGTGAGCCGATCAATCTCGGACCGAAGATTAATTCCCCTGCACGCGAACTGTCACCCAAACTCACGCCAAATGGCAAATACCTGATCTGGATGAGTTGCCGCGTGCCAGCATTGCCTGCCAAACCGCAGCGGCGAACCACGGCCGAGGTGTTAAAAGAGTTGCGCGCGCCTGGCAACGGACTCGGGGACATTTACCAGATCGATGTCTCTGCCGTGCCCGCGTTAAAACCGCCAACGAAATAGATGCGACGCCGATTATGATGCCTGCACACTGGCTCTATCCTTCGCGTCACTCGGCCTAGTGCATGGCCACGCAAAAAAATAAACGCCGCGGGTCCGCAACGACGGGGCCCGAATAATATTCATCCATAGCCGACCATTCACACACCGAAACACGTTCGCGCCAACTGGCCTTGTAAGACTTTGCTAACTGGGTCTTGTGACTCAATTGATCACTGCCACCTCTAAGCGAATAGCAGTAAGAGTAAGAATCCGATAAGAGTAAGAAAAGCACCTCAGCGTGATGAAAAATCTTAAACCCATTCTCTACGCGGGCGCGCTTGTTGGCGTGCTCGACATCACGGCCGCTTGCATCAATCTAGGCGTTGCGTACGGTTTTGGACCGTTGCGCGTGCTGAAAGGCGTCGCTGCTGCTTTGCTGGGCCGGAGTGCAATGGAAGGCGGATTTGCGACCGCAGCGCTGGGTCTCGCGATGCATTTTACCATGGCGCTGACCGTAACGGCGATTTTCTACGCGCTAAGCCGACGGCTACCATTACCCCAAAAACTTGCGGGAGTCGTGGCTGTGGGACTGCTTTATGGAGTAGCAGTTTTTGCGGTCAACAACTTCGCAACGGCACCGTTCCTGTCATGGGTTCGCAGTCTCTACCTGCATACGCCAATCTTATTCAAGCCACCGATGGGTTGGTGGCAGCTGGTCATTCATTTGTTCTGCGTGGGCCTGCCC
>DATIOX010000209.1:0-10794 GCA_035472675.1 Candidatus Dormiibacterota bacterium
AGATGATTCCCTTGAACAGCACAGCACAGGACTCGAAACCCGGACAGTATGCATCTGCGGAGATTCGGTTCAAGTGCGTGCCTGCAAGCAGATGATCGTGCGAAGAAGGCGAGCGTGATGATTACGCGAACCATCTAACCATTCGATGAAGCCAACGGCCCCATGTCGGAATGCGTCAAGCGTGTTTGCCGCGACACCTTGCCGTGGCTTATCTCTTTCTCGTTAGGCATCGTGAGCACAATGAGAAAGCTTAACATTTCACAGGTTTCGGAGGCAGCGCAACACTCACCCAAAGGCATGTTTTCGGTGTTTAGGAAGCACATTTCTTTGGCACTTGGTGGTTTGAAGGACGTCGGAGTTTTTGGCGGTGGTCATCCGTTTGACTTGGAGTTAGTCAGAGTTCCACCCAATCGAGTCGCTTGGCCGTTTCATTCGCACTCGGCGCAGTGGGAGCTTTATATCATCATTTCCGGCAGAGGCGAGGTGCGGACTCCATCCGAGACCGTAGCCGTTGGTGTTGGCGATGTATTCATCCATTCGCCGGGGGAGGCGCACCAGCTTCGGAATATTGGAAGTGATGACTTGGTTTATTATGTCATCGCTGACCATGCGCTCGCCGATGTCATTCATTATCCCGACAGCGGCAAGTGGTTCACGAAGCCACAGCGCAAGAGTTTTCGGATGGTTGAGGCGGATTATTATGATGGCGAAGAGTGAGCCGATGCCTAACCAGTCGATGAACCCAACGGCCCCATCGCGAAACAGGTTCAGTGTGTTTGCCGCGGCACCCTGCCGTGGCTTATCTCTGTCTCGTTAGGCGTCACCCAAATGAGACATTTTTGCCTCTTATTACTGCTCCTCATTACAGCATGTTGTGCCCTCGCCGGTAATCCACCGAAGGCGAAGCTGTTGGAGGGAAACTATAGCAGCTTCACAGTTGGTGGTCCGGCGATTCGGACTCGACACGTCTCACAGCTCTATGCCATCATCCGCGTATGAAAAACCTCCTTCTCGGGATTGTGATCGGCTTATGCATCATCGCGTTCGTGAAAGCGTCTAATCCACTTGACTCTGGAAAGGTTATTTGGCTTCCAGCGACCTATGGGACTGTCAATGGCCACGGTTACGAGCTTGGCCTCGCACCAGACGGGCAAAGTCGTATGGCAAAAATTCGGTCGTTAGGCGGACACTGCCTCAATTCGCAGTTTTAGATGGCTTTCCGCTCGCGCTTGCCACGACACCCTGCCGTGGCTTAGCTCTTTCTCGTTAGGTCTATGCGCATCGTGCGAGTCATAGCGATACTCGCCTGTTCGAGTTCACTCGCATCTGCCGCAGTTACGCGGCTCCCGGCCCAGGTCCGAGCCGCGCTTGAGCGACCCGCTTCTGTGCAGATGCTCTTTTCGACGGCTCAGCTTCCGTCCGCGGTGAAGCATGCTTGTGCTTCGGTGATCGCGGAGCATCGCTTCTGGCTCGCAGACCCTGGCAGACCTTACAACGAGACGGATGTCGAGTGGGATTTCAGGATTCCGGGCCGTCGGTTGATCTGGGCAGCCCGTGTACCGGGCTACTACGTCATTCATTACGAGCAGGGCGGTCGCGGCCACGGCTACTCTGTCCTTGTCGTGCAGTACGCGCACGGATCGCCTGCAAATGTCGCCTGGGCAGCCGCCGGAGGCTCCCTAAAGGAGCCGCTCAGAGACTATCGAGCATTTGTCAGCGCGATCCGCTCGGGAACACTTGATGACACGATGCCGTATGGATACTAAGAGACCTAACCAATCGCTGGAGCCAACCGCTGGCCGTCACAGGCTTCGATTGGTCTCGTTGAACGCAATGGTGCGTTCGAGCTTGCCAGCCGAGTCCAGAATGCGAATCTCGCCAGAGCGAAAGCAGGCGCGGCCCTTCGCGTAGTCGATTGCCTGTGCCGCGTTACGGCGTATACAGCTCGGCACTGGACAAAACCACATCGGTGTAACCGAAGCCTCCAGAGACAAGCACCTGCCCGTTGGGAAGAAGAGTCGCGGCATTCGCCCATCGCGGAGTGGTCATTGAGGCTCCGAGGGGGTAGGTATTCGATGAGGCGTCGTACCCAAGCGCCGTGTTCACGGGTGGGGTACGGTTGTATGTTGACCGAAACCCCGTCAGGAGCACGTTGCCCGTGGTCAGCAGAGTCGCGGTGCTGCAACCTATTCTTGTGGAGCTGAACGGTATCGGCGCGGTCGCGGTCCATGTGCCCGTTCCAGGATCGAAGAAAGCCTCCCGAGCGACCAGGACACCCCTGTTTGGCAACGACGCACCAACTCCAAGTGGAGGGCCGCCGGGGAAGGTTGCAAGAGGAAAGTTCGCAATCGAGGTCCACTCTCCCGTCGAGGGATTGTAGATTTCAGCACTGGTGAGTGAAGAACCGACGCCGTTCGTGAGAGCGGCTCCGCCCGCGACCAACACCGTCCCGTCTCCAAGCAACTCCGCCACCGGACGGTAACGGCTTGCGTGCATGCTCGCGGTCGGCTGCCAGGTACCGGTTGCGGGGTTGTAGAGCTCCGCACTGGCGATAGAACTCAAACTCGAATCCCAGCCTCCCGCCACAAGAACCTCGCCATTGGGAAGCAAAACTGCAGCCTGATTATTGCGCGCAGACGCCATGCTGCCTGTCGTGCTCCATTGACCTGTCGATGGATTGTACAACTCTGCCGCGGCAGTAAATCCAGCAGTGCCGGACCCGTCGGTGCCACCCGCGAGCAACACGTCACCGTTAGCGAGGAGTGTGACCGAACCACCCTCATGGAACACGGCGGGCGTGCCCGTCAAAGTCCATGTTCCAGTTGCAGGATTGTACAGCTCGGCCGTATTCGCGCCCGTTGCGTCGTCAGTCACGGCAAGAACTTGACCGTTATCAAGCAGAATCGTTTTGTGACT
Source organism: Candidatus Dormiibacterota bacterium (assembly GCA_035472675.1). Lineage (GTDB taxonomy): Bacteria > Verrucomicrobiota > Verrucomicrobiia > Chthoniobacterales > UBA10450 > Udaeobacter. Next base: position 2,917 of record DATIOX010000209.1, read on the forward strand.
TCTCCGGGGGACATTCATGCTGCCGGTCGCCGAAAATGTATTCGAGACAGGGGGTGGGGGTTGGTTTTTATGCGCCAGGAGACGCGGTGTCGTGCCAAGAAGAAGAATTAACACGGCCAGTGTTGCTGTACTAGCTACGAGTCCGACAGCGTATAATCCTACTGAACGTAATTTCATATTACATTTCCTTCCTAAAAAATCGCTGGCCCTAGAATCGCGGCAATCTCGATCGCTTGCCGCACCGGAAACGTAACGCGGTTGTTACTCTTGCTGATCGTGAAACGCGATCAATCTACTCCTCTAGCTTCCAAGTCTTGCCTGTGCGGCTGGCGATCTGATCGAAACGCACGAGCACGCAGGAGTTCGCCCCGGACGCGGGTTTGATTGCATGATTGTCGTAACTGACGTTTTGCGTTTCGCTGCAAACAAGGTTATCTGTTCATGCGAACATGGTCGAGCAATGGGAACAGCAGCGGCTGGTGGAGTTTATTCAGCGCCGCGGCGGGACTGTGACCGTGCGGTCCTTGATGCAGCCTTACGCGCCGATCAAAAACCAGAGAGGCAAAGCGGAAGCAGCATTGAACGCGCTTGCGGCCATTGACTACGGCAAATGGGGACTCTTTAGCACGACAGAAAAGGGCGGGAGACCAACGCGATTTTTCAAATTGCTGCCTTATCTACGAAACCTGTGCCGCTCATGAACCCAAACAAAACAAGGCGACACAACGCAAAACGCTGTTTTCCCCTGGGCGATCTATGAGCCAAACAAAACGAAAAACCCTCGCGCTTGCGATTGTGATGATGTGGTTGGCAGCGGCGGGTTACATCTTCACCGCGGAAACGACGACTTTCGAAAGCGGCGAGACGCAAACGGCTCTCATTGAACTGTTCACCTCCGAAGGCTGCAGCAGTTGTCCGCCGGCCGAAAAATGGCTGAGCGCGTTTAACTCGAGTCCGGATCTCTGGAAGAAAATCGTTCCAGTCGCGTTTCACGTTGACTACTGGAACCATCTCGGCTGGCGCGATCGCTTCTCCAAGCCGGAGTTTACATTAAGACAACAACAGTACGCCGCGGACTGGGGCGGCGATTCGGTTTACACGCCTGGTTTTGTAGTGAACGGTCGAGAGTGGCGCGACTGGTTTTCGGGCAATGCTTTACCAGCGGCTTTGAAAAAAGTTGGAAGCTTGCGTGTGACATTGAGCGATGACGGCAAGGTCGGCGCCACCTTCGTTGCGGAATCAACGCAACCGCGTGCCTTGGCATTAAATGTGGCGCTCCTCGGCAATGATCTCGAATCAGACGTGAAACGCGGCGAAAACGCTGGACGCAAATTGCGCCACGATTTTGTCGTGTTGAGTTTCGCGATGATCGACATGACGCACGAAGGGAATCGCTGGACTGGATCGGTGGCGCCCCCCAAACAATTTGGCGACGATAAACCGAGTGCGCTAGCGGCATGGATCACAGAGAACGCGACAATAATCCAAGCAACAGGCGGCTGGCTGAGACGGTAAGTGATTTATGAAACGCAGGATCCAAATCTTGTTAAGCCTGGCGATTTGCGCGGTGCTCTTCGCCTGCTCACCCGCGCACTCGTCGAGCAATCTCAATGCGGCGCAGATTCGCACGAAGCTCGACGCGATTCCGCTTGATCAAGAGGTGCATCTTACGAACGAGGAATGGCAGGTTATCATGTCACCACAACAGTTCTTCGTGATGCGGCGCGCGGGCACAGAGGCACCATCACTGAGTGACAACGCACTCGATCAACGCAAGGGAGTCTATGTGTGTTCTGCCTGCGGCAATCCACTCTATAGCGCCGACGCAAAGTTCGACTCTGGCACCGGCTGGCCTAGTTTTTGGCAGCCGATTCGCAAAGAAGCCGTGCATGAACGCAGCACGGTCTCAGCGATCTTCGGCAGGGAAATCTCGTGTGCGCGCTGTGGCTCGCATCTTGGACATGTCTTTAATGACGGACCGCCGCCGACTGGATTGCGCTACTGCATGAACGCGGTCGCGCTCACATTTCGCGAAAGTGACGGCACAACAAAGAACGCGCAAGCGGATCACTGAATCGAACGGGAACTCTTCGGCGGCTTCCTTGGAGTCGAGTCGTTGACGTCATAGCATGAAAATGGGGCGCGGTTGTGCCGATACGCTGCCGTTAGGTCGGCTCTGGTATTACGTGCATAGAACGCTTTGATGTCATTTTTTGGCTACACTTTTGACCTGTCCGGCGGCTAAAACCGATCCTGGGCGCGGGAAAAGGGTGAACTGCCTCTCGTCAGCTTCGTTGTCGGGTGTGATAATTCTGCCGTCATTTCTATGGTGAAATCGGGCCGGCGGGATTTGAACCCGCGAACATCTCCCGGCAGTTTCCTAAGAGTTAGGGCTCCAAAAGTGTCCAAGAAGTGTCCAAGCAATTTTACACTCCCTTCCAAAACAGCGATTTTTATAGGGAGCCGGCAGTCGGATTCGAACCGACGACCTGCTGATTACAAATCAGCTGCTCTAACCAACTGAGCTATGCCGGCATTTACGAGGGTAAATCGCGCAAAGCCAAGTGGCAACCGTTGGACGTTCATTCCTAGCGTGGCTTACACAAAAATTCTTCCGGAGGCGAACATTGAATTGACTGCCATCTGGGACATGGAATTCGACACCGGCGATCCTGCCACCAATTATGACAATGGTATCCTGTCCGTTGGAGGTGCTGGCCATTAGGCGCTTCAAGAACGGCTTCGGCATCGGCCGTGTCGCAGCCGCCACGTCCAACCGGCTTTCCCGTCTACAACCAGCCGCGCTTCTTAAAATAGACTATTTGGAAAATCGCGACCCCGAGCATGAAAAGAAGGCAACCGAGCGTTGACAGGCTTTTCGCAGCCAAGATTGTGACCAGCGGCGAATCGCAAGGACGCCCGGCCCACTATTTACATTCGTGAATCCGAATCATCTCCTTCGCACTTTCCGGTTGCTTTGTGCGGTGCTTTGCCTCTCCGGCCTGGCTGCGCGGGCGGAAGACACTGATGCCTTGATCGCAAAAGGCGACCAATTCGACCAACGACTCCAGGCCAAAGAAGCACTGGAAGTATATCTACCTGCGAACAAGCTCGAACCGAACAATGTGAAGCTTCTCGTTTGTATTGCCCGGCAGTACCGCCATCTGATGAGCGACACGTCATCGAAACAAGAAAAGCTGCGGCTTGGAAACACTTCGCTCGAGTTCGCCAGTCGCGCTGCGACCCTCGCTCCGAATAATGCCGAAGCGCAGCTCTCGCCCGCGATCAGCCTTGGAAAAATGCTCCCCTTCATGGGCAGCAAGGATCAGATCAAAGCTTCGCCCCGGATCAAGGCGGCGGTGGACCGGACCCTTCTCCTTGATCCAAACAACGACAACGCGTGGCACATTCTCGGCCGGTGGAATCGCGTGCTTGCAAATGTTAACGTGGTGAAACGGGTGCTGGCGAAGGCGCTTTATGGCGACTTGCCGGTAACGACCAACGAAGCGGCGGAGAAATGTCTCTTAAAAGCCATCGAAATTAACCCGAACCGGCTCATGCATTACATCGAACTAGGCCGCATTTATGCGCAGATGGGACGCAAAGAAGAGGCGCGCAAGTACATTCAAAAGGGGATGGCCATGCCTGACAAAGAAAAGGATGACCCGGAGATGAAAGAGATCGGAAAGCAAACCCTACAAAAGCTGGGATAATTGGGCCGGCGCGACGGCACTACGTCGTTTGCAAAGATGTTTCGGAGGCGGACCATTCCGGCATATCGGCCAAGCCGCCGCCCATGAATTGGTGGTGCCACAGTTGGGTGGCGACGACCGCAGTCAACCCCATTTCCACGGAGAGTCGAGGGAGCGATCCGGCCCGCATTTCACGAAAGCCTTTGCGCCAGCGCGTCACTTCGCTGACATCAAAGTAACCGGTGCGGCGCAGCGAATCTTCACTTAAAAGCTGCGCCACAAACAGCGGTTCCGGGTCCATGTGAAAACTGTCGAGTGGTGCGCGAAAGATAACTTTGCCGCGTCGGGCGATCGATTTCGGAATCCAGCGTTCCGCGAGCAGGCGCAGCAGATACTTGTCGCGGAATCCACGCAGCTTCCAGCGCGGGTGCAATTTCGCGGTGAAATCAAAGACCTCCTCATCCAGGAACGGGTAACGAACTTCGACCGAGGAGTGCATGGCCACGCGATCGCCTTTGGCCTGTAACAGATGGCCCGCTAACAGGACCCGCGCCGCGATCCAGATGCCGCGATTGAGCGGGGCCCAGCGTTTCGCTTTTTCGAGAGGAAATCCCAATTCGCCCCACGGATGGCTGTCGTTCATTACTTCGCACATCTGCTCTGAATAGAAACGCAGCTTCGAAATCGCGAGCAACCCATAGGAATCGATCCACGCGTTTTGACCGCCGACAGAACCTTCCACTCGCTCGCGCCATTCCGGCGGAAAATGCGGTACCTTATTTAGGCGCAGGTAACCTCGCCGTGCCCAATCGCTCAGATTCAATCCCGGCACGATGTCGAGAAGCCCCATGAGCCGGGCCGCTTTGTACCATGGATAACCGACAAGCCATTCGTCCGCGCCTTCGCCAGTCAGCACGACTTTTTGACCATTGGCATGAACGCGCTCGGCAAGTTTGAGCAAGGCGCCGCAAGCGGTGTCGATCACCGGAGCTTCAGCGGCTTCAATGAGCCTGGGATAACTTTCGAGCGCTTCCAGATCGCCATAGTCTTGGACAATGGGTGGCTTCGCTCCGATGTGCCGCGCCGAGAGATTCGCTGCACTAAGTTCATCAAACTCCGGCTCATCCACCCGAACGGTGTAGGTGTTGATCGCTGGACCCTTGAGGCGGCAGGCTAAGGCGAGGATCATGCTCGAATCCACACCACCGGAGAGATAGGAACCTACTGGCACATCCGCGCGCAGCCGTTCTTCGACGGCCTGTATAAGGAGCCGCTCGAATTCATCCACCAGCGCACGCGGATTATTTCCCCATTCCTCTTCACCCTGCGCCGGAAAATCCATTTCCCAGTAGGCGCGTTCGGCAACGACCGGACTCGTGCCCGAACTTCCCGGCGCAATGCGGAGGCAGTGTCCTGGTGGCAGGAGTTGAACACCTTCGAAACAGGTCCTCGGTCCTGGCACGGCGGAGAAAGTGAACACGTGATCGAGTCCCCTGCGATCGGGTCGCGGTGGAACCATTCCTGACGCAAGCAGGCCTTTGATTTCGGAAGCAAAGAGCAGCCAGTCGCCCCGCCGGCTCCAGAAAAGTGGTGCGATACCGAAGCGGTCGCGGCCGAGATGGAGTTGTCGGTGCCGCGCATCCCACAGTGCTATGGCAAATTGGCCGCGCAGCCGCTCCCACATTCTTTCGTGATGATCTTCCCAAAGGTGCGGGATGATTTCCGTATCACAATGAGTGCGGAAGCGATGTCCTTGCCTAACGAGTTCTTCGCGTCGTTCGACATAATCGAATAACTCGCCGTTGAAGACCACGAAAACGCTGCGGTCTTCGTTTGTCATCGGTTGCTGCCCATCAGCCAGGTCGACAATACTCAATCGACGCGAAGCAAGTGAGATTCCCGGTTGTTCAAGAAAACCTTCCTCATCCGGCCCGCGGTGGGTGATTGCGCGCGCCATCCGTTGCACGACACCTTCCGGCGCCAGGCGCTGCCCAACCAAGTCGATTATTCCCGCGACGCCGCACATGATCTCGTTCGAATAAATTAACGGTCCTGACCACCTGTTCGCGGGGGCAGCTTGATGAAATCGGCTTGGAACGGGGAAAACCTGTTGGAACGCATACTGCCATTAGCATCGCAGAGGACGCCGAAGAGAAAAGTTGGGAAATGAGCGACCAACGCAGTTAAATAAAACAATGCCGGGAAATCATGGTAAGTAAGTGCGTCGGGCATGTTAAAAACGAATTGTTGGATAAGTGAATGTTTTGCCGTCCGTTGACGTCATAAATCCGCGACCGGATTGGTAGCTGACTTGACATCGTCACAGGCAGCGCTAATCAATCCGCCCCTGCGGAGCAACCCACCGCCATGCAAAAAGAGCGTATTGCGATTATTGGAGCCGGCTGCCGTTTCCCCGGCGGCGTGAGTTCGAAGGATTCCCTTTGGAAGCTTCTTGTCGACGGCCGGGAAGGCGTCGTTGAAGTGCCACCCGATCGCTGGAACGTCGAGCGATATTATGATGCTGAACCGGGCGTAGCTGGCAAATCCATCGCCTTGCGGGGCGGATTTATTGACGCCATCGACCAATTCGACCCACAGTTTTTTGGTATCTCGCCGCGGGAAGCGCCGTACGTGGATCCGCAACATCGTCTCCTCCTCGAGACCGCATGGGAGGCTATCGAAGACGCCGGACTCGTCCTCGATTTCGAACGCGGAACCGATCTCGGAGTTTTCGTCGGCATTTCGCATAACGATTACCAGGGAATTCAAAGCACGAGTTTTGATCATTTCAGTATCGGACCTTATTCGCCGACCGGGAGCGCGCACAGCATTGCTGCAAACCGGATTTCGTATTGCTTAAATCTGCGCGGCCCGAGTGTCGCGATGGACACGGCCTGCTCATCCGCGCTAACCGCAGTTCACGCGGCGTGCGAGTACATCTGGGCCGGGCGTGGAGACGTTGCGTTGGCGGGAGGTGTCACAGTGATGATTTCACCGGCCGGGTTTATCGGGTTTTCGCAGGCTGCGATGCTTTCGCCCGAGGGCCGGTGCGCCGCCTTCGATGCATCCGCCAGCGGATTTGTGCGTGGTGAAGGCGCTGGCATGGTCCTGCTCAAGCGACTTTCGCGGGCGATCGAGGATGGCGATCCGATTCAGGGCGTGATTTTGGGGACGTCGATCAATCAGGATGGACACACCAACGGCATCTCGTTGCCCAGCCCGGAGGCGCAAACGCGACTGGTGCAAGATGCCTGCAGGGATGCTGGGATCGCACCGGAGAAGATCGGGTTCGTCGAAGCCCACGGTACTGGGACGGCAGTGGGCGATCCGATCGAAGCGCATGCTCTTGCGGAAGCTCTCTGCGGTAATCGATCCGCCGACGCGCCACTCCCGATTGGCTCCATAAAAACCAATCTTGGCCATTTGGAAACTGCAGCGGGCATCGCGGGCCTTCTCAAAGCAATGCTAATTCTTAAGTACGGCCAGATTCCAGCAACCCTCCATTTTTCGACGCCAAATCCGCACATTGACTTTGAGAAGCTCAAGTTGCGCGTGCCCAATCAACTCGAACCCTTTCCGAATGGAACGGAGGAGCGCATCGCAGGCGTCAACTCATTCGGATTCGGAGGCGCGAATGCCCACGTGATTCTGGCCGAACCTCCGCCGCATCAGCCGGAAAAATCCTTAGCCGTCCCAGGTTGCCGTCCATGGCCAGTGATGCTTTCCGCTCGTTCGGAAGCATCGCTACAGACTTCGGCGGGGAATCTGAGCGCATGGGTTAAGGAGCATGCCAATGCCAACGGCAGCTCGCCCGTCTTGCCGGATCTTACTTACACATTGGGAGTGCGGCGGAATCATCACCCGCATCGGCTCACACTCGTAACTTCCAGCTGGGCGGAACTGACCGAGGAACTCGACGCCTTTGCGAAGAAAGAAGAAAGCCAAAAAATCCGCACGGCTTTCACAACGCGCCGGGAACAAGTACCGCGTATTGGCTTCATCCTCAGCGGGCAGGGTCCGCAATGGTGGGGAATGGGTGGCGAGTTGATGAAGCATGAGCCGGTGTTTCGCGAGGCGATTGAAAATTGTGACGCCGCGCTCCGCCCGTGGGCCAGGTTCTCGCTGCTCGAAGAACTCGGCCGCTCCGAAGAAACATCCCAGATGCAACGGACGGAGATTGGACAGC
>DATIOX010000210.1:0-13074 GCA_035472675.1 Candidatus Dormiibacterota bacterium
TGCGCCCGTAGCTCAGCCGGATAGAGCAACGGATTTCTAATCCGTGGGTCGGGTGTTCGAGTCACCCCGGGCGCGCACCCTCTGAAAAGCGAATTGTCATAGATAGAATCAGCGATTTTTGGGTATTTTGGTATAATACTCATTCGAACACATATAAACACATTTTGACGCTCATTTCAGTTTTTCAGCGTCTTCTCAAATCAGCGACGTGGGCGGTCATTGCTGGCGAACGAAGATGCTGGTTCCGTGGTGGAAGGCAAGAAATCTGAAAAGCTGCAAAATGAATTACAAACAGGCCGCAGGGATCAGTCCACGCTTGCGCCAAAGCAACGATTAACGGATGAGGCTAGTCAAAAGGGGCCAAAAGCGCTTTCCTGTGGCGAGCCATGGAAGAAGAGGCAAAGACCGCACTGATCACCGGGATTACCGGCCAAGATGGCTCCTACTTGACCGAGCTGCTGCTCGAACGTGGCTATACTGTCCATGGTCTTGTGCGCCGAACCAGTAATCTGTTGCGATCGCGTATCGAGCATTTGCGCGGCGACGCGGCGATCTATGGGGAGCGCCTGTTCTTGCATCATGGCGATTTGGGAGACTCAACCACGCTTCGCCGAATCTTTGCTAAGGTTCGCCCGGAAGAAGTTTACCATCTCGCTGGCCAGAGTCATGTCGGTTTAAGTTTTGAAATCCCAGAGTCCACCTGCGAGGCGGCGGGCATGGCGACCCTGCGATTGCTTGAAATTGCGCGGGATCAACCCCGGCCGCCACGCTTTTACCACGCGTCCACGTCAGAAATCTTCGGGACCGCAGCGGAGTTCCCCCAAAATGAGAACACCTCGATGCGACCATCGAGCCCATATGGCTGCGCCAAAGCCTTTGCCACGCAGCTGGCGCGCGTCTATCGGCAGTCCTACGGCCTCTTTGTTTGTAACGGAATCCTTTACAACCACGAGTCGCCACGTCGCGGGGAAAATTTCGTGACCCGCAAGATCACGCGCGGAGTCGCCCGAATCGCTCGGGGCATGCAAAACGAGCTTGTTCTTGGTAGTCTCGAAAGCCGGCGGGATTGGGGACGAGCTCAAGATTATGTCCGGGCGATGTGGCTAATGCTGCAGTCTGAGAAGCCGGACGATTACGTGGTGGCGACGGGGAAAACGCATTCGGTGCGTGATTTTGTCAAAGCCGCTTTTGCCGTTGTCGATCTGCCTTGGGACAAATTCGTCAAGTATGACGATTCCTTCGATCGCCCGGCCGAGCCCGCCCAGCTCATGGGTTGTGCCGAAAAGATTCAAAGAGAGCTGGGTTGGCGGCCGACCGGCACCTTTGACCAATTGGTGCGAGAAATGGTCGAAGCAGATCTCGACCAGGTTAAGGCTTAGGGGCGATGCGTTTCGATCGAGTTCATTTCGGTTTGATGCCCGGGCTTCGATGATCGGTTCAGTGGAGCTCGAGAAGTTGAGACGTTGAGAGGACTTGAGCGACATGCGGCGTTTTTAATCTACATCCAATCGCGTTGGCTTCGATCAACGGGATGAACGAGCCAAACGATTTAATGTTCTTCAGTTCTACCGTCTAAAATTCACTGGCGTCTGTCTAGAATACCCCTCAGAGCGCTGGCAATTCGCTTGGGACTTCCATCGCTGAATTACATCGTTTGCTCAAGCACTTCTAGGCTTTTGGTCGTCAAGCGCCGTGCAACATTAAATCTTCCCAGAGATATCCCGCTCGGGAAACATCACTTTTTCTGTTGGACGTTCGCTAGCGTCGACCTCTGTCGGCGCCAATCCGATTCCTTGAAAAATCATCGGAATCAATGAGTATCTCCGCGTTCCAAAGCGAAATCTCGCTCGACCAAGTGCGCGCAGACTGGCGGCAGGTCGCTCAAAGAACATCCACAGAAGATGAACGAGGGCATCGAACCAGCAGCCAAGACGCTTGATCGCTGAACCGGCAAGAAGAGTTTTGTAAGGTAACAGGAGTGCCTCGCAGTCATTCCGATTCAACAGGTGGGGCTGGCGCTCGCAAATTCCCCGCAGGGTGCGCTCGCCAATAACCCTCATGGAACCCAGGCGCGAATCATCTCGATGCAGGCTGAGCTGACTTCCATGATAGCGCCACATTGCCAGTTTTCTTGGCAAATGCACCGAACCGGCGTGAGCGGTGAGACGAAGCAACCACTCGTAGTCAGCAATAGAACCTATCTTGGTTTCAAACGGTGCCACCGCTTTTACGGACGACATGCGAACAACCAGTTGCGTTAGAGAACAATAAACACTGCGTCCGGCAAAGTGCAGCAGGCAATCGTGAGGGGCAGGTCGGTAATTGAGATGACGGCATATTTCTCCCGGAACCGAAGTGCGAACGGTATCCAAACTCAACAAATCCTTAGTCGCGCGCACCGTGAAATGGCCAATCAAATCCGCAGGCGAAAGCTTGTCTCCGTTGCGATCGATAAACAACAGGTCGCATACAGCAATACCCGCCCTAGGACATTGGGCGTATGCCTTTAGCATATCAGTGAGAAACTCCGGAGCCATTGTGTCGTCGCAAGTGGCAATGTGCAGGAATTCGCCACTTGCGAGCTGCACGCCCCGGTTAAGTGCGGCGTAAAGCCCATCCCGTGGAACTTGGTAGAGCCGAAAACGGGAATCAGTCGATGCGATCGATTTAAAAAACTCCCAACTACCATCGCTGGAATGGCTATCGAGGACGATCGCCTCCCAATTGGAGAACGTTTGGGTTAGAAGAGACTCGATGCGTTCGTCGAGAAACTGACAAGCGTTGAGAGACGGTAAGAGAATTGAGACTAGCGGTGTACCCATCTGAACTAATTTTCTTGGGACCTAATTCGCTCTAAGGGATTCGACTGCTTACTTCGACAAAATATTCTGTTTGGGAGCGTGTTCGAGCGTCGAGAGGGCGCGCGAGCGAGGAACGAATCGTGGCCATTATCGCGTTGTCGACGAAGTGATGAGAAACCGGACGCTCGATCCGCCTTTCTTCGTTCTTTAGTCACACTCGAAACCTCTCGGATAAATGGGTCATTAACTTGCCGCGCGACGTGGTTAAGTGGGCTGACCCGAAGGCTTTTGAGCAGAGCTATACGCCGAAACACAACTATCGAGTTCCTTTAGCGATGAAAATGGAAAAATCAGAGGTTCGTTCCCGTAATTACCGGCACCACGAATAGAAATGTCCTGATCTCCCGATTCCACGGTGCGCGATCCAGTCCCTTATGCTCAAAACGATTACGTTCTGGAAACAAGTCGGTCAATCGGCGTTTCGCGATCCGACGGAATTCGTCTCCAGTTTCTCTATGGCAGGTTGTTGATGAACCGCCATAGGAGAATGGATCCGTGTTTGACCTCGAGATTCCTTACGTGCGCGCCGAGCCGGTCGCGTGCTGGCAAACGGACAATCAATAAACGGCCCTGCATCCTCGAGACGCTTGACGCTTGCTGGGGGTATGCCAAGTTTGGGGTGGCTCAGTGGTTACGCTTAACCGCGAAGAGGCGCTCGGCGGCCTGACGGCGCCGTCAAGCCGGTTTTGGCCACATATTTCTCGACGATGAATTCCACTCATCCCTGCTGGTGCGGCCAGAGCGACCTGACCGATTTTTCACCTGAATACTTCTGTTGCGAAAACTGCCAGACCCTCGTGCTCAAGAACTGGCCGCCTGCGGAGCAATTCAATGTCGTGCATGATGAGAGCGATTTTTACGGACGCAGTTATTACGAATCGCACCTGACTCAGGAGTACGGACTTCCGAGCCTCGACGAGCGGGCGCGCAACGACCTGAACGAACGATGCATGCACTGGATGCGAACCGTTTTGAAATACCGACTGCCGCCTGGGCGGACGCTGGAATTGGGAAGTGCCCACGGAGGATTCGTCGCCTTGATGCGTTGGGCCGGCTTTGAGGCAAGCGGCTTGGAAGTGAGTCCCTGGCTCGTGGAATACGCGGAGACCACGTTTGGCATCCCGATGCTCACTGGTCCGATCGAGAAGCAGAACATCGAGCCGGGCAGCCTCGATATAGTACTGCTCTTCGACGTTCTGGAACACCTACCTGACCCTCGCGCCACGATGCGCCGCTGCATGGAACTACTGGCGCCCGATGGTCTCATAATTTTCCAAACCCCCTGTTTTCCAGCCGGTCAGACCTACGAGGAAATGGTGCAAACGAAGAGTCGGTTTCCTGAAATGTTGAAGGCGCCCGATCATTTGCATCTCTTCAGCCGCGAATCCGTCACGCGACTTTTTTCGGAGTTGGGAGCGCCTCTTCTGTCCTTTGAAAGAGCGATTTTTGACCATTACGACATGTGTGCGGTTGTGAGCTCACACGAGTTGACCTCTCACAGCGAAGAGGAAGCGGCAGAAGCGCTGCTGCGCCGGCCCGAAGGGCGAATCATTCGGGCTCTTCTGGATGCAAACGCTCAATACGAACACTTGGGAGTTCGATACAAAGAGCTGGCAGCTCAATACAACGAGCTGGTCCGCCATTATGAGGAGAGTGAGGCTGATCGGGCAGCCAGGCTACGGTTGCTAACCGAAGCCGACGCGCAAATTCGTCAGATTGAAGCTCGCCGCAAATCGATCGAGGAGGTTCTCGTGAAAATGGATGCATCGTACAAGCTCCAGATGTCGCACGGTTTGGCCCGCCTGTTGCGACGGTTGCAATCGCCCCTAAAAATGGACGACCTCTACAAGGCCATGGAAGAAAGAATTGCTTCCAACAGTATGGCTGACGGGGCAAACGCCGCACCGGAAAGCTAGGCACCCGCATGGTTGCGATCTGGACTGTGATATCGGGTTCTAACCAGCTCTTCCAAAATTTGTGAACCGCCACTCTCAAGCGCTGAACGCTGTATTGAGTGCAGTGGCCAGCACCGGTCTAAGCCCCATCCCTCTGGTGAAAGACGCGCTGAACAAACTGCGCCGATTCCTGAGGGTGAAGCGTCTCCGCAGGGAATTGCGGAGAAGGAAGTTGCTCCTGGATAACCTTGTCCGTCGCCCTTTTTCGGATCTACCTGACAAAGCCGATGAGCATCAATTTCAGCTGACAAGTATTCGCCGCAAGGTGAGGGAGGTGCGTCCTCATGCGGACCCGCATCAGCGGTTTGAATCGCCCCATTCGTCGGGGATGCAGGGATCGAGTGGCGCATGCCGGCCGATCGTCGCTGCAGTTGATCTTTTACCGCTCATACGGGGAGGAGAAAACGGCGGCATCAAACCCGCCATTTTCAGTTTGCTGGGAGAACTTGCGCGCCAGGCCGCCGGCGAGCTCCACTTTGTCTTCCTGACAAACTCAGCCACCCATGGCGAGGTTCGACAGGTGATGGGAGCTGACGACGTTTTGATCTGTGCGCTCGAGAACTCAGTTCACACTGCCGACGCCATTGTCAAACCGGAACGCGCCGAGTTTAAGCTCATACCGCCGCCCAACGAACTGCTTCGGAAAATCGGCGTCGATCTCTTGTATTGCCCGTTCGGAATGACGCCTTTCCACGTTCCGGGAATTCCGACAATCGCTCTCATCGCAGATGTCTTGCATCGAGACTATCCTTTTACTCTCACGGACCAGCAAATCACAGAACGTGAGACTTACATTCAGACGACAGTGAGAGTTGCGAGCAGGATCCAATGTATTAGTCGTTCGGGAGTAGAGCGGCTGGTCGCGAATTATCACATCGATCGCTCCAAGCTCTTCTATACATATCTGCCAATCCATCTGCGCATGGCGAAGGGGCGTAGTAGTGGCAATGATGAGATTAGGAGACCAATAGATCGACCATTCTTCTTTTATCCGGCGAACCTCTGGGTCCATAAGAACCACGAAATACTACTTCTTAGCTACGCACGTTATCGGCAACAAGTCGGTGAGGCTGCATGGAACCTGGTCCTGACGTTTCATGAAGAGCCCAGGGCCGCAGCACTGAAATCACTCGCGCACAGCTTGGGGATTTCTAAGAATGTGCATTTTGCCGGCTTTGTCGATGAACGTGATTTACATAACATATGGAAGCACGCTGGAGCGCTGGTCTTCCCATCCTTACACGAAGGCTTTGGTATTCCCCTGCTCGAGGCAATGCATTATGGCGTACCTGTTATCACCAGCACTGAGTTCTCGCTACAGGAAGTAGCAGGTGATGCCTGCTATCCAGTCGATCCTCGCAAGCCTTTATCGGTCGCGAAGGCCCTTTTGGAAATCAGCGGTAATACCCAACTTCGCGCAGATTTGGTCGGGCGTGGTCGCGACCGCCTGATCCTTTTTGATCTGAAAGTTGCAGCTAGGCACCTGTTACATCAGTTCGATTCACTCACTCGGAAAGAAGAAGGGTTTCCGCGCATCCCGGATAGGACCGGTCAAACGACAATCGTAAGTTCGCCAACTCCGGCCTCGCAAGAACGTTGGGAAATCGAAATAACGTGCGGCACGAGCTCGCAACGCAAGCTCTCGATTTATCTTGATGATTCGCCCTACGGCACTTTTCAAAGGCCCAACGGACAGAACGCGTTCTCCTTCGTCTGTCGCCCCAACGGACGAATCCTGACAGTTCGTTGCGCTCGCAGCAGTAACTCGAATGGTGCAGAAGACTCGAACAGCGCCGATGATGTGGTAACCAGGATTATCGCCCGCGACCTTCAGGACCGATGCATTATTTTGTACAAGAGACCAGCCGGAGTCTAGAACGCATGAGGCTGAGCGTGGTTATCCCTTCATACAACCAGGCGCGGTTCTTACGCGCGACACTCGATAGTATCTTGTCGCAGCGTTGTCCAGATATCGAGATCCTGGTCTACGACGGCGGGAGCACGGATGATACGGTTTCGATTCTGGAGAGTTATGGCAAAAAAATCGAATGGGTCTCACGGAAAGATGGCGGCCAGGCCGACGCCATTAACCAGGGGTTGCGCCGCTCGACGGGTGAGATCCTGACCTACCTGAATTCCGATGACGTTTATTTTCCAGATGCCCTCAAAATGGTTGCCAGCCACTTCGAAGCGCACCCTGACTGCGCTGTCCTGTACGGAGACGCGTGGCATCTGCACGAAGATGGCTCAATAATGGAACGCTATTACACCGAGGGTTGGTCGTATCTCCGGCTTTTGGATGTCTGTTATCTTTGCCAGCCCGCTGTCTTTTGGCGACGCGAAGTAACGGAACAATTCGGTGTCTTCGACGACACGCTCCGGTATGCGCCTGATTACGATTACTGGCTTCGGATCGGGCGTGAAATCGACTTCTTTTATCTTCAAGGAAAGTACTTGGCTGGCTCGCGCCTGCATCAAGGTACTATAACCTTGAAGCATCGAATACCCGTGCATCACGAGATCCTTCAGGTAGCGATGCGGCATAGTCCGAAACCGCCTTATCGCTGGCTGATGAACCTTGCCGGCGTCATTGTCGAGGCAGAGCGAAGCCAGACCAGGAACGGCGACCTTGATGAACCGTCCAGACGCGGCCGGCTGGTCGAGACCGTAATCGAGAACGCGGACCGATATCACATTCCACTCGATTCTGAATTTCTGACGTCGCTCGAGCAAATGTTGAGCCTTTAGCAGCCTCCTCATGAAAATCGGGTTCGACATGGCTCAAACCTGTCAAGAGCGAGCCGGCTGCGCATGGTATGCGGACTCACTCGCGCGCGCGATGGTCACTGTAGCGCCCGAAAACGATTACACCCTTTACCATCAGTTCGGAAGGCTAATCAACACCGAGACAAGCACCGGCACATACATAGAACATCCATCGGTTAGCATGCCGTTTTGGGGCGTGGGCCCTGATATTTCGCGGAGAATGTGGAAACGAATTGGAATTAGCGAGAGTCTGCCGGGTGATCCTGACCTCGTACAGAGTAATTCGTTTCAGGTCGTTGAGACCGCTGGCGCAAAATTGGTGTTTGTCGTTTACGACGTTAGCTTTTGGGCCTGCCCGGAATTTACCACGGAAGTAAATCGCCTTTACTGTCAGCAAGGTGTCCTCAATGCACTAACCCGAGCCGACGGCTTTCTTTTTATTTCCCAATCTGCCAAAAAAGAGTTTGAGACAGTTTTACCTGGCTGGTTACAGCGGAATAACAAGCCCGCCGCTGCGATACCTTTGGCTTCGCGGTTGCAACCACGAAACGGCGACATACCGGAGGACCGTTTCTGGCTTGCGGTTGGTTCGATGGAGCCTCGAAAAAACTATGCCGCACTCTTTTCAGCGATCGACCTATACTGGTCGCATAGCAAGCAGCCCTCGCCGGTCCAAATTGTGGCGCCCACGGGCTGGAGAAACGAAGACCTCAAAACCAGAGCAAGCGAACTAGAGTCGCGCGGCCGGCTCCGCGTTTTTCGCCAGGTCGATGAAGGAATGCTTGGCGCGCTCTATCAGCAGGCGCTGGCGCTGGTTTTCCCGAGCTGGTATGAAGGATTCGGCCTGCCAGTGTTGGAAGCGATGCAGTGCGGATGTCCTGTGATCTGCAGCGATCGCACTAGCCTGCCAGAAATCGGAGGCGATGCTGCGTGGTATATCGATCCCGAGAGACCCGAATCGATTTGCGATGCTATGCTGGCTTTAGAGAACGATGCTGGTCTTCGCCACAAATATCTGGAAGCCGGATTACACCGCGCCAGTCAATTTAGCTGGCACCGCACTGCCTTTGCTACTCTGGAATTTTATCAGAAAGTCCTCGACACACAGTAGTCCAATCTGCTCTAAAGACTGCCGTGTCGGCTTCTAAACCGGAAATCTTCGCGGAACTCACCTGTGACAATAACTAATCGATGAGCGCAACCTCAAAGCGGCATGCTGGGTTCAGCCTAAAATGGCCCATTGCCACCTAGTAGATAGATCTATCCTGGCGACACCAGGCGAGTCGCAATGCGCGCCGGGCCTTGTTAGCTGCTCCCAATCAGGATACCGACGAGAAAGACGCAGACGCCGCCGACGATCACTTGGAACGCAGCGCGCAGAAACGGCGTGTCCATGTAACGGTTCCGAATCCAGCTGATTACGAGCAACTCGATTGCGACCACTAAGACGGCCAACTATATTGATGAACACGGCGATATTATCCGCGAATACGATACGCGCGAGTTTCAACTCGAGGAGTTCAAGGGCCGCTGTATCATCTGCCAGCCGGCCGCTTTCTGGTGCCGGCGCATCATGGATCGCATAGGGCTCTTTGACGAGGATTTCCAGACGGCGATGGATTATGAATACTGGCAACGCATCGCCGCTAACAAAGGGCTTATCGTTCGCATCGACAAACTGCTGTCGTGTTCGCGCGAATATTCGGCAACAAAAACGAAATCCCAGCGTGGCAAGGTGTACAAGGATATTTTCAAGAGCCAATGGCGCCACTGGGGCAACGTTCACCCAGAGTGGTGGATGGGATTCCTCGATTACTCTAAAAACGAGCGCCGCGCCCTGTGGAGCGCCTTCGTTCCGGCTTCCACGTGCGGGGACTTATCTTATTTTCTCTCCCGTTTTCTTCGCAGGCGGTTTTTCAAGTTTGAATCGCGGAAAGGGCGCTGGCGCCGGAATATTGGGCGATAACAGCGTCTGAAGGGCCATCCACAATTAATTGCCCCTCGTGCAACCAAATCGCGCGAGGGCAAAGTCGCGAGATTGCTTCCATTGAATGGCTGATAAAAATAACGGTTCTGCCCGCCTGCGACACGTCGTGCATCTTGCCTAAACATTTTTTTTGAAACTCGGTGTCGCCCACCGCCAGAACTTCGTCGACGAAGAGAATTTCCGGATCGAGGTGCGCGGCGACGGCGAAAGCGAGCCGCACATACATTCCGCTGGAATACCTCTTTACCGGCGTGTCCAGGAACTTATCAATCCCGGCGAAGGCAACGATTTCGGCAAACTTTTGTTGAATCTCGACGCGCTTCATGCCGAGGATCGCGCCGTTCATAAAAATGTTTTCGCGGCCGGTTAGTTCCGGATGAAAACCGGTCCCGACTTCGAGAAGCGCTCCAATGCGTCCGTAAATGTCTGCGCCGCCGGATGTCGGCTCAGTGATGCGACTTAGAATCTTTAGCAAGGTGCTCTTGCCCGTTCCGTTGCGTCCGATAATGCCGACTACTTCGCCCTTCTTAACTTCGAACGAAACGTCCTTAAGCGCCCAGAACGTTTCGGATGTAAGTTGGCCGTTTCTCTTCCATCGCGCCAGCATTCGCTGCGGTAAACCCATTAGATCATCACGCAGTGTCCTGTATCCCGCGTCCCGTTGATGGGCGATCTTGAAAGACTTGCTTAAGTTTTTGACAGCAATGGCGACGTCCGACATTTCGCGAAATAATCCAAAGACTAAATGATGTCGGCGAAGCCACGTTCGGCGCGGCGAAAGAAAAACGCGCCGCTAAACAAGACAACTAAGGACATTACGATCGTGATGCAGACGAGACTGGGGTTCAGAACGCTGTGGCCTAGCACTGCCCACCTAAAACCTTCAATGAATCCGACCGCGGGATTCAAGGCGAACAACGGGCGCCAGCGTTCAGGAATCATGCTTATTGGATACACGACTGGACTGGCGTACATCCAAATTTGAATGAAATATTGCAGGGCGTGTGTGCAATCACGGTATTTAACACTGAGCGCGGAAAACCATAGGGCTATGCCAGTTGCGGTCAGAGTCATGAAGAACAGAAAGACAGGTAATACGGCCAGTCGAAATGTGGGCGGGACTCGATAAATCGTCATTAACACCAAAAGAACGACCAGCGTAACCGTGAAATCAACGAGCCCACGAATGGTCTGGGCGAGAGGGAGGAGTAACTTGGGAAAGTAAACTTTAGAGACAAGCTGGGCGTTACGGATGAGACTATTTCCCGCGTGTTGCAGTGCTTGCGAGAAATACGTCCAGACAGTCAAACCGCAGAAGACAAACAACAGGTAGGGCGCGCCGTCGCTTGGAAGCCTTGCTACTCGGCCGAAGATTACGGCGAAGATCACTGCTGCGATGAGGGGCTGCATCACCACCCAAGCAACCCCAAGCGCAGTTTGTTTGTAGAGAAGTTTCGTGTCGCGCTCTACCAAAATCCAGAGCAGGTCGCGATACTTCCAAAGTTCGAGAACGTTAAGCGGTGCCCAGCCTTTTGTCGGTCGAATGCGAAAAGTGGGCTTTTGCTGCCGGGCTTGCGTCCGAATTGGGGTCGCATATAGCTCAGCGACACTGGCTACGATGGGAGATTCCGTGCTCAAGCGAGAGCAAACTTAAGATAGCGTTCCCTGGGCGCAAGTCGTTTGGACGGTTGAAATGGTAGCGCAATTTGCATTTTCACTGGAAATGCCATGCACCCGGAACTTCAAAGAATAATTGCATGAGTGGCGATCCGACATATCGCATATTTGACGAATTGAGTTCCTATCGCTTTAGTGTCACTCAACCAGGTCGCCTGGCGTTTTTTTTGAAAACCTTTTGTTTCAAATTGATATGATTTGCCTCGACGTCAGGAGTTCCTGTACATCCGTGCAAAACTCGGAAATGTAACGGATGACGCGCAATTATTTTCGCGGAGCTTTCGCGTCCGATCCCCCGTACCCTGAACTGGCGCCACTCCAAACTTATCTCCGTCTGTCGATTTCCAAGAATCCACGGCGCGTCGCGGTGGTGACTGGATGCGGAAGTTACCTGATTCAACTCCGTTTCTTCGATTCTTCGCTTTAGAATTATTCAACTGGCCCGAGGGTGCGTTTTACATGGACGATATGTGGATCAGCCGTTGCCTTGAACGCCGAGGCGTGGAGAAATATTTCATTCCCGCTTCGAACAGGATGGGGATTGCCCTTCAGTAGCTTGGCACCATGACGCTGCACGACGTGCCCAGTGGACGGCGCCATAATAATAAGACCGTCGAGTCCTTCGGCTCGAGGTGGAACATTTTTACTTCACGCTGAGCATGCTTTTTCTTGATGTCACGAGCTCCTGCAAGGTTAGAAGCTGCGCGTGGCGATGGCGGCGCGTGCCTCGGTCCGTGGATCGGAAAATCGCGCCGGTTGTGGGCCAAAGATTCATTGGTTGCGGCACTGTTCCATTAGTCACTGGGGCGCGTCCGACGGCGGCCGCTCGACAGATGGAATGCATAGCCGCCGCGCTAAAATCGCCGGATAAGTCAGGATA
The DNA here is from genome assembly GCA_035472675.1 of Candidatus Dormiibacterota bacterium. Lineage (GTDB taxonomy): Bacteria > Verrucomicrobiota > Verrucomicrobiia > Chthoniobacterales > UBA10450 > Udaeobacter. The sequence continues at coordinate 12,127 of DATIOX010000210.1, forward strand.
TTCCCTTCAGCGTACGTATGCTTTGGGGTTAGCGGTCCAAGGTCGCTTTGATTAAGGAGAATGGCAGCGGGGCAGAACTCGAGGGGAACGGCGCAACGCGTCCGTCGATTCGCGTTGCCATGGATGCGAGATACATCCGTGAAACACCGAGCGGCATTGGCACCTACACGCAGGCGCTTGTTGATCGTTTGCCGCGCGCAGGAGCTTCGGATCAGTTCATCTTTTGGAGGCATCGGCTCGCCCCGCGCCCGCTTTCACCCGGTCGCAACACGATGGACATTACAGTTCGACCAGGCCCGACTTCGCCCTTGCCGGTCCTTTGGCCCCACCACTATGCGCCTTTCGGAGAAATAGATGTTTTCCACAGCCCTAACAATATGATGCCCCGCGGTCTGCCCTGCCCGGCCGTAATCACGGTACATGATGTTATGGCGATTGAGCGGCCGGAGCTCCATATGCAGGGTCTTGAGCAGGTCGCGAAAAAATGGTACTGCCAGCAAGCACTCTGGCGCGCCTTGCGGGGCGCGACGCGCTTGATTGTGCCGACAAAAGCGACGGCAGATCGCATCTATGCGATCGCGCCTGACGCTGCAGCGCGAGTGCGGGTTATTTGGGAAGCCGCCGACCCAAGCTTCGCGCCGGCAGAAGATCAAGACGGCCTGCAAAAAAAGGCATTTCTCCTCACCGGGAGCGCCGCCCCGTATTTGCTGCTCGTGGGCGCGAACACTCCTGCAAAGCGCCATTCATTGGCGATGGCCGCCTTTGCGGCCAAGGTGCCGATGCCCTGGCGGCTCGTGCTTCTGCAACGAAGGCGAGCGGGCAAGGGATTGCGCTCATTGGCCCGCGATCTTGGGATTGCGCATCGAATTGTCTGGTTGGATGCCGTAGCGCGCCAAGATGTGGTGACTCTGTTGCAAGCTGCGGGAGCGCTAATTCACCCTTCCGTCT
>DATIOX010000211.1:0-11353 GCA_035472675.1 Candidatus Dormiibacterota bacterium
GCCTTGATGATCGGCTCATAAAAAAGATTAGCTAAATTATCCACATGCCGCTCGGCGCGTAGAACCACGTCGCCGCCACGCCCACCGTCACCACCATCCGGTCCGCCCTTGGGCACGAATTTTTCCCGCCGAAAACTGACGCTACCGCGCCCGCCGTTTCCGGCTTGGGCGAAAACTTTGATCCGATCCACAAACATGGCGCATTCAAGTTGCCATTAGCTGCAACCTGTGTCATCCCGCGCACAGCGAGGGACCTCGGCCATGATCGTGAGTCACAGGATTTAGCTTGTGTAATCTAGAACCAAGCATGAGATCCTTGACCTTGTTCAGCGCGACACGGCGACGAAAACTCCGGTTACCGCGCCACCTTGCCTTTTGGGCAAAAAAATGTGCTGCCGGCAACTGGCACTGCCATGATTTTTTTGCCTTCGCCACGAGCGTTGTTCAACGGAACAGCGTTTTGAGCGTCTAATTGGCATTAAATAACCGGACTATTCAAAAATCATGAAATCGTTCTTCCTTATCGTCGCGCTCTTGAGCGCGCTCAGTTTGCAGGCTCAGACCGAATCATCAACCCAGCCCGCTGCAAGCGTCTCGCCAGTCAACCGGAATCCCCCGCCGCTGGACCCGAAGAACATGGATACATCGGTCAAGCCACAGGATGATTTTTATCTTTACGCCAATGGAGGCTGGTTAAAACGCAATCCTGTCCCTCCGGAGTATTCGCGCTGGGGCAGTTTCAGTGAGTTGGAGGAAAAAAATAATGAGGCGCTCCGCAAGATTGCCGAGAAGGCTGCAAATACTCGCGCCGACCCGGCAACCGCTCCCGAAGTTCAAAAAGTAGGCGACTACTACGCGAGCGGCATGGACGAAAAAACAATCGAGTCCGTGCAGACTAAGCCGCTCGAAGATGAGCTAAAACGGGTCGACGCGATCGAGGACCGTTCCGATCTTCTTAAGGCCATTGCGCATCTCCATACAATCGGCGTTAACGCGTTCTTCCAGTTTGGGTCGGGCCAGGACGCAAAGGACAGCACACGGGAAATTGCTCAGGCGGTACAGGGCGGCCTTGGTCTGCCGGATCGCGATTATTACATCAAGAGTGATGAGGACTCGAAAAAGAAACGCGCCGCGTACATCGAGCACGTTACAAAAATGCTGACGCTGCTGGGGGAGACGCCGGGCAAGGCTGCCGAAGACGCAAACAAGATCATGGCGTTCGAAACAGCTCTGGCCAAGGCGTCACGCACGCGCGTCGAGCTGCGCGATCCGCAGAAAAACTACAACAAAATGTCACCAACTGATCTGCAAAAACTCACGCCCGATTGGAATTGGGCAGAGTATTTCAAGGCAATCAATCTCACCGAGCCCGGGGATATTAACGTTGGTCAGCCTGATTTCTTCAAAGGGGCAAATGCGGCTTTAACCAAGACATCGATCGACGACTGGAAAACGTATCTTCGCTGGCATTTGATCGATGATGCTGCAGCAGAATTATCAAACGATTTTGTAAACGAAGATTTTAATTTCAATCAGCGCGTTCTGCGCGGCACAAAGGAGATCAAACCGCGCTGGAGGCGCGTGGTAGCGTCCACCGATGGGGCGATGGGCCAAGCGCTCGGTAAGCTTTATGTGGCCGAATATTTCCCACCGGAGGCAAAAGCGCGCGCGCTGGAAATGATTACCAATCTCAAGGCTGCGCTGGCGGACCGGATTAAAACGCTCGACTGGATGGACGAGCCGACCAAACAGGAAGCCCTCAAGAAACTCGCGGCGATGAACGTCAAAATCGGTTACCCCGACAAGTGGCGCGACTATTCCCTGCTTAAGATCGACAGAGGGCCGTACGTTTCAAATGCCATGCGCGCGGCAAATTTCGAGGTTAATCGCGAACTGAAAAAAATCGGCAAACCGGTCGATCGCACGGAATGGGGAATGACTCCGCCGACAGTGAATGCTTACTACAACGCGCACATGAACGAGATTGTTTTCCCAGCGGGAATCTTACAACCACCCTTCTTCCATCCTAAAGCCGATGATGCTGTTAATTATGGCGGCATGGGCGCGGTCATCGGCCACGAAATGACACACGGCTTCGACGATCAGGGTCGGCAATTCGATGCAGCAGGAAATTTACGCGATTGGTGGTCGCCCGAATCCGCCGCGAAATTTAAAGAGCGTTCACAAGGCGTCGTTCAACAATATTCCGAATATGAGCCGGTCCCGGGTACGCATATCAATGGCGAGCTAACTCTCGGCGAAAACATCGCGGACATCGGTGGTGTGAAGCTGGCCTATGCCGCGCTGCAAAAAGCGCTCGATAAAAATCCGCAGGCGCGCGAACAAAAAATTGACGGATTCACGCCTGAGCAGCGCTTCTTCCTGGGTTGGGCCCAGGTGTGGCACGCGAATCAGCGCGAAGACGATCTGCGCCTGCGCCTTAACACTGATCCGCATTCGCCGACTCATTACCGTTGCAACGGCCCGATATCGAACATGCCGGAATTCGCCAAGGCGTTTAATTTGCCCGACAACTGCCCCATGATGCGACCGGCCGATAAGCGAGTGAATATTTGGTGAGAGTAGGTAGCGGCGGTTCACCTGAACCCGCGCGGTCGCGCGAATATATCGAGGTCTCGGGCGATTGAGGTCAATCGCCCCTGCCTGCTATCCACGCGACCTTACTCGCGCGCAATTTTTCCGCCCCAAGCTAAAATCTTTGCCTTTGCACCGGCTGCTTCGGCTTCTTTGATGTTGCCGGCGCGATTGTAAAACAGCGAGAGACTTGTCCAGCCAATCTGATCATTGGGCCGAAGCTCGACCGCTTTTCTTCCCGCTTCGATCGCTTCGTTAAAACGCCCGAGTTTCATCAGCGCCATGCCAAGCGCGTGCCAGCCGTCGAAAAAATCCGGCGCTATCTGCACGCAGCGACTGTACTTTTCCACAGCACTGTCGAGATCGCCGACTGCGAGGTCTCCGTTGGCGTCGTCAAAAATTTCGTCGGGCGTTTGTTCCATCAATATCGTCGGTCGGCCGCTCCGAAAGCATTCGGGGGCGACTACAGTATTAGCCTTTGGTAAATTGCAGGCCAGCGGCTTGCCCGCGGTCACGCAGCCATTCCATTAAAACAATTCGACGTTTGTTATCGAGAAGCCTTTTCTCGTACGCTGCCTTCTTCTCAGCAGCACTCGCGTCGGCTAATGGCTCCCGCTTTTCCAGAACGGCGATAAATCCATTTTCACCAGCCGGGAAAAAATCACTGGTCTCGCCCGGATTCAGGAATGCCACCGCCTGTTTGATGGCGGCAAGATCAGCCGGTTCGTTCTTCTTGGGTTCCTTGTCTTGCGATTTTGGTTTCTCCTCTTCGAGCAATGAAAACGGGGGGACCTTCTCAGCTTTCCCACCAGCTTTTTGAATCGCCGCTTCAAGTGGTTGCCCGGACTGCTTCGCTTCGCGTAATTGTTGAACGACCTCTGCTGCTTTCGTCGACATCAGCTCGCGCGCCTTCGACTTCTTGATCGTCTCCACAACTTTCGGCTTCGCTTCTTCGAGTGTGAGCGGACGCGATTCAGTAATTCCTGCGAGATGCAAAATATAAAATCCATCCGCTACCTGAATGGGATCGCTGTTCGGCTCCTGCATTGAAACCTTGAAAGCTGCGGCGCCAAGTTGCGCATCGACTTTCAACTGCGGATCAGGCTCTGCTTTGGTAAATTCGCCGGTCTCGTGTACCGGCAACTTAAGTTTGTCAGCGGCCTGCTTGAAATCTGCCCCTTTCTCTAACAGCGCCTGCGTAAAATCAGTCGCGCGGTCGGAAAGCTTTTGCAAAGCCTCGATGCGCTCTTTGCCGGTTAATTTCTTTTCCTCATCGGTAAGCGCGAGGCTGACAAATTCGACCTTGCGTTTTTCATCAGTTTTAAGCTCGGCCTTATGGGCGTCATAATGCTTCTGCACATTCTCATCACTCACTTGAATGTCCTTACTCAAATCAGCGGACTGAAATCGAATAATGCTGACAAATAACGTGTCGTGACCGCGCTCAAAATTTTCATCGAGCTCACCTTTGGGGACTGTAACGCCGGCGGCTAAAATCTGTTTTATCTGATTCAATGACAACTGGTCGCGCACCAGTTGCTCGACATGCTCTTCGGCAAGACCCATCGGTGCCAGTGCATTCTGCGCAAAATCGGTGAACTTTTTCATGTCGAATCCCGAATCGCCTTGGAACGCCGGCAATGTGCGTACGACCTCGGCGATCTCAGCGTAACCTGGACGAATACCCAACCGAACGGCTTCGTGCCGAAGTACCAGCAGGTTAAGAATGAATTGGACGGCGGTCTGGTTTGGATCCATTCCGGCCCCAGCCGTTAAAGTCTGCACAAAATCGGACATACCGAGCGCCTGCGCCACAGTGAGCAGGCGCACCGTTTGCTGCGCCTCAAGCATCGAAACATTGCGATCATAAATGCGAGCAAACTTATCCGACCGCATCGCGCCGTAATCCGGCCGTTGCACGAAATAGAAAATGAACGGGATCGCGAGAATCGCGATCACGATCATCAGCCAGTCCCGGTGTTTGCGGAGCAACTTCATCATAACGGAACAAATTGTAGAGGCGGCTGTCCTCAGCCGCAAATGCGAGCGACGTTGACAAAGTGAGAAGTGAGACGTGAGAGAGCAGATGATTCACTTCTCACTAATCACTTCTCACGATTCAGCTCGTTTGCTCGTTTCCCGAATCATTTCCCACGCCCTCCACAAATGCTCCTCCGTCGTGAGCACGTTACCCAGACCAATTCGCATTACCGTTCGATCGCGTAATTTCGTTTGCGTGAGATAAGCGCGACCGCTTGCATTGATTTTTTCGACGATTTCGCTGTTTAGCTGGTCGATTTTACTTTCTGTTGTGGCCGGGGTCGCTGACCCCGGCCCGGCATCACCGCTGCCGGCTACAGGGCCGACAAATCGAAAACAAACCACGCCCATGCTAACCGGCGCGGCAAGCTCGAAGCGATGGTCGCTCTTGATCCAATCAGCGAAAAGGTTGGCCAGTCGGACACATTCGCGAAGACGGGCAGTGATTCCTTCCCGGCCAAAGCTGCGAAAGATCACCCATGCTTTCAGCGCGCGAAATCGACGGCCGAGCTGGATGCCGTAATCCATGTAATTTTTTGTGGCTTCCACCGTGTCGCGGCGCAAAACGTCTGGCGGGGCAAGCGTGAAGACTCGGCGCAAGCGTTCAAGATCGCGCACATACAGCACGCTGAAATCGAGCGGCACAAAAAGCGACTTGTGCGGATTGATGATTATCGAATTGGCGTCGCTCCAACCTTCGATGATCCATTTGTAATCCGAAAGAATTGCGAACCCGCCGCCATAAGCCGCGTCGACGTGCAGCCAGACTTTTTCTTCACGACAAAGGCGAGCCAACTCAGCGACCGGATCGACACTGGCTGTCGAAGTTGTGCCAGCTGTCGCGATGACCGCCATCGGCTTGAAACCTGATTGTCGATCCACTGCCATCATTTTGCGGAGGTGCGAAATCTCCATTCGGAATTCGCCGTCACTGGAAACGCGACGCACATTTTCTTCGCCGATGCCAAGCGCGATTGCGGCTTTTTCGGCCGCATTGTGCGCTTGATCGGAAGCGTAAATGCGAAAACGCGGAATATCGGCGCGCCCAGCAAGCCCGCGTTCGCGCACGAACGGCGCGGCTTCTTCGCGAGCGACCGCAAGCGCATGCATGATGCCGACCGACGCGGTGTCATAAACCACTCCATCAAATCCCCTCGGCAGACCCACCCATTGCCGAATCCAATCGATCACAACGGTTTCAACTTCTGTCGCAGCCGGGCAGGTACGCCACGTCATCGCGTTCACGTTTAACGGCGCGCTAAGGATTTCGCCGAGAATTCCAGGCGCAGTGGTCGTCCAGCCGAAGTACCCGAGGAACATCGGATGACTCCAGTGCACCATACCAGGGACGATGACCTGATCGACGTCACTCAGAATTTTGTCGAACGCTTCACCTTGTTCGGGTGGCTCCGCAGGGAGGGCGCCGAGAATCGCACCCGGCTTGTCGTTAGGCGCGACGCGCAGCGATTCCATATCTTGTCGAAAATCCGCAATCCAATCCGCCAGCTCGTGCAATTGTCTGCGGAATTCTTCGGGTGAAGTATCACCGAGTTCGCCCAGGCCACCCCGCGGATCTTCTCGTCGATGTTGCATGCTTTCCTCTCACTAGCACCCTGCTTTAGCTGGGTGCTGGTCGCCAGCTAAAACTCGGCAATCGCTTCAGTGGTTTTCCGGCTCCGTACTCATAGAAAACCGCTGAAGCGGTTTCCTTCACGTCATTATTACGGTGTCACCTCGCTGAAGCGAGGCATTAACGACAAGCATTCAGAAAGCAAAACCAAAACTGAAATGGAACGCGCCGAAATCCTCGAAGGGACGCGGATCGGGATTGACGCCATAATCGAGACGAATCGGACCGACCGGTAGCTTGTAGCGCAAGCCAGCGCCTATGGCATAACGCATATCGTTTAGTCCGATGTCCTCCGAGTTCGGCAAAAGATTACCGGCATCGGTGAAGATTGCGCCCTGTAGTTCCCCGAAAATTGGGAACGTGTACTCAACGTTGAACACGGTGTAGAATTCTCCACCAACGGGATGACCGTGATTATCGTGCGGGCCAAGATCCCGTTCACCGAAGCTCCGCACGGTTGTGGCGCCGCCATTAAAAAAACGTTCGTCGATGGGAATCGCAGTCGCTTCGCCGGAGCCGCTGCTTGTCAGTGAATGAATAATGCCGACGCGAGCGCCGAATCCGATCGAGGATTGATGGAACCATCGCTGGAAAGGAGTACCGGTAGATTGGTCTTCCACTACGCCCGGAGTGAGTGGCTTTGGCCCAAATGGAAGATAGTACCCAACCCGCATCGTGCCTCGAATGAACTCGATATCACTTCCCAAAGCGCTCGAAGCCAGATCGAGTGTGTTGGCGACGAGAAACCCGCGCGGATTCACGTACGGGCTCTCACGCAGATCAAGTGTGTTCGTGAGCCCGATTGTGTTCACGAGATAATTCGTCGTCGACCCGAGGAGAAATTCCGGCTTGATCTCAGAGTCGGTGATTTTCACGTGACGCGCGGAGAAGACCAGCGCCGCCTGCTCGTATTTGGTGATTTTACGGCTAAGTTCGAATCGTCCACCCAATTCAAATTTTGTGTACCCGTCGTAGTCAAACGTCAGGGCGAACGCTCGTGCGGTGAACTGGAAATCGGTGTCAAGAAAGAACGGATCCTGGTACAGAATTTCGCCTTTGTAACTGCGCTGTGAGACTTCGATCGTTGCCGACCCCGCGCGACCAGTGCCGAACAGATCGCGATCGCCAATCTGCGCGCCGGCGAGCGCACCTTCGTAAGTGTCGAATCCGGCCCAAAAGCCAAACTCTTTGCTCTTGGCTTCCTCGGCGGAAATGTCGAGTCGCAACAAATGCCCATCTACTGGCACTGGCTTGATTTGCAGCACATTGAACAATCCCGTCTTCATCAGAGTGCGAAATCGCTCATCGAGAACGTCCGGACTGTACGTTTTCCCACTCAATCTGGTGAACCGCTTCGTCACAAAACTGGGATTGAGTCGTGTCAGCCCGTTCACTGTCACACCATCGAAGTAGTAAACGGGTCCAGGCGATACCACGATTTGCACCGGGACTCCCCCATTCACTGCTTCATCCGGCGCGCCCGTGGCCGCGACCTTGACGTCGTAATAGCCGCGCGCCTTGAAATATGCCTCAAGACGCCTCGGAATATCTTCGACCCGGGTGTCGGTGTAAGGGCTCTGTAACAAATCAGCGATCTGTCCCCGAAGCGCCTCTGCACCGTAAATGATGCGGCCGCTAAATCCGATGGTGCCGAAAAAATATTGTCGGCCCTCATGAATCGGAACGACCACGTCAACCTCGCTACTTTGCTCCTGAAATTTGTAACGCGGCGGATCCACCACGGCGCCTAAGAAACCTTCTGCGATGTAAAAGCGGTGTACCAGCTGCGTCCCCTCCTCCATGTCGGTCGCAACGAATGGCAATCTTTTCTCCAACCTCGAATACCGCTCCCGCGTCGGCCCCACCATATATTCAAACAGCTTGTCCGCTGGTTCTTTTGCATTTCCTTCGAACAGGACAGTTTGCAGCGTGAACCGCGGCCCTTCCGTAATATCGAGACGCAATCGATCAGTTGATTCAATCACGTAGTGGACGTTCACCTTGGCGTAGCCGTGTTTTCGATAGAAAACCTCCACAAAAAAGGCCAGATCGTCGGCTCGCGCGGGGCTTAATCCAAATTGCTCAATCGTGGTGATCTCTTCCTTCAGGGCCACGCGTAATTCTTTTTCGTCGAAAGCCCGCTGACCACGAAATTGGATACTGCTTGTCCGCTTCGCGAGTCTTTCCTGTTCCTTGACGACGGCTTGCCGCGCTTTCTGTCGCTCCTCAGGTCGCGCAACGTCGACTGCACTCTGCGCTGCGACTTTAAACGCAAGGGCCACGCTTCCAAGAGAGAAAAGGAGGCCGCGCTGCATCTTAGAGATCCTAACGAAACCGAATCAGATATTTTAGTTTGCCTCGAAAATCGCCGCGAACGCCGACATCGCCGGTGAGCACAAAATGATCGTCGATTTTGAACCGCACAGTTGCTTGCTGTTGACCCGTTCGTGGGTCAATCGTCCCTAAATCCAGATCTAGCCGGTTGAATACTGTGTTGCTTTCGGTTGGCTCGCCTTTCTTGACGATCTTCCGGTAAAGTTGCTGCACTAGTAACATCGCCGCCCGCCCAGCCAGTACGTTGCCAGTCGAAAGTTCCTGTCTCGTCGCGCCGGTGGCGATCAAGGAAATGATTTCCTCCTGCGCCAAAGGAGGTTCACTCGTGAAAATCGCTTCTGGTGACAACATAGTTCCGTACACATAGACGCGCACCGTGTAATCGCGGATCACCGAAGTGCCATGCAGCTCCAGCTTCGGGTTCATTGAATCGCTCGGGTCAAAATAAAGAAAGCCCTGGGAAACCTGCAGGCGGCTGAATGGTAGGGTTGCTTCTACATTTTCCAGACGCACCGTTCCTTGTAATTCAGGGTGAAGCCCTGTTCCCCCGAGCTTTATATCAACAACCGCGCCACCGGTCGCCAGGTTCCCGCGAATCAGCACCGGATCTTTTGTCTTAATCGCGACATTGAATTTCCAATCGCGGAGTGGCGGGTTCGGGAAAGAAAATTGAGGGCGCTGCGATGGCGGCTCCGGCGCGGGTCTGCCCGGCAGGCCGATGGGAATAAGATCGATGTTTTTCAAAATATGACTGTTTGTCATTGCGACGTTGCCGTTGACTGTTGCGGTCGCGATTGGGCCGCTCACCGTTATGTCTGCGTCCGCGCGGGCGGTAAGCGTGTCGTTTCGCGCAAGCAACACGCTGTCGGCTTTCAATTTTAAATCCAGAGTCGGTTCAGTCAGCTTTGGGAAAGTGACGCGGCCATTCATTGTAAAAGGGCCGCCTGCCAGATTACCACCGAACCGTTCCAGGCTAAGAGCGTTTTGTGCGAAGCTTAACCGCGCACTGAAATTCGTTAGGGCCGGGATCGTCGCATTTGTAAAACGCGCTACGTTCACCGTGACGTCCCCTGCCCCGCTAAAGACCGGTTTACCGATCGTCCCACTTACATCAACATCCAACCCAAGATCGCCATCAAGTTGCTCGAGCTCCGGAACAAATTGCCGGATAAAATTAACGGAGCTCCGTGGCAGACGCGCTTTTGCTGTGATGGGTGTGTCATCTGGCAATTTCCGGGCACGGGCAATCTTCGGAATATCAAAAGGCATGTCCGCGTTTAGCTCGAGAGGCTGAATTCGCGCCTGCTGGAGTTTGCCTAAAACTGTCAGGTGATCGTGCACGGCCTGCGCGTTCAGATCAAAAGTTGCCGGCTCCATTTTCGGCCAGCGATCATTTCGCAAATCCCGCATCTGCAGGTTGAGACTCGCGTTCAAATCGCCGATTGTCCCGTCCGCGTCGAGCCTCGCGTTCAGCGTACCAGATGTCCCCGCTTTGATCCCGAGATCGCTAAACAATTTTTTTAGATCGAGGTTTTCAGACTGAATTGTGACGAACACTTTGCCAGACGACGGAATGATCGCAGCGTTCGTCCCAAGATTTCTCCACACCAGCGGGAAAGAGATGTATCCCGACGCGAACCTCGCCTGCCCTTGATCGAGTTGAATCCTGGTTATCTCGAGCGTCTCGCCTTTTGCCTGCGCGACTGCCTGAAAATCCGTGTTGCCGCTGGCGAAAAAGATGATCGGCACATCAAGACCGTCGGGCGAGTAGGACGCATCGATATTCGCCCGAAGCGATTGCGTATTTCCGTAGCGTCCCTTCTCGAGCACGACTTTCAGGTTCCCTGAGCTCCTGGAGATCTGCGCATCACCGTTTCCTTCCCAGTCGAGCGTAACTGACCCGGCCAATTCGTTCTGATTACCAAAAGTGCGAAGCAGCGGTTGAAGCGTCGATAAGTTCGCTATACTCGCCGAAACCTTGCCATTGTAATGATGAGGTTGCCGCAAATTCAACCTCCCGGTCGCGTAAAAGAAGTCCGAATCGTTCAGACTCGCCCGGCAATCGTTTAAGTACACGATGTTATTTGAGATCGAACATTGCGTGCTGAGTTCGTGAAAAACCAAGTCCCGCATCTTAAGATTTGACCCGGAAATCGAAACTTGGCCGTTGGCGATCTGTTGTCTCCATTCGATTCGCGCCGTCATTTGCAACGGCCCACTCAATTTGTTCGGAGAATCCGCAACCCAGAAGTCGCCAAGTTCCGGCGCGTTGAGCGCAACATCCAAATCCGCAGGTTGTGACGGAGCTTTGCCAACTTCCTCCGGTAGCTTGTAGCGCCCCCGAACATTTAGTTCGTTCTGATTTCGCCGCAAACTCAATCGGTCCAGCCCGAGAATATCATCGCTTCCATTTACAGATCCTTGCACCGAATCAATGATATGATCTCGATAACGTATGCCGGCCAAATCGAACTCCATCGCAGTGCGAAGATCTGCAAACCACGGTCTTTTAGCTGTAGCCGGGGGCGGCGACCCGGGCCTCGCAATCGTTTTGGACACGCGCAACGTAGAGCTCAGTTTCTCAATTGTTCCATCCGGAAATCCGATTGAGTTCCCGATCACGCCAAGAGTTGCGTCTATCTTCGCATTGACAATGTCGATCTTCCCTGTGAACTGGGCGCTGCCCGTAAGATGCACAGGAATTCCCGTCGTCAATCGCTGGAGATCGGGCGCAGTCCCTGAAATTTCCAGAGT
>DATIOX010000212.1:0-19097 GCA_035472675.1 Candidatus Dormiibacterota bacterium
GTGCAAGCTCGAGCAGGCGAGTACAGGTATTCCGAAATCGAAAATGCGGCGGCACGAGTCAGGGCGATGATCGAGGCGACTCGGAATAGAACGCGCTGACGCGGATGATTCGTGATTTGCGGTTATTTCGACGTCCAGGCTGTTAAAAACGCATCGATCAGCTCTGGCAAATCGTCGCTGTAACCGCCTTCGAGGATCGTAGTTACAGGAATGTCGAGTTGATGCAGCCATTCGCCGAAAATGGAAAAATCCTGGGCCTCAAGACTCATCTGTAAGAGTGGATCACCCGCGTAGGCGTCGAAGCCTGCTGAGACAAGGAGCAGATCGGGTTTAAACGCCACCAACTTTTCCAACGCCCGCTTCGCCACCTCGACATGATGGTGCCGCGGCGTCCCGGGGCCGAGTGGATAATTCCTCACATTCGCAAAAGATTTTGTGCCCGTTCCAGGGTAACCGGGGAATTGATGGATGGATGCAAAGGCGAGCCGCGAATTGTTCGCGACAATTGCCTCGGTGCCATTGCCGTGATGCGCATCGAAATCCCAAATCGCGACGCGCTTTGCGGAGTTGTCTAGCGCATCAAGGGCGGCGATGGCGATGTTGTTGAAGTAACAAAATCCCATCGCGCGATCCGGGGTCGCATGATGTCCAGGCGGCCGCATGAGACTGAATGCGCGCTCGCCGCTTAGCGCTACACGCGCAACTTCGATCGCCGCGCCGGCAGAACGCAAGGCGTGTTCGTAAATCTTCGGGTAAACAGGCGTGTCAGCGTCGAAGTCACGCATTGCGTTTCTGATTCTTTCCACGTGATCATGCGAATGAGCCCGCAACAGCGCTGCTTCACTAGCAGGCTTAGGAATGCGCCATTCCCAATCAGGATGTCGCTCCTTTATTAATGGAACGCTGCGCGCGATTCTAGCTGGTCGCTCGGGATGGGCGGGCGCCGAATATTCCAAGCAGGATTCATCGTGAAAAATAATCATGGTGTTTGCAAGATGGCGGTTCAGCGGATATTCGGCTACGACGATGCTAAACGGCCAGAGAATTGTGGTGGTGATGCCCGCTTACAACGCGGCGCGCACGTTGCAACGCACCTATGATGAAGTGATGGTACAGAGGATTGTCGATCTTGTGATCGTCGTGGACGACGCCAGCCACGACGATACGGTTGCGATCGCGCGAACGCTTGAACGGGTTCAGGTAGAAGTACATCCTGAAAATCGCGGTTACGGCGCAAACCAAAAGACTTGTTATCGCCTCGCGCTGGCTGCAGGTGCAGACATTATCATCATGATTCATCCTGACTATCAGTATACGCCGCAGCTAATCCCGGCGATGGCGGCTCTGGTGGCGAGTGGCCTTTATCCCTGCGTGCTTGCTTCGCGTATTCTTGGCGGGGGCGCGCTGCGTGGCGGTATGCCTTTGTGGAAGTACGTATCAAACCGGTTTCTGACACTTGCGGAAAATGTTCTCACTGGCGCGAAACTCTCAGAATATCACACTGGTTACCGAGCCTATTCGCGCCAATTGCTGGAGCGTCTGCCATTGGACCGAAATTCTGACGATTTCGTTTTTGATAACCAGATCCTTGCACAAATCATCGCGCTCGGCTGCGCGATTGGTGAAGTAACCTGTCCTGCGCGTTATATGCCCGAAGCTTCATCGATAAATTTTCGCAGAAGCGTTCGCTATGGCCTGGGCTGCCTGGCAACGGCGCTGCGCTTTCGTTTAGCGCACTGGAAGCTCGCCGAACCAATTGTTTAATTCGGCACAAACATAGACCCTCGGATGAAGGCAACTCGCTTCGGGCTTCTTCGTCTGTTTTTCCGGATCAATAGCGCACGCGAACTAGAAATAATCCTTCAGCAGGAGCGGCAAAACGAGCTGGGCCTATCTGGCCGGAGTCCAGCCGCGCAGTGACATCCTCGACGTGCATTTTGCCGAGAGCGCATTTCACAAGGGAGCCCACGATTAATCGAACCATTTTGTAGAGAAAACCGTCGCCGTCGAACTCGATCGTCAAACACGGACCTTTTTGCCGGACACGCACTGAATAAATTGTGCGGGTCGTGCTTTTTTCTGGTTTGCCGCGATTTGCAGCGAACCCTGCAAAATCATTGGTACCAACGAAATGTTTGGCTACTCGCTTTAGAACTTTGAGATTGAGCGGTCGCGCGATCTGCCAGGCGCGACGATGTTCGAATGGAGGCAAAACGGGAGCTAACCAGATTCTGTAACGATAAATTTTTCCTTTTGCCGAAAGCCGTGCGTGAAAATCATTCGACACATATTGGCAGCGAAGAACGCGAATAGCTGGAGGCAACAATGCGTTGAGCGCTTCGGTCCAACGTGCGGCTGATAAACGGTCGTTGGGAATATCGACGTGGGCGCACTGCGCGAGTGCGTGGACACCCGCGTCCGTTCGTCCAGCGCCGTGAACGCGCGCCCGCTTACCAAGAACGCGCTCAAACGCGCGCTCCAAGTGATCCTGGACAGTATTGCGATGAGATTGGCTCTGCCAACCAGCAAACGGCGCGCCATCGTATGCAACGATCAACTTCAGCCTTCGCGACATTCTAGTGATCGGCGAAATTACTGTTCACAGATCCGGATCACTGATCACTTTTCGCTGCGGCGTGGGCGGCGCGCCGATCCAGATAGCTCTGCAAAATCATCTGAGCTGCTACTTGGTCGATGTAGCCTCGGGTGTCTCGCGTCTTCTTGCCCGCGTCACGCAATGCCCGCTGGGCTGCGACGGTCGTTAGGCGCTCGTCCCAGGTCACAACCGGGCACGGCAAAATGGCACGCAACTTTTCTACAAACTGAAGGACTTCAGTTGCGGCTGTTCCGATTTGTCCATTCATCCGGCGTGGAACACCGGCTACGACATGATCGATTCTTCTTTCGTGGACGATTTCCGCGACACGCGAGAGCGCCTGCTTGTTTGCTGGAATAGTCTCAAGCGGATGCGCTAGTAACTGTAACTCATCAGATATTGCTGTTCCAATGCGCGCCCGGCCAAAATCCAGAGCCAGGATGGGGTTCATCGCGCGTTGGCTCATTGCAGCTCCGGTGGCAGCTTGCCGATCAGATTCTTGATCTTTTCTGCGTCGTGTCGGTGGCAGACCAAAAGCGCGTCCTTCGTTCGTACAACAATAAGATCATGAACTCCAAGTAGTGCGATGGTCATCCCATCCTCTTCGAAAACGATGTTGTTGCTAGAATCGAGCGCGGTGATGGCGCAATTCGCGGCATTTCCCTGCTTGTCTTTCTCAAAATAATTCGCCATTGCTCTCCAGCTCCCGATGTCGTCCCAGTCGAAACTTGCCTCGACTACAAGAACGCGGTCCGCCTTTTCCATGATCGCATAATCGAATGAGATCCGCGGCAGGTTGCCGAAGCGGTCGCGCAAAGCGTTCTCGAAGTTTTTCGGAGCGCGAAGTTGGGAAATGAAATCCGCCAGCTCCGGTGCGTGACGGTTGAATTCGCGGAGCACTGTGGGCACTGACCAGACAAACATGCCTGCGTTCCACCGGAAGTTTCCTTTTCGTAAAAATGATTCCGCTAGATCGCGATTGGGTTTCTCGCGAAAGCGCAGGACTCGATAAATAGCATCGTTGTTGGGATGCTTTCGCAAACGGACTGGTTGGCCGTGCTCGATGTAGCCGTATCCGGGACAGGCCCAGGTCGGCTTGGTCCCGATGGTTACAAGCTCGCCTGTCTCCTCAGCTGCATCGGCAGCCAAAGCCAGAGTTTCCTGAAAAGCTTCCTTGTTGGCAATGACGTGATCGGCGGGCAGAACGAGCATTGTGGCTGCATGATCGCGGGCCACGACCCAACCCGTGCCGAGCGCGACCGCGGCGGCGGTGTCGCGTTTGGCAGGCTCAGCGATGATGTTCTCTTTTGGAAAACCATCAAGCAATTTGCGCACTGCGTTTTCCTGTTCGGCGTTTGTCAGGATCAGAATGCGGTCGGGCGGGACAAGGCCTTCAAGGCGCGCCAAGGTTTCTTCGAGCAGAGTCTTTTCGGAAACGAGACGCAGCAATTGTTTGGGGCGGACACGCCTGCTCAATGGCCAAAAGCGTTCACCGCTGCCGCCGGCGAGGACAAGCGCGTATATCGGATTGGGCATGTTCGATGCAAAATGGGAGGGATCTTCCGGGTTCCGAAAATTGCCGTTTCTTTTTCCCAAACGCGACGTATATGGTAGGCGATGTCTCTCCCGATATCCATTTCAAAAACTTCCCAACAACTGCCACTTGACCCGTTGCTGGTGGTTACACGGACTGCCATTGGACTTGGCCTGGGCATACTGATGGCCGACAAAATCAAACCTTCGATTCGCCAGGCGGCCGCGATTGCGCTCGTTGCGGTCGGCGCGTTGGCGGCGGCGCCGTGGCTTGTAAAAATTACACTGGGTCAGATTAATCGACCGGAATCAGAATGGGGGAGTCGCGCTCGTCTGCGTTCCATTCGTGGGGACTCTGGTTATAGCGCCGACACGGATATCTATTAACCACTGTAGAGGCAGCCGTGTCGGCTGCGACGCTTAAGATTGCGCAGGCGACACGCCTGCCGCTACATGCAGATGTCGGTTGGCGAATTTCCCGGTCGCCTTAGCCGCGAGCTTACGTATCTCGCGTGTGCGCGTGAGGACACCGCCACCGCGGTTTCAGTGATCATTCACGACCATTTGCGACGCAGAGCTGCTCATTTCGATTTGGTCGCTGACTCTTTCGATTTTTGCGTCCTGCTCGTCAATACGCGCGACGAGTGTCTTAATCCCGTTCTTGAGTTCAGCGATCGTCGCTTCTTGTTTGCGAATCTTTTGGTTCTGTTCTTCGACTTTCGCATGTCCTTTGAGAAACTCGTTGAGCAACATCGCGTTCACCGCGTCGTAGCGCACAGTGTAGATTTCACCGTTCTCGTCGCGCACTACCAGGTCGGGATTTACCTCAGCGACTTCTTCGGCGATCAAACCAAACTGCGATGTATCGGTCTTGTCGCTCTTGTAGCAGAAGATCACTGGCCTTAACGCCAGGATTGATTCGCTGGCGCTTTCCATTGGTTCAATCTTGTGTTTGAATCGGCGTGAGGAATTCATTGTACGTAGCTGACCGTTAGAATCGATTAGCACGTTGACGGCATTCGCAACTCCAGTCGTCGCCCCGCGAATCCCAGCGATGAAGATTTGCGTCTGGGTTCCCTGAATGCCAATACGAATGGTCTCGCTGTCGGTACTGCCACCGCCGTTACCAATGTGGATATTGTTATCGCCAGCGAGAACAGCGACGCCAGCGGCGGAGCCTAACGCGATGTTTCCAGAACCGGTCGTGTTTAAGAGCGTATTAGCACCAATGGCAGTGTTGCCGCCGCCAGTTGTGTTCGCTCCGAGCGCTCCAAAACCGAAGCCGGTATTGTTACCACCACTTGTGTTGCTATACAGGGTTTGAAAACCATTGGCCGTATTGTTGTTGGCGCCAGCGTTGCTAAACAGAGCTTGCCACCCTGTGGCGGTATTGCGGTCACCGCTTGGGTTTGAAAAGAGGGCTTGAAAACCGTCGGCGGTGTTGTTGCTGCCTGCGCTGTTGTTGTGGAGTGCAGAAGAACCAGTGGCCGTGTTTTGAATGCCGGTCGTGTTATCAAAAGTGCAACAGCTCCGATCGCCGTATTGTCGCCGGCGGTCGTATTTTGCGACAGCGCGGAAATACCGACGGCTGTATTGCTGCCGCCAGTAGTATTTTCAGTAAGCGCACCAGCCCCGATGGCTGTATTCGAGTTTCCATTGGTGTTGCTAAAAAGCGCTCGATCTCCGTTGGCCGTGTTGAAGCTGCCAACGAAGATACCAGTTGGCTTGCTGGGGGCCGCTAAGCCGACATTGTTAAAGAGGGCGAACGCTCCGGTCGCCGTATTAGAACTACCGCCTATGTTACTTAAGAGCGCACCCGCGCCGGTGGCCGTATTTTCGTCTGCGGTGTTCGAAAGGAGCGAGCCAGCGCCGACACCTGTGCAGAAGTTGCCGTCGGTGAGGCTTAGAACCGAATATATGCCGACTGCCGTGCTGTATAGGCCGGTGGTGAGGCTTAAAAGGGCATTTGCTCCTTCTGCCGTGTTGCCGCCGGGATAGCCGCCGTCCGGCGGCGGATTTACCGCGTGCACTTTTGGCAAAAGCCCAACGCAGATGATCAAGGTCGAAGTGAGAATTAGATTGCGAGGCTTCATGTTATTTTCTTTCTTGTTGATTTCCCGGTGGGTTAACCCTGCCCGCTTCAGGCGGGTCATCCGGGACGGGAAAGAAAGTTCCGGGAGCAAGCTTTCTAACCATAACCCCGGTCCAGATTTCTTCGGTCACACCGATTTTTTACAGTCCTCGGCGGAATGACAAGATTGAAATTGAAAGGTTGCCACACGCGCCGGCGTGCCGTGGGCAATTTTGATTGAGCCCACTGCGCACACGGCTACTCTCTTTCGGGCGGCTTACGCGTGGCAAGCCGGCGTTACAGAAACGCTTCAGCAAGGGAATCCGCCAGTTCTTTACCTTTTCGCGTTAGGACGAAATTGCCGTTCGATTTTCGAAGTAGCCCAAGCGCAATGAACTCATTTCTTTCTTGCGCGAAACCGTTCAGGTCGGAAGCGGATACTCCGTCGCTTGTGCGTAACGAGAGCGCGATTCGCTCCGTGCGTTTCATTTCGCTCGTCAGGTTTTCGCTGATTGCTCTCGGCGACTGGCCGGAAAGAACGCGGTCTGCGTAAGTGCGATAGTCACAGACATTCTGCCAGCGATGCATGCCGACAGTCGAAAACGCGCTCGGACCGATGCCGAGATAATCTTTGCCCAGCCAATAGGAGCGGTTATGAACTGATGAAAATTCAGGGCGTGCGTAGTTTGAGATTTCATATTGTTCGTAGCCGGCATCTTCCAGGATCGACATTGTCATCTCGAAAAACGCGGCATCGGTGTCCGTGTCCTGCAGCAATTCACCGCGCGCATGGCGCAAAAAGAATTCCGTGTCTTCCTCATAGGTGAGGCAGTAGGCGGAGATGTGATCGGGTTGAAGGGCGATAGTTTTCTCCAATGTGGATTTCCATTGCTCGACGGTCTGACCTGGCAATCCGAACATGAGATCGACATTGATGTTCGAGAATCCGGCAGCTCGCAGGATATGGAACGATTGCTCGGCTTGCTGTGAGTTGTGCTCACGTCCTAGAACTTTCAGTAATTCATTGTCCCAGGATTGAATACCAAGGCTAACTCGGGTTACTCCGAGTTTGCGAAGAAGCGCAGCCTTGCGCGCAGAAACGCTCCCCGGATTCGCCTCGATCGTCCATTCTGCGAGCGATGAGAGATCAAGCCGCTCACGGAAACCTCCGAGCAGAAATTCCAACTGCGAAGTTGTGAGAGCGGTTGGCGTGCCGCCACCGAAGTACATGGTTTCAGGCGTCAGCGCAAAACTCGCGCATAGCTGATCGAGGTCGCGCAAGATTGCTTCACAAAATCGCCACGTCTGCGAGCGATCGAGCAAATCTTTGTAAAACGCGCAATACGGGCAGATTCGGGCGCAAAAGGGAATATGAACATAAAGGTGATGGATGGGCGCTGCTATAGCGGCAGGCATGTCGCCTGTATCCGCGCGCGGTCCCGCAGCCGGCACGACTGCCGCCACAGCGTCAGAGTTGTGATTCGCAGTGTTGCTCATAGAATCGCTTGGTCTTTACTCGACATGACAGAACTCCGGAACGTAGCCCTCATTCTGCTTTGCGCCATTGCCTCCGGCCTGGCGCAAACGCCCCCGCCCGCCCCGACTCCATCGGTCGTTTATTCTGTCCACGATCCGGGTTCGATCAAAGATTACAAGACGAACCCGCGGATCGTGCGTGAGATGGTGAATCGGCTCGTCCTCGCCGCGACTGGTCAGTCTGATGTAGGGAAGGCATGGGGTTCGCTCGTCTCTCCGAATGACAGGGTGGGAATCAAAATCAGTGCAGCTGGCGGCGAACTTTTCACGACGCATCACGACATTGTGAATGCGATCGTCGATGGACTTACGGCGGCGGGACATCCTCGTAGCAGCATTATTGTCTGGGACCGCTCCCTTGGCGGGATCAAGGACGCCGGCTATCGGCCGACAGGTGATGGTTACCAGGTAAAGGCGATCGCGCCCCGCGACGGATATGATCCGAAAACAGTCCTCTCGGCCCCTTTACTTGGGAAACTCGTTTGGGGCGATTTGGAATACTTCGGTGATATAGGAAAAATGCCAATGCTATCCGATACCGAGAACACGAGCAACGTGAGTCATTTCTCCAAGATCATTTCCAGCGAAGTAGACAAGATCATTAATGTTCCAGTGATGAGTATCAGTGAAACGAATGGAATCGCCGGTTGCATTTACAACATGACGATTCCCAACATCGACAACTGGCGCCGCTTTGCTCAAGGCTCTCGTTTTGGCGCAGAAAGTCTCGCGGAGATCTATGCGAATCCAATCATCGCAAAGAAAGTGGTTTTCAATTTAATGGACGGTCTCATCGCGCAATATGCTGGCGGGCCGCAGCCCCAACCGAACTACGCGATTCACCATGCCACACTGTACGCAAGCAAGGACCCGGTCGCTTTGGATGCCGTAGCGTTGAAGTATTTCGAACAATGGCGCGCACGCGGCAGTCTTCCTGCGATCGGCCCACTGGCTGCCTATGTCAGTTATGCCAGTCAGATCGGCCTGGGTAACTCCGCGCCGAATCGGATCGAGGTCAAAAACATTGGCCGATGAAGTTTTACACTGTAGCCGGGATCGGCGATCCCGGGCTTAAAGGATGATCGCGTTGTTGGCAACGCTCGCTGCCGGCATCACCGATGACGGCTACAGATCATGAGTGCGCGACTACCTTTTTCTACTCAGGCATTAGGGAGAACAATCCTGCGTTCGATCTCTCGTTCGTTTTATCTTTCAATACGATTCTTGCCGCCGCAATTGCGCGAACCGATCGCTCTCGCATATCTGCTTGCGCGGACAGCAGACACCGTCGCCGATACAACTCGAATTCCGGGGAGTGTGCGAATGGAGGCTTTAAAAATGCTCTCGGACGGGATTCAAGGCAAAGCTTCGCCAGAAGCGGTTATCAATCATGTCGCCTCGTTCGTGTTGTTACAAGAGAATGCGGCTGAGCGAACGCTCCTGGATTCGTTGCCCGATTGTCTGAAATGGCTCGAGCAAACCCGGGCCGCAGATCGAGACGACATTCGCGCTGTGCTTGAGAAGATCACACACGGACAGATGCTTGATTTGCATCGCTTCGATAATCCGGCGCAAGTGCGCGCGCTCCAAACCGCCGCCGATCTGGACGAATACACATATCTGGTCGCGGGCTGTGTAGGCGAATTCTGGACGCGACTCTGCTTTCGGCATCTTCGCGATTTTACCAGCTTAATCCCCGACGAAATGCTTACCCTTGGCCGACGCTACGGCATGGGACTTCAGTTGATCAACGTCTTGCGTGACGCCGGTACTGATCTGCAAGCCGGTCGATGTTATTTCCCCGAAGATGAACTTCCCGCTGTCGGTCTGAGTGTGGCGCAGATTTTGTCTCAATCGGATCGTTTCCAACCGATCTACCAAAGATGGATGGAAAAAGCGCAGAATAGTTTGGAGTGCGGGATGCAATATTCGCGCGCGATCCGGAACCGGCGAGTGCGCGCCGCAACGGTCTTACCGGCGTTAATCGGGGCGCGCACGCTTGCCCTTCTGCATAAAGCTGGCGCCAGCGCGCTGCATCATACGATCAAAGTTCCGCGCCGCGAAGTGCGTGGGATAATTTTATCGTTGGCCATTCATCTCGCATCGCCCAAACAGATTGAGGCGATCTTTAATCAGGACAAACTGATAGCGTCTTTCGACGCTCAAAAAGCGCCGCTACAGAATTACAGAAAATAATTTTTCTGTTTTTCGCTGATCGGTTTCTCGAGGCGCTGAAGCACTTGCATCATGTCTTCCCAGACTTTCCGTTTCTCGGAGGGCGACTGGTTCCGCAGCAGGTAGGCGGGATGATAGGTGATCATCAGCGGCATGCCGTTGTATGAATGCCAGCGCCCGCGCAATTCCCGCATCGTCCCGCGTGCTCCAAGAAGGCCTTCTACCGCGACTGCGCCCAGCGCAACCAAGACCTTGGGCTGAATAATATCGATCTGCTCGATGAGATAAGGGCGGCATGTCTGCATCTCTGCCGGTGTCGGCGCACGGTTCCCGAACGAGCCTGCCGGCATGTTCGGACGGCATTTCAGGATGTTTGCGATGTACACATCTTCGCGCGCGAAGCCCATCGCTTTAATAATTTTCGTCAACAACTGTCCGGCGCGGCCGACGAATGGTTCGCCCTGCTGATCCTCGTCTGCGCCGGGCGCTTCGCCGATGAACATGATTTCGGCATCCGGATTGCCAACCCCAAAGACGGTTTGAGTTCGCGAGCTGGCAAGTTGCGCGCACTTTGTGCAACCGCAAACGCGTTCGCGAACGGAGGCGAGCATCTGGACTTTGTTCGATCCAGTTTGTTGTAGCCGCGGTATTGTGGGCGACACGCGCCCTTCTGGCCGGTCTTCGCGCGGCTCCGGCGTGCCAGGCAGGGAAGCGGCTACAGAATATGTGGATTGCAACCGCGCCAGCGCGTTTCTCGATGCCCGCGGCTCGCGGTTACTTGTCTCTCGGATCTTCTCCAGCGCAGCGATGACAAGTTCGAGCGCGGGTTGCGTCATTGGCAGCCGATCATCCGAAATCTTGCACGGCGCTGCAATCTCTTTGTAGAACGCGAAGAAATATTCCGGGTAACTTTCCGTTTGAGCAGGCTCGCCTCAGCGAGGCCGTCTGTGGCAGACAAGATCCCCGCCGGTCCCATCGCCAGGATGGGGCTGTGCTACGCACTACGAGCGCTCAGCCATTGCAAGGCGAAGCGCGCTACTTCGCGCGAATTTTTCAGATCAAGTTTGTCTTTGATGTGCGATCGGTGGGTCTCCACAGTCTTGGGGCTGAGATGTAACACTTTCGCAATCTGCCGCACGTCGTTGCCTTTACCGATCAACTCCAGAACTTCAAGCTCGCGATCGCTCAGTCTCTCAACGGCGTCGGCCTCGCCTTCGGCCTGGCGATGCGCGAATTTTGTGATTACCTGCGCCGCCATGGCCGGGCTGAGATAAGGACGTCCATTAAAAACTTCCCGAATTGCCTGGATCACATTGGCCATCGCTTCATGTTTCATGACGTAGCCTTCTGCTCCGGCGCGCAGCGCGCGCAAAGCGTAGAGCGATTCGTCGTGCATCGAGAGCACCAGAATTGGCAGCTTCGAGAACTCTGCGCGGATGTTTTTGATTAACTCAATGCCGTTTGCGCCGGGCAAACTAAGGTCCACAATCGCCAGATCCGGATTCAGTTTGCGGATCACATCCATCGCTTCCGGTGCGTTGTTGGCTTCGCCGCAAACGGCAAAACCGTCCTCGGAGTGAATCAATTGCTCAAGGCCCTTTCGAAACAGCGGGTGATCATCGACAATGACAATCCGTTTCGCCTCCGGTAGGTCGCATTTCGGATTCTTGTTAGTCGATCTGGCGTGTTTCATTTTAGTCACGACCATTTTCGTGATTCGAATCGGAATGGCTTAAAACGGATTTCGGTTTTGTCGAGATTCCTGCGCGGCGTGTCATTTTATGCCCCCAATAAAGATACGCTGTTCGGCAGGTCGTCCGATGCAGGAAATTTAGATTAGGGTGTTTAACGCTTTCGTTAGTTTTGCCGACCAAGGCTCTGGAGCACGTGTTTTTCTCTTATTTGATTCGACTGTTCCGTCGGGCAAATAACAGGCCACACGGGTGCCGCCTTTTTCCGGAGATTCGACTTTCAACTGCCCTCCCATCAGGCGCGCCCGATAATTCATGATGTGAAAACCTAGCCCGCGCGCACCGTTTCGAGCTTTCTGAACTCCGACTCCATCATCTGTTACGCTCAAAACCATTTGCCTTTGCCCGCATCGCTCTAGTTTGACCACTATCTGCCGCGCTTGGGCATGCTTGTTGGCATTGATCACTGCTTCGCGCGCGATGCGATACAGATGTGCCGCCACCGTGTCGTCATCGAGATGAAATGACGGTTTGAGTTCCAAACGGCACGGCGTTCTCCACATCTCACGGTCAACCAAATCTTCCAATGCTTCCACAAGTCCGGCCGCGTCCACATCGACCCGGTGCAAAGCACGGGAAAGATTTCGGGTGTCAGTTGCGGCGTTATTCACCAGTTCTGCGATTTTTTCGACGTCTTTCACCTCGATGACTCGATGATTTTTTAACCGCAGGCCGACCGATCGGGCCATAAACGCAACTGCTGTGAGATGCTGACAAAGCCCATCATGCAATTCCTGGGCGAGTCGTTGTTGTTCGCGATCGCTGATCTCGAGGATTTCACCCTCCAGGCCCTTCCGTCGCGCGATCTCGCCTTTCAATTCGGCGTTTGCGAGGCTTAACGCTTTCGTGCGTTGATCCACCAGTTCTTCCAGCGCTTCGTTCGATCGTTGCAGGACTTCTTCCACTTTCTTGCGTGCCGTGATATCGACGATCACCGCTACAACCGATTGCGCCTTGCAGTTCGGTCCGCGCACTGCACTGGCGCTGACGTCCACCCACAGAACAGAGCCGTCCTTGCGGACGTAACGCGTTTCGATGTCGAACGGTTTGCCCTCCTGGATCATGCGCCGAAAGAGACGCATAGCTTCTTTCCCGTCATCGCGGTGCGTCACCTCCGCGACGCTCTTGCCGATCAGCTCCGATTCTGTGTAACCGAGCATCTTACGGAGCGTTCGATTGGCAAAGACAATTCGACCACTCGTGTCGCAGCGTGCCACGCCCGCCGTTGCTTGCTCCACGGTTGCGCGCAGGTGCGCTTCCGATTCGCGCAATGCTTCTTCGTCGCGTTTATGTTCAATCGCCTGCGCAAGTTGGGTGGCAATCGTGGTCGCCAGTTTCAGCTCGTCGTCGGTGAACACATGTGGCGCGTCATAATAGGTCATGAATTTACCGATCAATTTTTGGCTGCTGACCAACGGAATGAATGCAGCCGCGCGAATGCCTTCGCTTCGAATGGCTGATTTCAGGGGCTTCGGAATATCGGCAATATCGACATCGTTAATGCAAACGGGCTTGGGCCTTTTTGCATCCGGTTTCCATGGCGAATGACCTTCTACCGCCCTGCGATATCTCTCTGACAAACCGCGCCAGGCGACAAAGCGCATCACCTTCTCTTTATCGAAAAGCAAAATCGACGCGCGGTGGCAGTCCATAGCGGAAACAATTGCGTCCA
Organism: Candidatus Dormiibacterota bacterium; assembly: GCA_035472675.1. GTDB lineage: Bacteria > Verrucomicrobiota > Verrucomicrobiia > Chthoniobacterales > UBA10450 > Udaeobacter. The sequence goes on from DATIOX010000212.1 coordinate 13,335, forward strand.
GCGACGCGTCATGAATTTCGCCAACGTTGGTGGCGATGTGTTGCAGTTGAGCAAATTGATAGAGTGCCCGCTGTTGTTGCTCTGCGCGTTTGCGCGCGGTGACATCAGTGTTGGTTTCGAGAATTGACGCGGGTCGTCCGCGCACATCTCGGTCCAGCCTCCACCGCGAAAAGACGGTAGTAGTTTTGCCGTCCTTTCGGGTATGAACCAATTCACCCGACCAACGATTATCGTGCTCCAAAGTTTTCCGAATTTTTTTTAAATTTTCCGGATGCGCCGTCTGTAGCAGCTGGTGCGTAATTTTTCCGAGCGCTTCTTTGGCCGAGAAGCCGTACATTTCCTCCGCGGCGCGGTTCCAAAAAACGATCCGGTCTTGATGATCGCGAACAATGATTGCATCGTTGGTCAGATTGAGGAGCCGCGCCTGTTCAGCCAGGCGTCGTTCCGTTTGTTTTTGGTTGGTGATATCGCGAGCAATTTTTGAAACACCGACAATTTCGCCTTTCGGGCCTTTGATCGGCGAAATCGTCAACGAAACATCGATCAACTGTCCATCCTTCCGGCGACGAACCGTTTCGTAGTGATCCAATAATTCACCCCGGCGAATTCTTCTCAGAATCTCCTGTTCTTCACTTTGCCGGTCTTTGGGAATCAGAGTCAGGACCGATTCGCCGATGATCTCTTTTGGTTTGTATCCAAAGATGCGTTCGGCGCTTTGGTTCCAATCGGTAATGATTCCATTCAAAGTTTTTGCCGCGACCGCGTCGTGGGAGGATTGAACTAGCGCGGCCAGGCGCATGGCTGCCGCCTCTGCGCTCTTGCGCTCGGTGATGTCAAAAAGGGAATTGATTGCGCCGGTGATTTTGCCGTGAATGTTTGTAAGAATTCGCGGAGCCGGAATCACGTGTCTCCGCTCGCCATCCGGACGTTCGACGATAATTTCCAAATCTTCCGCTTTCAGTTTTTCGCCGCGTAACAGCCGTGCCATCGGGCATTCCTTGTGCGGCATGTAACGGCCGTCGGGATAATAGATTTTATGGGAGCCGCAGAATCTCGGCTTTTCTCCATTTTGGCCGGGTTCGCGTCCCCACAATTCAACGGCGCGACGATTGTATTCTCGGATGACGCCGTTTGCATCGCACGTATAAACCGCGACCGGCACTAGATCGAACAAAGCACGATAGCGTTTCCGCGATTCTCGAATTTTGTCTTCGGTCCGATTGAGTTTCGTCAGGTCGAAGATCGCCGTCTGATTGATCCCGTCTGTATTGCCTCTCATCATCCCTCTAGTAACATCATCGGCCGGCGATCTACGTGGTGCCTTGAAATGGCGCGCTTCGGCACGGGCGACCTTCGTTTTGCTCATACGCGACCCAGCAAATGCAAAAACTCTTGGAACTGACGGTAGATACTACGACGGTCTACCCCAAAGGCAAAGAGCACGGTGCTGATACGGTCCTCACAAAACCAGCCGAGCATCGCGCTTGCATTTTTGGAATGCCCCGATGCTCTCGGCGCTTTATAAGGGCAGCTCATCGAAGGATTGGTGCCCAAGCCATCAGGAGTCCAGAATCATCTTAAACTTCTACGCGAGATTTCGGGAGCTCCTTCGAGTCGCGATGTCGCTTCCGCGCAAAGGAACGGCACCGATTAATGGCGGCTTTACGTTCTTCGATTAGATCGCGCTCGATTTCCCAAAATCTGAGCGACGAAAGAAGTAGGCTGTGCGCCGGTTCAAGTTGGCTGGTTTCGTCATCATTCGAGGTTGTGCTCCGTGATGCCTTGGAACATTTGGTCGATTTTTGCAGCCTCCGTTTGGACCTAGACGTCCTCAAGCGTGTGCGCCTCGATCGTGCCGATCCCATCAATGATTCCCCCTCTGTAACTTCATTCCTGTCCACCTAGTTTCGCGTAACGATGTAGCGGCGATCGTGACAAACTTGTTTGCCAACTCGCACTTCATCTTTTCAGATAGGGTCAAACAGCTGCAGAGAATATGCTCCGCGTTGCTCGACAGTCGTTTATCATCTCAGCGGGCGGTCGCAATCCAGCCAGATATTGCGCGTCAAACCCACGCAAGGCGCCTGTGACAGTAGACCCAATTCCAACGATTCCTTCTTCCACGCTTGGGCCGAGCAACGCAATCCAAAGCTCGCCGCGAACAAATAATCGGGGACGGCGAACCGCCGCCGGGCTCCCGGGGTGAGCCTGGCAGTACAGCTCCATCTGTTCCATTGCCGCCAGCGCATAGTCCATGGCGTGGCGTTCACGCGAAATGTGACCGTTGTCTTTCTTCATCCGGGTGTAGAACGCATGTCTGTGTCGAATTGGATGTGGTTTTTTTTGTAGTCCGATTAGCGAGGCGGGTCTGCGGCGCGCAGTCAGTATAAGATTTTCACCGATAGGTAAATCCACCGCGCGCCTGATTGTCCTGGCAATCGCAGCGGGTGTATATGTTTTTTCGTGAGCGTTTCCCCACCGAACACATTGTCCGATGCAGATAAACTGGATGTACTGCGGCGACTCGATCAGTTCCGGGAGTGGCATTCGTTGGATGACAAACGTTTCTGTCTCGTTTGCGGTAAGATTATTAACGGTTGGCAAATTCAGATAGCCGGTGGAACGCAGGAAAATGGGCCGTTACGACTGAGTTGTCCAACGGAGCGATGTAACTCCATTCCGATGGATTGGGTGTTGCTTACGGACGAACTCGCGGCGCTTGCGGAGACGGCGATACCTGAAGATCACAACAATGCTTCTCCGAGGGTGGCTGATCGCGGTGAGGAACGTGGTCTTGCATCGCGATTACGCAAATTCGCGCTTCATCTCAAGCTGGCTTCTTAACGCCTGATCCCTCCGACTTCTGCGGGCCCGAGCCTGGATGGGCTCGCAGGACTTCCCGTCTCTCTCCGGGGAGAAACTTAGTAGGATTTTATCTGACCACCTAATCATCCAGCGTCCCGATTGTTTGTTTCTGTGCCATGAGCAAGATGCTTTTCTGTTATGATCGCGCACGTCACACTCGACGATCGGCTGTCGATATTGCGCGCGGGAGATCGATTTCGGAGATGGAATTCGCTCGACGATCAGCGGATTTGCGGTGTCTGCGAGCGAAAATTCAAAGGCAGGCAGGTCGAGATCCGGCGTTTCACTGGCGGCAGATATACACTGCATTGTCCTACTCTGGGATGCACTTCAGGACCGCATCAATGGCTTTATCCACGAGCTGCGGTCGTTTCTGAGATGGGTGAGCCGGACTGGTGGCGCGCCGGCAAACAAGCGGCGCGCCGCGCGGCGGAGTCAATGCCACAGGCACGGAGGCATCGAGTATGATTGGATCCACCCTTGATCAACCGGCAGTGTCTTCAGCGCCCGACGAGGCACTGATGAAAGCGGTTTCACGACAGCGCTATGATGCGCTTGCAGAGTTATATGACCGGCATGGCAAAAGATTGCGTGCGACGATCGACGGAGTCGTTCATGAAGAAGCCGAGGCTGATGATGTTTTGCAGGAAATCTTTATCCAGATTTGGAAAGAGGCAGGCCGTTATTCACCTAAAGCTGGTAAGCCGCTTGGATGGATGGTTACCATCGCTCGCCGCCGTGCCATCGACCGGTTGCGCCGGCGTCGGGCTTATTCACGGGTACGGGAGCGTTATCAAACGCGCGTGATCCAGCAGGCGCCCAACTCGCCACGCGAGGCAGACGATGTTTTCGCCTTGAACGATCTGCGTCATTTTCTCAAGCGGTGCATGCGAGTGCTGCCGCGGCTTCAGCGCGAGGCGCTCGAGCTCGCTTTCTTCAAGGGACTCAGTCACAGGGAAATTGCCGCCGCGACACATGCTCCGCTGGGAACGGTAAAAACACGGCTGGAACTTGGCCTGCAAAAACTCACCCATACGCTGAGACCGCTGCGCCACAAGGTGTGATTCAAGCCACTTCAAAGAGGGATCGGCTTCCCTTGAAAATGCCAGTCCGCTCGGACCGATGGGACATGAATCGCCGAAGGCGCAAAATTCAGGATTCGAGAGCGTGGGGATTAAAGACCGCAACGGCGCTTCTTGTTGGTCTACGCGTTGAGGACAACGCAATTCGCCTTTAACGCAGCAAAACGACAAGTAACACGATTAGCAAGATAAGACCCAAACCCCCGCTGGGATAGTATCCCCAGGCGGTGCTATACGGCCACGTAGGTAACGCTCCAATCAAAAGGAGAACGAGAATGATTAACAGAATTGTGCTCATTATGCAGAGACAACGCATTTCGCGCCGTCTCTGGATTTGTTAGGCCGCGCAAAAAGTGCTTCGGCGTCCGTCGCAGGCGATAATAATTGCCGTCGGCATACTCTGCCGAAAGAATGAACGAAACATGATGACGCACGAGTGGATCGGCGACGTTGTCGGAGACCGTTCGTTTCGCGGTCATGAATTCTTTGCCTCCAACGCACAGCTGAGCTTTTTTCAGCCGCATGCCCTTTCGGCGATCTCTTAGAATAAGAAACGCGCGCAGCGATTCACCAAAGCGATTGTTTTGTAGGAGGTGAAAGCATGCTGCGTTGGGCCCTGATTTTTCTTGTAATCGCACTGGTGGCGGCGCTTTTTGGATTTACGGGTCTTGCCGCTGCGGCCGCAGGGATTGCCAAATTCTTGTTCTTCCTGTTCCTGGTGGTTTGCCTGATCTTTTTTGTTATCGGCATATCAGCAGGCAGGAGGGTTCCGTAACCGGTGTTATGATTCCGGCGCGCTTGTAAAAAAGCGCGCCTGGACGGGGAACGCGAGCTGCGCGGTCCCCACCTCGGCGTGTGTTATCTCTGGGCGTGAATTAGTGAACTCGCGTGGGTAAAGGGAGATTGGATGCGCCGAAGATGGAGATTTAAGCGATCTGACCGTATCGTGGTGTTAGTCAGTTACGCCGCGAGCTTGTCGAGAATGGTTTGTAGCTCCTGAAGATCGACTGGCTTGACGAGGTGAAAGTCGAATCCCGCTTCTTTGGAGCGCCGCAGATCTTCATCCGTACCAAAGCCAGTGAGCGCGACCGCCTTGATTGGCCGCGTTCGACGAGTTTGTGATATGACATCGTAGCCGCTTCCATCGGGCAGTCCGATGTCACATACGAGCACATCGATTTCTCCCGAGCCGACGATGTCTAGCGCGCTGCGTACGTTATCCGCAGTCAAAACTTGATGGCCGAAATGGGTAAGCAGGCGCGACAACATGCGTCGAGTGTCCCGATGATCTTCTACCAGCAGCACCCGTAACGGTTTTGGTGGCTTGCTACGAGTGGGAGAACCCAACTCAGCTTTCGCATCTCCCTGCGTGAGGGTGTCGAGGTTGACCTTGAATGTGGCACCGAAACTCCGGCCACGACTGTCTGCCTCAATTGTGCCGTGGTGCAGATCGACAAGATGTTTGGAAATGGCAAGTCCCAGACCAAGTCCACCGAACTGGCGGCTCACAGACGCATCAGCCTGCTCGAATGGCGTAAATAACAAGTCCATCCGCTCATGTTCGATTCCAATCCCGCTGTCAGTAATGTCAAAATGAAAGCGACTTGCGTCATCGTTGCATGTGTGGATGACGACCTGTCCACCGGGCGGCGTGAATTTCACAGCGTTGTTGATCAAATTCCAAAATACCTGCTGGAGCCGGATGCTATCAGCCAGGATGTGATGTTGCCGCGCGTTTAGTTTGGTCGAAAACTTTAATTTCTTCGCCGCGATTGCCGAACTTGCGGTGTCGATCGCATTGCGAATGATGGTGTGT
>DATIOX010000213.1:0-22377 GCA_035472675.1 Candidatus Dormiibacterota bacterium
GGCTCGACATACTCTGCATCGTTATCGAGCACCCGCTGAGTACGGGAAATCTGACCAATCGATCTCAGCGTAAGTCCACCAATCTTTCGAACTCGTTCCGCGATCGGGTCGGTCATGGCGAAAAGCTGATCGGCATGTTCGTCCAGTAGCAGATGGTAATCACGGAAGTGCGGTCCACTCATGTGCCAGTGGAAATTTTTCGTTTTCACGTAGAGCGCGAACACGTCGGCCAGAATGGCGTTCATCGCCGCGGTGATGTCTTTCTTCGCCGAAGCTGTGAGATCGGTTCGCGTCTCCAGTGGGGCGTCACGTCTGCGAAGCAGTTCGGAAGTCTTTTTCGAATTAGGTTTATTCATAGTTTGCTGGGTTGATGTTTTGTCGGCGCGGCTAAAGGCGCTTTTGCTGTTACGGATTTGGGTTTTTTGGTGCATCTTCCATTCACGAATGTCTAGCTGGTAATGGCTCATAAGAATCTTAGTTCGTTTATTTTTGTTAGCCAACGATCTTGTCGTTCATTCTGACTTGGCCATCGCTCAGCCGAGAGATGAGTTCAATTCTACCGGCTTTCGTCATGCTTCTAGCGGAGTCGCTCTCTTTTCGTCGTGCCCGGTCCTCGACCAGCCGTTTGAAATTGCGCAGATATTGATGAACTCGACCTGAGAGGTCGCCGCCCACTGTTGGGGAGCTTATCTTTACGTTCACGCGCGTGGTTCGATCGGATTGCGAAGTGAAAGACGTGACACCAGTTGCGACATGGTCGCAATGTGATTTCCCGGCCACCAATCGCCAGGCCAGTCTGCGCTCCGGAACTCGCAGCATGATTTCAAGCACGCCTTCCATTCGCTTGCCGTTGCAGGTCACGGCCATGAAAAAATGGTTTGCATCCAGCTTTTCTACTTCCTTGACGGCAGTCATGAATTGCGGCGAATCCTCAAATCGCAGCCATCGACGGTAGACACTGCCAATCGGCGCTTTTACCAGAATCGATCCTTGAGCGGTATTCATCTTAGGTTCGCTGACATGCACCCGTTCGCGCTCCTCACGAATCGCTTCGAGTGATTCGCTCCGTGTGCCTATGCCGGAAGATACTGCGCGATTTTCGCGTCAAATTTTGTTGCTTCATAGTTTTCGCTCAAGCACAGAATCATCCATTTCCCCGCGGTAGACCAAAGAGAACACGCGGGATTTTTCAGTCCCTCTTTGGAGGGAGGAAACAAAAGTGGCGCGGGGATTGGAGAATATTACTGTTTCATCGGGTACGCGGTTACAGGCTTGACCGTCTGACATGGGCTTCCGCATGAAGTGCAAAGGCGTATTATGTTGTTTCGAATCGAAGCCAAGAAAATGCCGAAGAGGGATCACAACGTACCATCGGTAACATCTGCCGTTCTAAGATACGGACTGTCCATAATATCGGTCGCTATTTCCTTGTCCGTGACCCTTTTGTTTCAGGGCTACACATTCCGCACGCCGCTCTTTTTCCCGGCAGTCATTTTGAGTACGTGGTTTGGCGGCACCGGTCCCGGACTGCTGGCGGTAGCACTGGCCACCTTGTCCATCAATTACTTCATCCTCGAGCCGAGATTCGCCTTCGCATTTAGTTTTCACGATATCGTCCATCTTGCTGTGTTTCTTTTTTCGGCATTGCTAATCAGCTCATGGAGCGCCGCGCGAAGACGTGCAGAGCATGCTTTGGAGCGAGCCCGTGTTGGACTGGAAGGCAAGGTTAAAGAACGAACGGCGGAGCTGACGCGTAGCAACGACCAATTCCGTAACCTCGTTAACACTGTTGGTGGCATTGTCTGGGAGGCTGACGCTAGAACATTCACGTTCTCGTTCGTTAGCGAGCAAGCTGAGCGCATCCTCGGTTACCCGATTGAGCAGTGGTTGCGTGAGCCGACCTTCTGGAGAGATCACGTTCACCCTGATGACCGCAACTGGGCTGTTGAATTTTGCTTAAACGCGACTGCCCAAAAACAAGACCACGATTTTGAATATCGAATGATCGCAGCCGACGGCAGAACAGTCTGGTTAAGAGATCTCGTCACTGTGATGGTAGAGGCCGATCGTCCGACCAAATTGCGCGGCGTGATGGTCGACATTACCAAGCGCAAGCTCGCAGAAGAGCAACTAACAAAGACGGAGGAGCGTTTGCGTAGTGTCATCGGCAACACTCCAGTCATTCTATTTGCTTTGGATCGTTCTGGTTTGATTACTCTCTCTGAAGGCAAGGGGCTCGACACGTTTGGAGTCAAACCTGGAGAACTCGTCGGTCGATCAATCTTTGATCTCTATCACGACTCCCCCGAACTTCATGGCAACGCTCGGCGTGCCCTGGGGGGAGAGTCGGTTACCTTTGTCACCGAAGCGAAGAAGCAGTTCTTCGAAATTCATCTAATCCCACTCCTCAACAACAGGGGAGAGGTTCTCAGCGTCACCGGAGTTACCTACAACATCACCGATCGGAGACGGACCGAAAAACAACTCCGCCTCGTGATCGATACCATTCCGGCGATGTCGTGGTCCACATTGCCGGATGGCGCCAATGATTACTGCAGCAAGGGTTGGCTGGAATATACGGGTATGAAGCGAGGCACCGAATTTGAGTATGGATGGCTGGATGCTTTCCATCCCGACGACAGGGCTGCGCATATGGCAAAATGGCGCGCCGCAACCGAGACTGGAGGACCGTTCGAAAGCGAAGCCCGGATACGTGGCGTTGATGACGAGTTTCGCTGGTTTCTGACGAAGGGTGTGCCGCTGCGAGACGAATCAGGCAACATCGTCCGCTGGTACGGGACCAATATTGACATCGACCAGCGGAAACGCGCCGAATCGTTTCTAGCGGGAGAGAAACGGCTTCTCGAGATGATCGCCACGGGTGCCGAGCTCAAGGAGATCCTGAATGCCTTATGCCTGAGCGTAGAGGAGTACCGTGAGGGCACGCTCGCTTCAGTTTTGTTAGTTAATTCCGATGGTGTTTACCTCGACTCTGTCGCCGGACCAAGTCTTCCCAGAGAATGGATACAACAAATGGAAAAGCTGCCAATCGGACCGTGTGCCGGATCTTGCGGCACGGCGGCCTATCGGGGATCGGCCGTCATTGTCCCGGATATTGCGATCGATCCACTTTGGGAAGTGCCTGAGCATCGTGCTTCAGCGTTACGGCACAATCTCCGGGCTTCCTGGTCAAATCCAATTCTTTCTTCAGAAGGAAAGGTGCTGGGCACTTTCTGCATGTACTATCGCGAACCGCGAAGCCCGGACGCGCGCGATCTAGGAATCATCGAAATGGCCACGCACCTGGCTCGCGTTGCCATTGAACGCGATCGAGCCCAGGAAGCGCTGCGCACGAGCGAGGCGAAGTATCGCGATTTGGTCAATACTTCACCCGACGCGATCTACGTGATCGATCAGGATACCCGGTGTGTTTTGTCCAATGCCGCGGGCGCGCAGCTAGCGGCTTGTCCCTTGGAAGAATTGATCGGTTTTTCACTTGCGGACACCTACCTTCCGGAAGATCGACATCTCATTGCTCTGCGGCGCGACCAATTGAAAGCAGACGGTGCCTTGCGTTTCGAGAGAAAGTTCTTGCGTAGAAACGGCGAGGTGGTCCCGGTGGAAGTTTCCGTATCAACATTGGGCGAAGGTTATAGCCAGTCGGTTGTGAGAGATATTAGCGAACGCAAAAGAGCGGAAGAAGCCCTGCGCGCTTCCGAGCAGCTCGCGCGGGGCCAGGTCGAAGCATTGGCGCTGAGTTTGGACGTTCTCGCGACTGCGCCGCAGCCGGAAAAATTCATTGGACAAATGCTGAGTACAATCGGTCGTCTTTTGAACGCGCAGAGTGTGGTTCTGTGGCTATTGGACGGGGTAGCTGATTCTCTGGTTTTGCGGGCTGCAGCTCAGGGTGCAAATTTCGCAGCGGCGGACCCGGAACATCCGTTTATTAAAAATCCGCTCGCATGGAAAGGGGACAAGATTGTTCAGGAAGCGGTTTTTACCGGGGCCCCGGTCGTCTGCGAGGACATAGAAAATGATCCACGTGTTTCCAATAACGTTCGCGAGTATTTTAGAGGAAAAGGGGCTAGGAAGTACCTAACAATTCCAACGCTGGTCGCCGGGCGGGTAAAAGGGTTTGTTGGCGTTCGTCATGGAGAGCGACTACCGTATCGGCCGGAAGAAATCGAATTAGCGCAAGCACTGGCACACCAGGCGATGTTCGCACTTCAACTCAATGAGTTTGCCGAGCAGGGCCGCGAAGCCGCAGTGCTCGCGGAACGGAACCGCCTCGCGCGCGACATTCACGACACACTGGCCCAAGGTTTCACCGGCGTGATTATGCAATTAGAGGCAGCCGAAGACGTGATGCCCGATGGTGTGCCCGACGAAGCGGTCGGCCATTTGCATCGGGCGGGCCAGCTGGCCCGGCGGAGCCTGACCGAAGCGCGCCGCTCGGTGCATGCGTTACGGCCGGAAGCCTTGCAGCGGTTTAACTTTTGGGATGCACTAAAGGGTATTATTAAGAACACAACCGCAGGAACAGCGCTCCGTACATCTTTCGTTGCACGAGGCGTGCCTCCGGATTTTCCTCCTCGGTGGCAGGAAAATCTGATGCACATCGGTCAGGAGGCTTTGACCAACACTCTCAAGTATGCTCATGCTCGGAATTTTGAGACGCACCTGGTGTGCAATGCAAAGGAATTACGATTGGAATTCTCTGACGATGGCGACGGTTTTAAGCTGCGTGATCGACATGACGGCCTGGGTCTTATGGGAATGCGCGAGCGGGCTGAGCAAATGGGAGGCAAACTGACCATCGCGAGTTCGCGAAAGAAGGGGACAAAGATTACAGTGACCCTCCCCTCGAATGGCAAATCGGCTTCGAAAAAAGCTACGGCCGCTGACGCTGGATAGGTACGAAGAGCGTTTCGAAAAACATCGTGTGCACCAAGTTCGTCATTTCGACGGTCGTCCGACTGTTGCTGATTGCATGTTCTAAGCAACCCGCAACGGTCGTAGCAAGCGGTTGTCAGCGACGCCGCAGGCTGTGTAGATTCCTTGATCGACTGCAATGATCATGTCTGTAGAGGTGGCCGTTTCTCTTCCGTTTTTGCGCCTAACACGCGTGCGTGGATTTTGTCGTGCCAAGAATGAGATAGCGATTATTCCTTCCTTCGATGTACAAGGCGCGCAATCGTAACCGGCACGGCTGCCACGGTTACAGTTGGATCAGACCGCGCCGGGTAGCGTTTGCCACGGCTTCGGTGCGGCTGATGACATTCATCTTGGCGAAGATCGCTTTCACGTGCGATTTCACAGTGCCTTCGCTGATGAACAGCATGGCGCCGATTTCCTTGTTGCTTTTTCCCTGGGCCATCAGCTTGAGCACGTCGATCTCGCGCGAGCTCAACGTTTCACCGCTGACGCGTTCCGCGAGCTTGGCGGCGAGATGAACGGGAACACATGTTTCACCCGCGTGTACCCGGCGGACACTGTCCATCAGCGCTTCGCGCGGTACATCCTTCAGGAGATAACCCTTCGCTCCGGCTTGAATAGCGCGGTAAATATCTTCGTCACCGTCGAAGGTTGTAAGCACGATGATGCGCGCATTTTCATCGTGCTCCCGAATCTCTTTGATTGCGCTGACGCCGTCGAGCTCCGGCATACGTAAATCGAGCAGCGTCACATCCGGACGATGTCGCTTCCACAAATCGACTGCTTCGCGACCATTGGTGGCTTCGCCGAGAACGGTCATGTCCGGTTTGCGTCGAATCAACGAGACCAAGCCTTCGCGCACCACGGTGTGGTCGTCGGCAATGAGAACGCTGATGTATGATTTTTTCGGCGCGACCTGGTAGGGTCGTCGCGCTTTGCTGGCAGAAAGCTTTCGGGAAGGCGCAGCGTCGCTACCGCTTTTACGAACGGATTGTTTTTTGATTCTCATGCGTGAATGGTTTCGATGGCTTGCAAGCTGTCGTTTCTTCTTGGCCTCGACTCGTGATTGTAAGGTACAGTCACGACGATTGTCGTACCTCTGCCGCGTGCGCTGGCTACCTTTAGCCTGCCGCCCATTTGTTCCGCACGCTCGCGCATGCCTGCCAAGCCCAGACCATCATGCTGATCTTTGATCCTGAATCCGTTGCCATCGTCACGCAGTTCCAGACGAAATTCTTTTGAATTAAAGATCAATCGCGTTTCGAAATTGCGCGGACGCGCGTGCTTGAGCGCGTTAGTTAACGCTTCCTGGCCAATGTGTAGAAGATTCTCCTGCCAAATGGGCGAGAGACGCCGCAGCCTTCCTCGAAGTTCGAACCTGCTGTGAAGGTTTGTTCCCGCAGTGGTGTTTTTGACGATTCCCTTTAAGGCTTCCCAAAAATTGTCTCGCTGCAAAGCCTGCGGTCGCAGCGCGTGGACCGATCGGCGTGCTTCATTCAAGCTGCGCCGCGCCAATTCGCTGGCCCGCCGCAAATGCTCGTTTGCTTCCTTGCGACGGCAGCATGCCATTGCATCCTCGGCTGATTCCAATTGCACGATTACCCCCGTGAAACCTTGCGCCAGCGTGTCATGGATGTCGCGCGCCATTCGGTTTCGTTCTTCGAGAACAGCTGATTTCCGGCTTTGCTCGGCAAATTCATTGAGTTGAATCGCCAGCATGGCCTGGTGTGCCAGTGCTTGCGCCAGTTCGATCTCCTCCGGTCGATAAGGCGGCCGGTCGCCGTGACGAATACCGATGAATCCTTTCACCCGCCCGCCGACCAGGGTTGGAATCCTCAGAAATTTTTTCGTTCCTCCAGCTTTTAAATACTCGCGAAGATCGTTGGAGGTAAACGGATCATGTTCCACATCCTCGCAAACAACTGGCGCTCCGGAAAAAAATAGCTCACGAAGTCCGGGGTCTTCCTTCCAAGATAAAGGATTTTTGATGAACGGATGCTCCGGATCTCCCTTTGCAAAATTTGTTCCCTCGGCCCATGCACGCAAAACGAGCGCATCATTTGATTCATCCAGCAACCAAAGGATCACACTTTGCGCGCCAAGAAGGCGGCCAATTGTGCTCAACATTTGTCCAAGGAACTTGTTCGGTGCCGGCGCAGTCGCGAGAACATCCAGGCTGTAGGTCAGTGCCTCTACCTGGCCGCGGGCGACTTGCTCGGAAGCCCGCAACGCTCCCTCCGCGCGATCGCGTTCAATCGCTATCCGTACAAGGTCCGTCGCCAAGTCGATTAGCTCGAGATCGCGCGAGTTCGGACTCCGCGTTTCGCGATAGTACATACAGAAGGTTCCAAAAACTTTTCTGGCGGAAGAGAGTACCGGATTCGACCAGGAAGCTCGCAGTCCGTGCTTCAGAGCTGAACTGCGATGTTCCGGCACATCCCACAGCGGGTCAGTCGCGATGTCAGAAACGATAACTGGTGATCCCCGATATGCCGCAGTACCGCAGGAGCCGGCACACGGTCCAATCGGCAGATTCTCCATTTGCTGCGCCCATTCTTTGGGAAGACTAGGTCCTGCAATGCAATCCAGGTGGACACCGTCGGCATTCAGCAACAAGACGGAAGCGAGCGTGCCGGCCCGTTGCTCCTCAATAATGAGACACAACGTGTTTAGGATTTCCTTCAGCCCGACACCAGTCGCGATCATCTCGTGGAGCCGTTTCTCTCCAGTCAGCAAGGCTTCGCTTCTCTTGCGCTCACTAATGTCGCGCAGGATCGCTTGGAAATATCCGCCGCGTATCGCGGTCACGGAAACTTCCACGGGGATGATGTCGCTGTTCTTGCGGACGAAATTCCTTTCAAAGCGCAGGGTGCCTCCGGTTTTCAGTTGCTCGAGCCGTTGTCGAAACACGTAGCGCTCTTCCGGCAAATAGGTGTCGGTGACGGGCGTGCCAACCAGCTTGTTCTCCGGAACTCCGGCCAGCTCAGCGCCTGCGCGGTTTCCCAAAACGCAGACGCCATCGGCGTCAACGACATAGATTGCATCGGGCGAAATCTCGATCAGGTCCCGATATTTCTCTTCGCTCTTGCGCAGTCGTTCTTCTGCGCATTTGCGCTCGGTCACGTCCCGCAGTGTGCAGAGCGTAGACAAAAATTCTCCCGCGTCTGAGAGGCGTGGAACGGTGGCGCCATCAAAATGGATAACAGCGCCATCCTTCGTTTTCCAACGGACTTCGTACTCCCGCGCTTTGCCCGTCAGCACGTCCGCAAGCATTGCGCGGGCAATCTGCCGGTCCTCGGGAAAGAGCAGAAGTTCAAAAACATTTGCTCCGCGCAATTCCGTTTCGGAATAGCCGCTTAGCTGGACGCCGCGCTGATTGATACAGAGGATGTTCCCAACGCGATCCAACGAAAGGATCACATCATGGGATAGTTTAAACAGGTATTTTGCTGCGCTTTCGTCATCGTTGGGTCGCGGACAAGGTTGGGCCCGCGCAGTGAGTCCGCCAGAGGGCGAAAGCGTGGTGGTGGACTCGACGGGCTCCGCAGCGGTGATTTCTGATTTCATAACAAGCTAGTTAACCGTCCCTGCAAATTGATTTCTCGCGCGAAGATTGTGCGCGCCTGCGCATGACAGAAGTTAACAAGCCTGCGCTGTCGCGCCACTTTTGTTTCCTCCCTCGAAAGAGGTGTTATCCAGTCTCTCCTGCGAAGCAGCGAAAAATCCTTCGACCGCTTCGTGGTAGCGGGACGCGGGCTTGTCTACGCTTTGGAAACAAAACACTTATCAAAAATGAAACTCAAACAACTACAAACCAGTCCAACACCCAAGCTACCGAGGGTTCCTCGGCGCTCCCGGCGACGTCATGATCCGATGCTCGTCCTGAACATGGCCCTTTTTAACTTCACCGACGGATGGAACCGCACGTTTTCAAGGGAGCAGTACGCGCGCTTCAGCGTCTAACTCTTGATTCACGCGATGGAATCCGCTCCAACCGCAATGAACGCCGCCAGACACTTGGTCGTCGTAAAGGCACCCGTCGATCGCGTGTACGAGCAGTGGTCGCGTCTGGAGGACCTTCCCAAGTTCGTCACGCCGCTACGAGAAGTGCGAAGAATCGATGACACGCATTTTACCTACAGATGGCATCCGGAGGGCAGCGACCAAAAGGGGGTCTTCCACATCATCCTACAAATTCCCGGCCGACGAATCGCGTGGCGCTCCATGTCCAACGGCTTCATGTCAGGCGTGGTCTCTTTCGAGCCGTATTCTCCGGAGGAAACGGAAGTGACCCTGAAGATCCGTTCGATTTTCGATCCCCCAAGTCTCTCGCACAGAGTGGAGGAGTATCTGGGTAATTTCAAACGGCTGGTTGAGAACGGAGACACTATCGGATGAGAACTTTACCTACTCGGGAAGCACTGATAGCAGCCTACTGGCGAAAGCTGGCAAGCTCTATTGAAGCTGCGTACAAGGGTCGTGGCCGCGTGTTTGCAAGACGCACGGCAGGCTCTTTGCAAACACGTCGACGCCGCGCCCGGGGCAACGGCGCGGCCAAAGGAATCCCTGCCCGGCAGGCAGCGGACTAACAAACACCCATGTGGATTGTTCGTTTAGCTCTGAGGCGGCCGTACACCTTCACGGTGGCAGCCATTCTGATCGTGCTCATGGGCATCGTCACGATCCCGCGCATGGCGACAGACATTTTTCCCAAGATCGACATCCCCGTGGTGAGCGTGATCTGGAGTTTTCCGGGCGTCGCACCCGAAGAAATGGAGAAACGCTTTGTCACGGTGACCGAGCGCGCCATGACCACGACCGTGAACGACATTGAGCATATCGAGTCACAGAGTTACAACGGCGTTTCGGTCATCAAGGTTTTCTTCCACGAGGGCGCCAAGGTCGAGGCCGGCGTTGCCCAGGTCACATCGATCACCCAGACGCTCCTGCGTATTCTGCCGCCCGGCACAACGCCGCCTCTCATCCTTCAATACAGCGCCTCGAATGTGCCAATCCTGCAACTCGGCCTGACAAGCAAAACTCTTTCTGAACAGCAGCTCTACGATCTTGGTTTGAATTTCATCCGCACACAGCTCGCAACCGTGCAGGGCGCACAAGTCCCGCTCCCATACGGTGGCAAGTCGCGCCAGGTCATGGTCGATATCGATCCGCAGAAACTTTTCGGCAAAGGACTTTCCCCAGCGGACGTCAGCAACGCGCTCAATGCCCAAAACGTCATCCTTCCGGCCGGGACGCAGAAAATCGGCGACCGCGAATACAATGTGCGGTTGAACTCAAGTCCGGAACTTTTGCAGACACTGAACGATCTGCCAATCAAACAGGTAAACAACGCGATGGTTTACATTCGCGATGTCGCGCACGTTCGAGACGGCTTTGCCGTGCAAACGAACATCGTTGCGCAAAATCGAGTGCGCTCGGCACTGCTTACGGTTTTGAAAAGCGCGAGCGCGTCCACCCTCGATATTATCAGCCAGGTGAAAGCGGCGTTGCCGCGGATCAAGGCGACCTTGCCGCCCGAGCTCGATATCACTCAACTATTCGATCAGTCGATCTTCGTGCGGGCCGCTATCAACGGCGTTGTCAAGGAGGGAGTGATCGCAGCGTGCCTGACAGCGCTCATGATCCTGCTTTTTCTCGGAAGCTGGCGCTCGACTCTGGTGGTCGCCACTTCAATCCCGTTGTCGATCTTATGCTCGGTCATCATTCTCAGCGCGCTCGGCCAAACCCTGAACCTGATGACCTTGGGTGGACTTGCCCTCGCCGTCGGCATTCTGGTGGATGACGCTACGGTTGAGATCGAGAACATCCATCGCAATCTTGCCATGAAGAAGCCGATGGTGCGCGCCATCCTCGATGGCGCGTCGCAGATTGCGGTGCCGGCGTTCGTGTCAACTCTCTGTATTTGCATCGTTTTTGTGCCGATCTTTTTCCTCAGTGGTACGGCCAGATTTCTTTTTCAACCACTCGCCATGGCGGTGATTTTCGCCATGCTCGCTTCTTATCTTCTCTCGCGCACAGTCGTTCCGACGATGGTGAGATTTCTTCTACGCGAACATCTTGATGAAATTGATACCAGCCTTGCCCAGAGTGTTGAAGGATCTGACGGCGGCGAAGAGAAGATCGTCAATCGGTCTCCCGAAAACCCGACCGCGCCTCGCCTAAGCGCCTTAGGCCAAATTTTCGGTTTTTTGAGCTGGATTCACGAGAAGTTCAATCATGTGTTCGAAAAGCTTCGCGCCTGCTATGTAAATGCGCTGCGCAGGTGTCTCGAGCATCGCCGCCTGGTCTTCGGAGCTATGGGCGGCATGGTGCTTGTTTCGTTCGCCCTGGTTCCTTTTCTGGGGCGGGATTTCTTTCCAGCGGTTGATGCCGGCCAATTTCGATTGCACGTGCGCGCGCCCGCCGGCACGCGACT
This sequence comes from Candidatus Dormiibacterota bacterium, assembly GCA_035472675.1. GTDB lineage: Bacteria > Verrucomicrobiota > Verrucomicrobiia > Chthoniobacterales > UBA10450 > Udaeobacter. Next base: position 11,372 of record DATIOX010000213.1, read on the forward strand.
CGAATCAACCCAGGAACGATTTTTTCAGGTGGGGAACGCCATTCGCGAAGTCATTCCACCTAACGAAATCCAGAACGTGCTTGATAATATCGGGCTGCCGTCGAGCGGAATTAATCTCGCCTTTGGCGATAGTTCAACGATCAGCTCGGCCGATGGTGAAATCCTTGTCGCCCTCAATCCAAATCATAAGCCAACCGCGCAATACGTGCGGATCCTGCGCGAGAAATTGCATCGCGATTTTCCGGACATGGAATTCTTTTTCTCCGCGCCCGATATCGTCGGTCAGATTTTAAATTTCGGCATTCCGGCGCCGATCGATATTCAAATAACCGGTCGCGACCCGAAAGGGTACGACATCGCCAACGAAATCAAAATGCGCGTCGCGCAAATTCCCGGAGCAGTCGATACCCACGTGCATCAACTCGTCCATGGGCCCGACCTGCGTGTGAATGTGAACCGGACGCGAGCCGAACAAATTGGGCTGACGCAAAACAATGTCGCGCAGACCATGTTGATTTCGCTCAGCTCGAGCGGTCAGACTGCTCCCAACTACTGGCTCAATTTTCAGAACGGCGTGAACTACCAGGTCGCGGTGCAGACGCCCCAGTATAAAATGGACACCCTGCAGGATTTGAAAAACACGCCGGTAGTGGCGCCCAATCTGCCGCGTCCGGAGTTGCTGGGGAACCTGGCTACCGTTGAGCGGCGCGAGTCACCGGTCATCGTGAATCATTACAATGTACAGCCGGTTTTTGACGTCCTGGCTAATGTGCAAGGCCGGGATCTCGGCGGCGTCGCCGACGGAGTCGCTAAAGTGGTGGACAGTTTCAAGTCGAAACTGCCCCGCGGCACGTTTCTCAGTATACGCGGTCAAGTTCAGAGTATGAACAGTTCGTTCGCCGGGCTCGGCGCCGGTCTTATTTTTGCAATCGTCCTCGTTTACTTTCTAATGGCGGTCAATTTCCAATCGTGGACCGATCCGTTCATTATTATCATGGCTCTGCCCGGTGCCTTGTGCGGCATCATCTGGATGCTTTTCATTACCGGCACCACGCTCAACGTCCCGTCGCTAATGGGCGCGATCATGGCCATCGGCGTGGCCACGGCCAATAGCATTTTGATTGTGACTTTTGCCAATGACGAGCGATGCGCGCACGAAAATAAGAACGCTTTTGACGCCGCCCTCGCCGCCGGTTTCACGCGGTTGCGTCCCGTGATAATGACCGCGCTGGCAATGATTATCGGAATGTTGCCGATGTCGCTCGGATTGGGCGAGGGCGGCGAACAAAACGCGCCGCTTGGCCGTGCCGTGATTGGCGGGCTGCTCGTCGCTACTGTTACAACGCTGTTTTTTGTCCCAGTCGTTTACAGTTTGCTACGGAAAAAGGAATTCACCTGTGACGAAGATGAAGAGTTTGCGCGCCAGGAGCACGGCGGAACGGCACAGGGAGGCGCCCAATGATCCACACCGAGACTGACAAACATAAAGGCAATGGCGCGCACGATGATGGCGGCGCGCTCGCCGCTGCGAGTCGGCCCGGTGGCGGACAAGATCGACGGGCAGAGCCGCGCACACCGCTCCGTCCGCCGATGCGAAGCGTTGCCGTGTGGGGACCGATCGCGGCTGTCACCGTGCTGGCGATTCTGGTCATAATCGGAGCCTGGCATCGCATTAGCCAGCGTCACGACCAGGAGAATTTCGCGCAACGAACAACGCAGCTCGAAGTGAATGTCGCGACCGCGCAGCGCGACAGTAAGCCGAAGGAATTAATTTTGCCCGGAACCTTCCAAGCCTTCAATCAAACGACAATTTTCCCTCGGTCGAACGGATACGTCGAAAGCTGGAAGGTCGATATCGGCGACTACGTGCAGGCTGGTCAATTGCTGGCCGAGATTGCGACGCCGGAAGTGGATCAACAATTGGCACAGGCGCGCGCACAGGAGGAGATAGCCAAACTGACCGCCGATCGCTGGCGCGATCTGCTCGTTAAAAAAGTCGTGTCCAAACAGGAGTACGATCAGAACGAAAAGGCCTATGAGGGCGCGAAAGCGAACTTGCAGCAGCTCGAGAAAATTCAGGGTTTCCAGCAAATCCTCGCGCCGTTTGCTGGAAAGATCGCTGCTCGAAATATCGATGTGGGCACGCTCGTGACCGCCGGGACCGGAAATTCCGGCACACCGCTTTTCAGCCTGGTGCAGAGTGATGTGCTTCGCGTTTACGTGTTCGCGCCGCAGGAGAATGCGCCCTCGATTCGCGAAGGACTGGCAGCGAAAATTGTTCTCCAGGAATATCCCGGTCAGGAGTTCGACGGTAAGGTCACACGCACGGCGGGCGCACTCGACCCACAAACGCGCACCATGCAGGTGGAAGTGCAGGTGCCCAACCAACAAGGCAAACTTTACGCCGGGATGTACGGGCAGGTTAAATTCCTATTGCCGGATGACAATGCGCCGATCGTTGTGCCGGCGGATGCATTTGTTTTTCGCGCTCAAGGTCCCCAAGTCGTCACGGTCACGAACGACAATCGCATTCACTGGCAGAAAATAAGTGTCGGGCGGGACTTCGGCACCCAACTGGAAGTGCTCAATGGCCTGAAGGAAAATGCGGAAGTCGTTATGAATCCAACCGACGATTTGCGTGAAGGCATCGAGGTGCAGGTGAAAGGCGCTGAAAAATCCAAACCCGAAGGCAGCGTCGCTCAATCAGGTTCCAGCCGGTGAGCCGGAAGGTGGCAGAAGCGTTTTGTGGATGTCGCGGACCGGTCGCCGACAACGTCCTTCCATTATTGGAAGCGCGGCGGGCGCATGAATTTAATCAAATTGGTTGCACACGTGGGAGAAATCGTCCTGCGAGTGGCCGCTGAAACCTAACAACAAAAACCCTATGGATAAGAACCTCGAGAAAGTGAAATTGCTGGCGCGCGATCTGCGCGATGGGAAACAATTCCCGCGCAGCCCGCGCCAAACGCTGGCTGGCTATGTGCTGGCGGCACGCGCCGTGGACAAGTGTCGCGCAGTGCTTGTGGGCTGGGAAGGGGAGTACCATTCCAACTGTCCGCTCGATCAACTCTGGCTTAAGTTCGCTGAGATTGATTATGACGACTTTCGGTCGTTCGTTGCGACTGGTGCAACCGACGATGAGATTGCCGAGTGGATCGGCGATCATGCTAAAAAGCGTCCGCGCGCCGAAATCATTGCCTGGAACAACAAGGAACGCGACCTGCATTTGAGCGACTTGCCCTTGGAGCTCCAGGAGTACATGGAGGATTATATTCGGCAGTTCATTCCTCGTAACAGAGTGGTACATCACTGGTTCGACGTCTACGACTTGGAAGAAGAACGGATCTGAGACAGGACTACCTGGACACCGTACGTCCGCCGCGGAAAGTTCGATAATGTTCCACCGGGCTTCGGGTCTGAATTACAGTTTGTTGTCTTTATGCTCCTTGAGGGTATGGCAGAAATGGTGCCTTTGAAAACTGTTGTGCCAGAACCGGATGGCGTATCGCAATTAGTGGAACATCTTTTTCGCCACGAGGGTGCGAAGATGGTTGCCATTCTCACCAGAATCTTTGGCATCGAACATCTCAACCTCGCGGAAGACGTTGTTCAGGAAGCGCTCGCGCGGGCGTTGCAGACTTGGCCGTTCTATGGAGTTCCGAAAAATCCCTCAGCATGGATTATGCGCGCGTCGCGCAATCTCGCCTTGGACGTGGTTCGCCGACGAAAAGTATTTCAGAACAAACAAGCGGAAATCAGTCGTCTAATGGATCGCGAAGGCGCCACGCCGGACGAAGCGATTTTTTCAGAAGACGAAATTAGCGACGACCGTTTGCGATTGATGTTCGTCTGTTGTCACCCTGCCATTCCACCGGAGGCGCAGGTTGCACTCGCGTTGAAGACGCTGTGCGGCTTTAGTGTCGCGGAGATAGGGCACGCATTTCTAACCACAGAGGCTGCAATTGCCAAGCGACTGACCAGGGCGAAGCAAAAAATCCATCAGGCGCGAATCTCGTTTGAAATTCCTGCAGGCAGAGAATTGGGGCAGCGATTGGATAGTGTTTTGCAATCGCTTTATCTCCTCTTCAACGAAGGCTACAAAGCGTCGAGCGGTGAAAACCTTGTTCGTGAGGAGCTCTGCAAAGAAGCAATTCACCTTGCGGAATTATTGGTGGCACATCCGGCCGGCAATCAGCCGAAGACGCACGCGTTGCTTGGGTTGATGCTTTTGAACGCCGCCCGCAATCCGACGCGCCTTGACAGTGAAGGCAATCTGCTGCGCTTGAAAGAACAAGACCGGACGCGCTGGGACAAATCCATGATCGCGCGCGGCATGTTTCATATCGTGCAATCAGCAGTAGGTGACCAGCTCAGCGAATATCATCTTCAGGCCGGAATCGCCGCCTGTCACGGCGCGGCGAAGGACTACGAGTCCACCGACTGGCAGCAAATTCTTTCGCTTTACGACCGTCTAATTGAATTCGATCAGTCGCCGGTCGTGGCTCTCAACCGCGCCGTTGCCCTCGCGAACATTCGCGGACCAAAAGCGGGACTTCAGGCTGTGAGAAGCATTCGGGGTCTCAACAAGCTGAGCTCGTACTATCTACTCTATGCTGTGCAGGGCGAATTCGAAATGCGCTCGGGCAATCTGCAAGTCGCCGCCGAACAATTCCGTAGATCGTTTGAACTCGCGGACACCAAATCAGAGCGAGCGTTCCTCCTGAAACAATTGCAGCGCTGCGTTGACGGCCAGACGACTTAGCAAAAAATTTTTTGTCCTAAGTCGGCCTGCTCATTCGTCGTATCCTCAAAATCACATCAACAGAAGGGAAAAACATGAGCAAGTCAGAGAAGAAACATGTAGCGAGCATCGTTTGGTTTGAAATCCCGGCCGACGACCCCGAACGTGCCAATGCGTTTTATAGCAATTTGTTCGGCTGGAAGATCAATCCCTTTCCCGGGGGAGGCGATTACTGGCACATCGACACGGGTGGCGCCGACGATACGCCTGATGGTGCACTCAAGGGGCGCAGGCATCCCGGAGAGCCGATCGTCAACTACGTCGGCGTTGATTCGGTCGCCGATTACTCCAAAAAGATCGAGAAGCTCGGTGGTAAAATCTGCATGCCAAAGACAGCGGTACCACAGATGGGTTATTTTGCTGTGGGGCAGGATACCGAGGGCAACGCCTTTGGAATTTGGCAGAGCGACGCAAACGCGAAATAATTGTCCTAAACGCGTTCGCTAGTTCGTTGTAATTTCGAAATAACAAAAACTCCCAACTACGAAAAACTATACAGAATATGAATACACAACCCCAAAACGGTTACATGCTGCTTTTTCGCAGCGATGAATGGTATGAAGAGCTTTCGCACGACGAGATCCAGAAAGTCATCAGTCAAAACAACGCTTGGATCGAAGGATTGACCGCACAGGGCAAGGCCAAGCCTGGCCATGCGCTCCAACGCAAGGGCGTGACCGTTTCCGGCAAAAACGGACGCGCCGTTTTGGATGGACCTTTCACTGAATCCAAAGAAGCCATTGGCGGATTTTTGCTGCTGAATGTCGAAACGCTTGAAGAAGCCATCGCCATCGCTAAGAGCAGCCCGAACCTCGCGTACGGCACATCAATTGAAGTCCGCCCCGTGGCTGACGAATGTCCGCTCGATGTTCGCGCACGTGAAATGGCGCGGGAAGAACAGTTCGCGACCGCTTGAATTTTTGAACACTTAATTCTCAACAATTAACTACCAACGAAAACATGAGTACACAAAACCAAAATCAAAACGGATACATGCTGCTCTTTCGCGGCACAGACCTTCGCAAAGGGCTCTCGCCCGAGGAACTACAAAAAGTCACAGACAATTGGATGGTGTGGTTCAGGCGTTTAACCGAAGAAGGCAAAGCGGTGGCCGGAAATCCACTGGAACGCGAGGGAAAAATTGTTTCGGGTAAGGACCGTATCGTGTCCGACGGTCCGTTCGCCGAATCCAAAGAAGCAATTGGCGGTTATTTCCTTCTCGACGTTGCTACGATAGACGAGGCGATTGCCATTGCGAAGGAATGCCCAGGTCTGCCGTACGGTATTCGCGTGGAAGTCAGGCCCGTGGCCGGCGAATGCCCCATCGCGGCGGATATCCGAGCGGAAGCGCAGTTCGCACAAATCTGACAGCGCACTCACCCAACTGGCGCAACTTGAAGGCTTGATCGCTTTCATTGCGCTACGGTTGTTTTGTCGCTATGCACTCGATCACGCTACAACAGACCGGATATGCGTCCGTCAACGGCCTTCGGATCTATTGTGAAATCCACGGCCCGACGAATAAAGGCCCACGACGAGCGAGTACTCAACCAATAACCGGAGAAATTAATTATGGCTCATTACGTAGATGGATTCGTCTTACCAGTTCCCAAGAAGAACATTAACGCGTATCGCCGCATGGCGCAGAAGGCCGGCAAAGTCTGGCGCGAGCACGGAGCACTCGAATTTCGCGAGTGTGTCGGCGACGATCTGAACGTGAAGATGGGCTTGCCGTTTCCGCGCGGTATCAAGATCAAGCCTGGCGAAACTGTCGTCTTCTCATGGATTGTTTACAAATCGTGTGACCATCGCGATCGAGTGAACGCGAAGGTCATGAAGGACCCACGCATTGCACAGATGCCAAAGACCATGCCGTTCGATGTAAAGCGCATGATGTACGGCGGATTCAAGACGATCGTCGAGGCGTGAGTTCTTTGATATCGATTCAGCCTGGATTCAATCTGTGCTTCAGGCACGGATTGGTGTCGTCTGTGGGAAGGCTCGATGCAGCTGGTCAAGTGGACTTACCAAAGGCTGCTGACTGGACATTGAACAAAAGGTTTTGAGGGCTCTTTTGTTTAACACATATCGAAGTGGGATCGAGAAGCCATGTGTTCTCTACCTACACAGAGTTAGTTATTCGATTGGAGCAACATAAGAGTGATTTTGTGTAAACTACGGAAATGTAATTCGGCCACTCTATTGCATCAGGAGGATTAAACGAGGCTTGGTGTCCTGAATACAGCGATTCATTCGTTATACATTAAAGTGAAGCCGATGACGCACCGTAAAAACCGCAGAAAAGTCTTATGTGTCCCGCCTGTATAGCAAACGCCATGCTGGCCACCGCTGGTGCGACTTCAACTGGCGGGCTCGTCGCGTTTGCCGTGAAACAATTCTTTTTTCGCCCCGGCCGAAATCATCAAACAAACGAAACAAGACAAAATGAAAATCGAAACAATGGAAACGAAAACAGACAAAACCGATCCGAACCCATCCAAAGTTGTTTCAGGGGCTGAATGGCTCGTCGCACGCAAGGATCTGCTAACTCGCGAGAAGGAACTGACGCGGTTGCGCGATGAAGTGAGCCGCCACCGACGGGAGATGCCATGGGTTAACGTCGACAAGGAATACGTGTTCGACGGACCGAATGGCAAAGAAACGCTGTCCGATCTTTTCGACGGTCGCAGCCAATTGATTGTTTATCACTTCATGTTTGGCCCCGATTGGGAGGAGGGCTGCAAGAGCTGCTCGTATCTCGCCGACCATTTCGACGGCGCTAACTGGCACTTGCCGCATCGGGATGTTTCGTTCGTTGTGATCTCGCGTGGACCTTTGCCAAAACTCGAAGATTACAAGAAGCGAATGGGTTGGCGTTTCAAGTGGCTATCATCGCACGGCACCGATTTCAATTTTGATTATCACGTATCGACCACTGAAGAAGAACAAGCCAAAGGCAAAATGTATTACAATTACAAAACGCAGGATTGGGTGGACGAGGAAATGCCTGGGCTTAGCGTCTTTTACAAGGACAAAAACGGCGACGTTTTCCACACCTATTCCACGTACGCGCGCGGGCTCGATAATCTCGTAGGGACCTACAACTTCCTCGATCTCGTGCCCGAGGGACGCGACGAGGACCAGCTCGACTTCACGATGGAGTGGGTCCGGCGCCATGACCAATATTGAACGGCGAACAAGGAGGATCGGCGAATGAATCGCGTAGTTCACTTTGAGATTTACACTGACGACCCAAAAGGCGTGCAGCCGTTTTATCAGGATGTGTTCGGTTGGAAGTTCCAGAAGTTCGAGGGCGGCCCGATAGAGTACTGGCTTGTCACGACGGGCGATGACAAGCAGCCGGGGATTAACGGCGGACTGACGCGACCGCGCGAAGGTCAAAGCCCTGGCACGCTGAACACGATCGGCGTTTCATCGCTCGATGAATCGATAAAGAAAATTGAACACCGCGGCGGTAAGATCTGTGTGCCGAAGATGGCGATCCCGAAAGTCGGCTGGTTGGCTTACGCGGCGGATCCGGCGGGAAATGTATTTGGAATCATCGAGCCGGATGCAAACGCGAAATAGCGAAAGACGAACATCAAAAGAGTGATTGCGCGGAAAACCGCGGCTCAAGCCCGAGCGACTCGCAAATAACTCTCGAAAGAGGGACCATGAAAATACCTTTCACCGGAGGCTGCTCCTGCGGCGCGGTTCGTTACGAATGTACTGCAGAACCGATCATGATGTTGAAATGCCATTGCCGCGATTGCCAGCAAGTGAGTGGGGGCGGATTTGTTCCCGCAGTCTTGGTACCTGCAGAGTCGTTTCGATTGACGCGCGGACAATTGCGTTACCATTTCACGCCCAGCATCAGACGAGGCAAGCATAAACGCGGTTATTGTCCCGAATGCGGGTCGCGACTTACAGGAGCCGAATTTGAAGCGGGTGATTCGCCATTCGTCGGAGTCCTTGCTGGCAGTCTTGATGATCCGAGTTGGTTTCGACCCCAGATGGATATTTTCGTTTCGGACGCGCAACCGTGGGACCAAATGGATTCCGCAATTGTGAAATTTGGGCAGTACCCACCATCGTCAGCGAAGGAATAAATAACATGCAAAAGATAACACCATTCTTGTGGTTCGATGATCAGGCTGAAGAGGCCGCGAAGTTTTACACGTCGATCTTCAAAAATTCGAAGGTTGCAAAAATTACCCGCTACGGCGAATCGGCAGAAAAGGCCGCGGGACGACCGGCGGGATCGGTCATGACTGTCGAGTTCGAGCTCGAAGGCCAGAAATTCACAGCGCTCAACGGTGGCCCGGTCTTCAAATTTAACGAATCGATCTCGTTTGTCGTGAACTGCGACACGCAGGAAGAGTTCGATTCTTTCTGGGAGAAACTTAGCGCTGATGGCGGACAAGAATCGCAGTGCGGTTGGCTGAGAGACAAATTCGGTGTGTCGTGGCAGGTCGTTCCCAGGGCTTTGATCAACATGTTGCAGGATAAAGATCCCAACAAGTCCGAGCGAGTCATGAAGGCGATGCTTCAAATGCAGAAGCTCGACATCAAAACCCTTGAGGACGCGTATGCGGGGAAGAGATCGGAGCGAATTCCCATGGCGCTAACCAAGCAGAAACCCAGGACAATTGACGACTATCTCGCAGGCGTGGCTCCCGATCAGCGTGCCCTCTTGCGAAAACTGCGTGAGACTATCCACGCGGTCGCGACGAAGACAGAAGAGTGCATTAGCCATGGAATTCCTGCGTTCCGCTTAAACGGGCGCGCTCTGGTTTTCTTCGGCGCATGGGCGAATCACTGCTCGTTCTATCCGGGCAGTTCCACGACGCTGAAAAAATTTCGGAGCGATCTGAAAGGTTTTCAGATTACCAAGGGGACCATTCGCTTTTCGCCCGATAACCCGCTGCCGCTCGCGCTGGTGAAAAAACTGGTCAAAGCACGGATAGCGGAAAACCGGACTTAACGAGCTTATGCCCAAAATCAGTCCACGCCGTTTGGCACAGCGATCCTACGAAGCTTTTGCTGCCGGCGATCGGAAATTTTTCGAACAGCATCTTGCCGAGGATTTCACTTTTTCTAGTCCACTCGACGTGGGGCTTGATCGCGAAGGATATTTTAAGCGATGCTGGCCCGGAGCCGGGCAGGGTCAAGAATTCAATTTTTTGCGACTCATAGAACATGGCGATGAAGTCGTTGCGACCTATGAAATGACGAAGCCGAATGGAGAAAAGGGGCGCAATACGGAAATCCTGTGCATTAAAGATAACAAGATTCTCAGTGTAGAGGTCTATTTTGGTTGGGACGTTTTGGCAGATCATTAAATCAGCAAGGAGAAATCAATGAGCAAAGTTCGAGTCTTAGTCGGCACAAGGAAAGGTGCGTTCATCCTGACAGCGGATGGCGCACGCAAACGATGGAAGGTTAGCGGGCCGCATTTTGCGGGTTGGGAGATTTATCACGTGAAAGGTTCGCCAGTCGATCCAAACCGCATTTATGCATCGCAAACAAGTGGGTGGTTCGGCCAAATCGTCCAACGTTCAGATGATGGTGGAAAAACCTGGAACACGCCCGGAAGCAGCCCCGAGGAATTGAAAGGCGCTGATGGCATGGCGAAAGGTGAGAGCAACAAGTTTGTTTACGACGGTGTCCCGGGGACGCATCAATGGTATGACGGCACCCAGCATCCATGGGAGTTCAAGCGCGTTTGGCATCTGGAGCCCTCACTGCATGATCCCGAGCATGTTTACGCCGGTGTGGAAGATGCGGCGTTGTTCGAATCGAAGGACGCCGGCGAATCGTGGAAAGAATTGTCCGGCCTCCGAGAACACGATACCGGCCCGAAATGGCAACCGGGCGCAGGTGGAATGTGTCTACATACAATCCTCCTGGATCCACAGGATCGACAACGAATATTCGTGGCGATCTCGGCCGCAGGCTCGTTCCGTACCGATGATGGCGGAACAACGTGGAAACCCATCAATCACGGACTGCATTCACAATACATACCGGACCCGAATGCGGAGGTCGGCCATTGTGTTCATCGCATCGCCATGCACCCTTCGCGGCCCAACACATTATTCATGCAAAAACACTGGGACGTAATGCGCAGCGATGATTCTGGCGATTCATGGCGCGAAGTAAGCGGAAATTTGCCGAGCGATTTCGGTTTCCCGATCGACGTGCA
>DATIOX010000214.1:0-7705 GCA_035472675.1 Candidatus Dormiibacterota bacterium
GGTTCTATCACCTGGCGATCATGCCGCGTCCGGGACCAGGATGCAATCGATCAAACAGTACGCCTGGAATTTCGGACGGACGGTGCCGTTTGCGTAGTCCGAGGCAACCAAGGGCGGCCATTGCGGCAAGCGAGCCAATAAAGAGAACGGCGATTATGATCTCGAAAAAAGTCAACGTCCCGCGCGTGAACAGCTTCAAAACAGCGGCCATTGTTACTTAAGACAGGGAGCCGACCTTCGGCGTTACAAAAAAGATCGACAATGTCAGCGCAGCCGCTTTTCCGGGAGATCAATTGCGCGATGCGGTTAGCGGTTCTTGATTGTTGACGATGTTGAGAACCAGGCGGAGAAAGATCGAGCGGTTGGATTTCATTCTGGCCGGCGCGCAAAAATCCGGTACGACGGCCCTGCATTATTTTTTGGGCAGGCACCCGAACATCACCATGGGCGACCAGCAGGAAATCCATTTTTTCGATAACGACGCTCTGTTTGTTTCCGAGCCCGATTATGAGCAATTACACAAACATTATCCACCGCTTGCTCCATCTACCATTGCCGGTGATTGCACGCCCAGCTACGTTTATCATGAACCAGCAGCGGAAAGGATTTGGAAATACAATCCAAAGATCAAGTTGCTGATCCTTTTGCGAAATCCAGTCGACCGCGCATTCGCTCACTGGAACATGCAACGATTTAGAGATCGCGAACCGCTCGATTTTTTCGATGCCGTGCGGGAGGAAAAAACGCGTATTGCCGGGGCGCCGCCCGCTCAAGCGCGCCGCTTTGCTTATGTCGATCGAGGATTTTACGGACAGCAACTCGCGCGTCTGTTCAAATTCTTTCCGCGTGAGCAAGTCAAGGCGGTAAAGTTTGAACAGTTTAGGGATAAGCAGCGCGAAACGCTGACTTCCATCTTTCCATTTCTCGGTCTCGAACCGCTCCGTTCGGTGCGCAGTAAGGACAGAAACGTTGTTCCATATGAGCGGGCGATGAATTGGGAGGAGCGAATTTTCCTCTACAATCTTTTCGCGGAAGACATCATAAAGGTCGAGCAGCTGTTAGGCTGGGATTGTTCGGATTGGAAACTGTAGCAACTGTGTAGAGGCAGCCGTGTCGGCTGCAACGCAATTACAAGTGGGCGATACGCCTGGCGCTGCAGGGTAGGATCGCGGGACGCGAAGCTACCTATTTTTGTTTAAACCGTGGGCGTTGAGTTGGATCTGCTGCAAGCAGCGCTTTCCAACGAAAAATCCGTGCGCCTTGCGACTCAAAAAAAGCGCGCAATTCATCCGTAAAAAATGAGGAACCGTCCGGTCGCGGATTAAATTCCAGCAAAAGACGCCCCTCGGGTTCGAGAAATCGTGTTCGGATATCCTTGATAAAAAATTCCCAATCGGCGGGTGTCCATTCGAGCCATTCTCCGTTGTTGGTACGCGTGAGCCGGTGAAAACAAACGCGGTGGCCGGTTACCAGATCGAATTTTCTTTCGAAATCGGGCAGAGGAGTTTGCGGCTCAATGCGCCCGATCACGCGGCGGACGTTGAAGAACTCGGTTGTGCCGCGGAAGAACGGCTCTTCATCCGTGTCAAACCCGAGTCCCTCGTGACCAAATAGCCGGCAGAGGTAGAGAAAGTAACCGGCGCCGCAACCGAGATCGAGAATTTGCAACGATGGAGAACGATCGAGCCAAAGGTCCTGCGCGCGCCTAACATTCACGCCGATCCAGTATTTTGCATCTTCGTAAGCATTGATCTTCCGCGCATTTGGCCGGTAGGGATAACGCTCGCGCAATCTCTCTAATTCGGTGCGATCAATCGTCCCAAGAATTCGTCGAGCGCTCACTGGGTGAGTGCAGCGGCAAACGTGCTCCCAGAGGCTTTGGCCTGCGTCGAGTGAAAGGAGTTTTCGAAATTTCCGCGAAAGTCGCACCCGATAACGATGCAGCGAAGTGCGTGACAGACAAGGCCGACCCAGGGAGCGACAGCTTGGGCAAGGCGTCGAAATAAAGGCCACGGCTAGGAAGCCGTTACTCCTTGATAGCAACCTGGATCAGGCCGGTAGAACCTTCATGGGTCATGAATCCGCTTCCCCAGCCCTTGCCTGGAATGAGCTGTTGCCCGTAGAAGAATTGCTCGTAACGCCAAATCATATCGAGTGTCGCGCCGGTATTTTTTTTCCAGCGAAGCTCGTAATACAAATGGCGTTTCCATGACGGCGAATGGCCGGTCATGAAATTGAAATCGAATGGCGTTGGCCAACTCAGAATGCTCCGACGGATTTGGATGGAAGCGTCGTCGCCCGCGGGTGGCACGGTAGTGAGGTTCTCCGCTTCTGTCCGCGCCGAACCGAAAGGGAAAACTTTTCCGCCGTCTGCCAGGCCAAGCTGATCAGTCTTCGTTGTGCCGATGTTCGGACTCGGACCGTTCCTGTCGTTCAGACTTAGCGCGAGATCATTAACGTGAAGGATACCGCCGGTCCCGCTTCCCTCATACGCGATCGAATTGATTCGTGCTGAGGTCATCTCAATGGTCCCGAAACGATCGAGAAAAAGTGAAATCTGGCGGCCGGCAAAAATCCAGCTCGCTACTATGGCAATAACAAACGCGACGAGAATTCCAAACGTGATCAGAATCTTGCGCACTGCTGCTTTCTTTGTAGCTACGGCGCTGTGTCGCCGTGTTTGGAAATCCATCGATGGCGCCTGAACACAGCGAGGCGGCTACAGGTTACGCTTTCTTTCGTTGAATGTAATCGTTCACTTGTTCTTCGAGAATCTCGAGGGGTAATGCGCCGTTTTTGAGCACGGCATCGTGAAACTCGCGCTGATCGAATTTTTCTCCAAGTTCGTTTTGTGCACGCGCGCGCAATTCTTGAATCTTTAACATGCCGATTTTGTAAGCGCATGCCTGGCCGGGCGCGACGATGTAACGTTCGATCTCAGACTTAACTTCTTTCTCGCCCATGCCAGTTTTCTCGCGCATATAAGCGATCGCCTGTTCGCGGTTCCAGCGCTTTGCGTGAATGCCAGTATCGACGACCAATCGGACCGCGCGAAAAAGTTCATCACGAAGGCGTCCCAGATCTCCGAATGGATCGTTGTCGTACCACCCGATTTGTTTCGCCAGCCATTCACAGTAAAGCGCCCAGCCCTCTATGTATGCGGTGAACGGCAGCACTTTGCGAAATTGTGGAACGCCTTTGAGCTCCTCCGCGGTGGAGAGTTGCCAATGGTGCCCTGGCACGCCCTCATGATATGCGAGTGTAGGCATGCTCCATTTAGGCACTTCCTTCATGTCGCGCAGGTTCGCGAAAAAAATCCCGGGCCGGCTGCCATCCATGGCGGCAATGTCGTAATACGCTCCCGGCGCAGTTGATTCCTTGAACTCCGGCACGCGGCGCACCTCGATCTTCGCGTGTGGAGTGGTAAGGAACAATTGTTTCGACGAACGTTCTGTCGCCTGCGTGATCAACTCCGTGTACCTCGCCAGGGCGTCGGCGCGCCCTTTGTCATCATTTGGATAAAGAAAACGCGGATCCTTGGCGAGTTTGTCCATTGCCTCGCCGATCGGCTGACCTGCAAAGCCGTTTGCATCGAGAATCGCTCGCATCTCACCTTCGATGCGAGCCACTTCGCGCAGACCAAGCTCATGCACCTCATCCGGCTTAAGCGTGGTGGTCGTGTTCTCGCGCAACTTGTAAGCATAGAACGCCTCGCCGTCCGGCAATTTCCAGACGCCATCGTCAGTTGTCGTTTTTGGCAGGATTGCCTGGAAATAATCGATCAGTTTTTGATATGCCGGGTAGACTTTGTTGGTTATCGCCGATTCCACACGCGCTTGAAACTCGGTGCGATTCGTTTCGCTTAACTTATCAATCTTGCCAGCGCGGGTTTTGAATGATGTCGCCAGAATATTTTCCGAAGCGGGTTTGCCGATAAACTCGGTCATCTCCTTGAGCACTTCTTCAACTACAAAACGCGGCGGCAAGATCTGTTTTTGTTCGCGGACCTTCAGGCCGTCGAGCGTTTGATCGAACTTCTTCGGCAAAGCATCGAGCCGCATGACGTAGTAATCACAATCCTTCCGGTTCAGCAGCCGGTGCGTATTCGCCATGAATGACGGAAACTGGTTCTGCACTCCGAAGAGCTGATTAACGGGATAATCATGCCATTGCCATTTCTCACCTTCGGCTTGTATTTGCAGAAACCAATCGAGCACGTGCGTCGAAAGCTTCTGCGAAGCCGATTGGCGATCGAGCGGATATTGGTGAAGCTGCGCCAGATCGCGCTTCCACCTGTCGGATTCGCGTTGTTGATGCGCGGGCGATTCGTCGTCGAGCTTTCCGTTATGACTGGTGATGCCGAATTGTTCCACCAGACCGAGCGTGGAGAGTATCTCCGGGTGATCGAAGACAATTTCGGCGAAGACCTTCTCGTAAAACAGATTCAGACTCCATGGCCGGAACCAAATTAAATTAATAAGGAAGACCGCAATAGCGATTGCGACGACGGCAATAATTGCGCCGAACCATTTGAAAATTCGCTTAAACATATCCTCGGATCAGTGTTGGAACGCCTCCTTAACTAGGATGGAGCGGTTGTCCACTTTGGATTCAAAAGTTTTTAGGTGCACGTAGCCCGCACGCGTTAGCCTAATATTCAACGCCAGACAATCATCCTGTCACCCCGAACGAAGTGGGGGACCGCGCAGTTGGAGTTTGGTACACAAATTAGCGAGTGCGATCCAAGAGTTTGTGTGAGTTCCCTCGCTCGGCTCGGAATGACAGCGGCGCATTTCCGGAATGGCTTCATATGCGAATCTCGATTATAGCCAAGGGTCGTGCCTGCCCCATCAGATCGCATTGATAAACCCGAGCCGCGGTGGCAGGCGATCCTTGCGTTGCTCGCCATCGGAGGAATTTACCTGGCGCTTCCGCGCGATCTGGTCATCGGCCCCATCTGGTTGGTCCCGGTTGTAATTGTCGTTCTGCTTGTGCCAACGGTGGTGAGCCATCGCGTGGGAGGACAGTCAGTGAATCGCACTCTCGGAATCATCATTAGCGGAATCACGACGCTGGCCCTGATCGGTTCGGTCATTCTTCTTGTGCGCACACTGCCAACGCAGCGTGAGTCGCCCTTGCAATTGTTGCGCTCGGGCGGATTACTCTGGTTGACGAATGTGATGGTGTTCGCGCTCTGGTATTGGCGGCTGGACGGCGGTGGACCGACCTTGCGCCACAAGCAAAAGAAATTCGGCAGCACAAGTTTTCTCTTTCCGCAGATGCAAATCCCGCATGATGAGCGTGACCAATTCGAGTGCGGGCGTTGGCGGCCGCTCTTTATCGATTATCTGTTTGTCGCCTTTACGCAAAGCTCCACCTTTGGCCCAACGGATGCGCCGCTTCTGGCGCGCTGGGCAAAAGTCTTCACGATCACCCAGATTTCAATCTCACTGACTATCGTTGTCCTGCTGATCTCGCGTGCGGTGGGCGTTTTGTAAGGCATCGCCGCGCCGGACAATGCGGGGAGATTGTTGAAATAATCCGAACACGCTCTTGGGCTATGCGCCCTTTTCTATTCTGATAGGGAGAAAGTGCGTAGAATGAGAAGTGCTCCGGATCGTTTCGCTTTTGCCAGCTGCGACCGAGATCGCAGCCGGGCTTGGCTTGTTGGACCAGGTGGTCGGCGTTTCGCATGAATGTGATTTCCCGGAGGAAGCAAGCGCGCGGCCACGAGTCACGCATTGTCCAGTGCACAATGCTGGCCTGACGAGTGGGGAAGTCGATCAATGGGTGCGGCGGGCGTTGCGTGATCACGGCACAATTTACACTATCGATGAGCAACTTCTGCGTGAACTGCAACCGGATGTAATTCTCACCCAAAAATTGTGTGACGTTTGCGCCGTCGGTTATGGCACGGTTGCGCGACTCGCCGAGACTTTGCCAGGCCGGCCAAAGGTAGTGAACCTCGAACCAACAAGCCTCTCGGATATATTCGATGATATTCGACGAGTCGCGCATGCGTGCTGTGTCTCGGCGCGCGCGGAGCAATTGGTGGCAAGCCTGTCCGAGCGTCTAGAGACCGTGCGGCGAAAGGCGGATCGCATTTCGCATCGACCACATTGTTTCCTAATGGAGTGGGTGGATCCGCCGTTTTGCTCGGGTCATTGGGGCCCAGAACTCGTGCAGATTGCCGGCGGCCATGATTCGTTAGGCCGCAGGCATCAGCCTTCGGCGCAAGTCGATTGGCGGGAAGTAGTCAACACTCGTCCCGAAATTATCGTGCTCGCTCTCTGCGGCTACGATATCAATCGTGCACGACGCGATTACGAGTTACTCCGGAGCTTTCCTGATTTCGATTCACTTCCCGCTGCGCATGACAGCGAAATTTATCTCGTGGACGCAAGCGCCTATTTCGCCCGACCAGGGCCGCGTATTGTCGACAGCCTCGAGATTCTCGCTGGAATCCTCCATCCACGAGAATTTCACGAATTCGCCTCACGAGGGCCTGAGGATCCGCGCGTTGTCCGCATCGGCTGAACGAATCTCCTATGGCCGCAGCCGCCCGCTAGCGAGCTTTCGGAGTGTCTGCTGCAAAATCCGGGAATCGCGGGCGACACGCCCGCCACTACAATTGCAGTTTACTCGGCGCTGTGTTTTGCAGACTCAGGTCGATGCATCGGCCACACAGAGGCAAGCCTCAGGGCGGCGACGATTCCAACCGAGACTTCAAAGAAACGATGGAGCGCAATGACCCAGGTCAAATTTTCTTCGCGCTCCAGTGCAAAGCCACCGCCGGAACAAGGAAGAAAAAGACGATCACCACTCGCAGGGTTGCGAAAAAATTCAGGGTAAGTGCGCCGAGTTCTTTTTCATCCAGTTTAAACCACTGCATGAGCCAGGGACTGTAAGTATTCCACAAAGCTAACGTGACGACCCAGTAAAACAGCGCGAAGAGGACACCAACGACAAACGCGCGCAGGAAAACGTTTCGGAGGAAAATGATTTTTTCGCGTTCCATGATTCATCAGTTATTTCGGACGGAGGGATCGGTGCGCGTCTATCCTGCCCACGAAATCTGCGTGAATTCATGAAATCAATGGATCAGCTTACGGCATGCGAGTCAGCGAAATGAATTGGATGATGATGGAAGAATATCTGAAACGTGACGATCGTGCGCTGTTGCCGCTCGGCAGTACGGAACAACACGCATACCTTAGCCTGAGCGTTGACAGCATTTTGGCGGAAAGCCTGGCCGTCGAAGCAGCGGAACCGTTAGGCATACCGGTCTTCCCTGTGCTCGCGTACGGGATCACGCCGTACTTTCGCGCGTTTCCAGGGACTATCACGCTGCGAGTAGAAACGTATCTGTCGCTCCTGCGCGACATCCTCGACGTGATGGCAGAGCAGGGGTTCAAGCGAATCCTGATCGTCAACGGACATGGCGGCAACACGCCTGCTCAGGGGCTGATACGCGAATGGATGGCAGACCACGCGGGCCTGCGAATCAAGTTCCACAACTGGTGGAACGCGCCGAGAGTTTGGGCGCAGGTGCAGGCAATCGATTCGGTGGCATCACATGCATCGTGGATGGAAAATTTTCCGTGGACGCGTTTGGAAAATGTCGAAATACCGCGTGAGCAGAAGCCGATGAGCGATTTGGATAAGTTGCGTCGGCTAGATCCAAAATCGCTGCGGCAGTATCTCA
>DATIOX010000215.1:0-14794 GCA_035472675.1 Candidatus Dormiibacterota bacterium
GATGACGACCTTCCAGCACTAAGGGGCTCAGATTCGCGCGGGCCGCGTAAATTGCCGCTGTCAATCCAGCGCAGCCGCTTCCAACAATGATCACTCTTTCCATCGATAAAATCTAGCACACAGCGCAAGTTGTTGCGGGGGGCGACTTCGACGCGCGGTGACAAGCCACCTCACAGCCAGAGCCTGAAGACAGGGCCCGCTACGCCGTCACTCGCACGCTAATCTCATGCAACCCCGCTGTGCCGGAAAATGGCCCTCTGTCTTCGTTCCATTCCTGCACATGGCCTTTGCCGTCGGTGGCCCGGACGACAAGCATGTAATCGCCTGCTGCATCTGGCATCCATTCGGTTTTCCAAAGCGACCACGCCAGATTGCCGCCGGAATAGTAGATCTCAGCATCGCGCCACGATTCGCCGTTGTCGCTGCTAAATTCCACGCGCGAGACCCCGCGGTCACCACCGTAGGCGATCCCCTTCACTTCAATCGGTCCGTTCAGTTTGCCTAACGCAAACGACGACCAGGGATCCGGCACGTCAATTCTCGATCTTGTGGGCGTGATGAAATCGGGGCCCCAGCCTTGTGCCTGATAAAATCCTTTCGCGCTCGCGTCGGCCACTTCGATTCGGGTGAGCCATTTCACATGTTTTTCGCCGAAGTAACCCGGGACAATGAGGCGCAAGGGGTAGCCGTGCCGATCCGGCAACTCGGCGCCGTTCATTTCATAAGCAAGCAAAGTGGTTGGCTCCAGTGCCTTCTCGAGCGGAATTGTATCGGCGTAATTATCGACACCGTGAAAGCGCACCCGCGCGGCACCGGACAGCGGCACTGCCCGGTCGAGAACGTCCCGCAACGGAAAACCTTTCCAGACAGCGTTGCTGATTAGTCCCGCATCCAAACCATTGCTAATACACATCAGCGTTGTTTCCTGCTCCTTCATTTCGAATCCCATTAAATCGTCGAATCGCCACGTGGCGGTGTTCTTCACAAGCCCGTTTACTTCAAGGTGCCAAAGGTCGACATCTACTCGCGGATCGACCACGTTCTTCGTCACACAATAAAACAATTCGTTAGGCGTGATCGGCTGGACAATGCGGCCTTTGTACTGGGTGCCGTCGTAGCTGAACGTCGCGGCACGATAAAGCTTGCGAGCCAACGCGATCCCACCACCCGTAACCGCGGCTCCGATCGCGCCAAGGACAAAGGCACGGCGTCCGATCGCCGGGCTGAATTCGTAGTCCCGATCGCCGATTCTTCGTTGTGTAACAAATCGAAAACCAGCCACCAATGTTCGTTCGAAGACAAAAACGCACAGTGCGAAACCGACTAGCGTGACCAGACGCGCAGCGCCGATGGGCAAGCCAATGTAACTCGTGCCCAAAACTGGCCAAAGCGCGACTGCAAACACAACGATCGGCAACAAAACGAAGATCGACATGGTCCAAAGCGCTGAAACCTGCGCAGGATTGCGGCGCGAGAACAATCCAAAGATCGCTCCGGCAATTGCGCCAACAACGAGTTGACCAGCTATCGTTGATCCAACGCCGAGTTGCTTGAGATGATTGTAACCCCCGACCTTGCCCATAAGCGAAAGAAACGGACCGGGTGGGATGAAAACCGAAAGGCGGTCGCCGATGATCACAAGCGGCGTTGCCACCCCCAGCACAGCAAGCACCAACATCGCAGCTGTCATCACGATGCCGGCGAGTAATCCGGCAAGCAGGCCAAGGGAGATTGCTTTTGTCCTACTCATAACGCAGGGCCATTTTATGAGCGTCAGCGCAGCAAGAGAATCAAATTGCGCGCGTCCGCAGCAAAGCTTTCCGTGCTGTAGTGTCCGCTGTCCTCAGCGGATGTGTTTGTTGCCCCCGGACGGCGCGCTGAGGACAGCGCACGCTACAGCAGCCGATTCAGTCGCGGATCTTGTGGTCGAAAGAATTTTCTGTACGCGCTCTACCACCATCGCGGACGTAACTTGCTTCATGCAGGCGTGACCAAACGGGCATTGGCTCAAGCGACGGTAATTGCATGGCGAACACGGAAGATCCACGCGCACGACCGATTCTGGTCGCTCGTACGGGCCGATGTGAACCGGGTTGGTCGGACCGAAGACACTGACCATCGGTTTGCCGAGCGACGCGGCAACGTGCATCGAGCCGGAATCGTTGGTTACCGCGACCTCAGCACGTCGTATAAGCGCCGCCAAGTCCGCGGGGGTTGTCTTTCCTGAAAGGTCGCACGCACCTGGCGCCGCGGCGGCGATTTGCCGGCAGCGCGGTTGGTCGCGTTTGGTGCCCGCCAACGCAACGGCAAATCCTTCGCGGAGAAAATGCCGGGCGACCCCTGCAAATCCTTCAATCGTCCAATGCTTCGTCTCCCAAATGGTTCCCGGCACCAGAACAACCAATGGCTGGGACGCATCCACACCTTTCTCTTTCAGCAATCGCTCAACGTTATGCACGGTTTCCGAAGAAAGATGAATTGTTAGATCTGGCAGGCTGTCGTCGAATCCAAGCAGTTCTCCGACCCACAGGTAACGATCGATTGCATGCACGTCGAGCGTCGGAATAGTAATACGATGCGTGTATGCGATCCATGAACCCTCTCGCGCGCCGCGCCAGCCATGGCTGGGTACGTTCTTGAGATCGTGCTCGGTGGAAATTGTAAGCGTCCGCTTGACTGGTCGATCAAACCCGATGCGCACGCGCGCGCCACTGATGAGCGCGAAAAACGCTGAACGCACCTGGCCATGCATGTCGATCACCAGATCGTACTTCGCGCGGCGAATTTGTTTGAGCAGATCGAGAAATCCCAGCATCGCTCGCCACCTGCGACCTCTTTTCGAGAAATCGCGCCGAGCAAAAAGAACGACATTCGAAAGCGCCGGATGGCAGCACACAATCTCCGCGTTCTCCGGCGTGATCAGCCAGTCAATTCTGGCACGTGGATAACGCGCGCGCAGCTTCACCAGCACTGGGATCGTGTGCACAACATCACCCAGCGCCGAGGGCTTAATTAGCAAGATCCGCGAGAATTCGCCGGATCGCAGTGCCAATGCGTCGGAATTCCTTGGGGTTTCAATCTGACCGTTCAATTGCTGAAAAGTAAATCAAACCGGGCAGCGTAGCTAGAGCTCGCTGGTCGGGCGCTTAGGCCGCCTGTTTTTCCCCTGACAGCGCACCGCGCATTTTTTTCATCCACGCGGAAAGCCGATGGCGGTTTTGCTCACGCCGTACTACCGCCTCACTTGTAACCCAGTTGAATTGAATGACGCGGCGCGGACCGGAGAATGGCTTGTGACCGTGCCATGAGTTATTGCTGCGGCGAAACGCCAGCAGCGTGCCTTCGGTTGGCGGGACCTCGAGAATGAGGTCTTCCAGATTCGTCCCAGACCGCAGCAAGCGAAGCTGGCCGCCAGAAGATTCCCAAGCCGAATTCATGTAAACAAGAATAGTGATGATCTTTGTCTCAGAATCGGTGTGTATCTTACCATCTTTCTCGCTACAACGTCCGCGCACGGTGATCATGTCCGGGCGATTGGTCAGATCGACCTCAAATTTCGTCTCGAACGCGTTGCGAAACTCCTCGCTGCGCATCTCCTCGATCAGCTTCGCAAACGCCGGGCCATAAGTTACCTCTCGAAGCGGAAAGCTACCCGCACGGGCGACCTCGGGATAATCCTTATCGATTGCAGCGCGCGCCTCAGCCTTTACAAACTCTGGAACAATCAAAAACTCAAACGGTTCACGGGTGAGCGGCGTGGTGCGAAATCTCTCGAGATCAAGCATCGAAACCATAGGGCGACGCTACACAAAAACTCAGGAACTGCCAGATGGAATCGGCTACCCGAGAGCGACGCGCACCAAGGTTGCAGCAATACGCGTACCGGCGACAAATGTACCACGCAACGTGCCTGACACTTTGGATTCGCCACCGGCACGCAAGCGATGGTTTACAGGGATTTCGAGAACGCGCAGGCCGTCGCGCGCGGCTTTCATCTGCATCTCCAGATTCCAGCCGTAGGTCTGCTCGCGCATGTCGAGCCGTTCGAGCGCATCACGACGAATGGCACGAAATGGAGACATGTCTGTATAACGAACCCCGTAGAGCAGTCGCAAAATCAATCCGGCGACTCGTCCGGCAAAGATTTGCTGGAGATTCATGCTGCCCGGTTCGCGTTGTCCGCGAGTTCGTGAGCCGATCACGAAATCGTGCGTCCCCTGTGCCACGGGTTCGACAAGCTGATTCATGAACGCGGGCACGTCGCTGCCGTCGCCATCGAGAAAAACCACAATGTCGCATTTGAGCGAAAGCGCACGAACGCCGGCGGCACACGCGCGTCCGTATCCGCGCGGCGCGGTCGCCACGCGCGCACCGGCTTCACGGGCGCGTTCGGGCGTGCGATCAGTACTGCCGTTATCAACGACAATGACTTCGTTGGGCAAACCTGTCGCAAAACATTCCCGCACGACGCCGGCGATCGGTTCCTCTTCATCAAGCGCGGGAATAATGACTGAGACGCTGCTCATCACAAAACCAGCCACGCACTGGTAAAATAAATCACCAGCGCGAAAAAATCCGCCAGCGCCAGCGTGATCGGTCCCGCCGCAATTTTCGGGTCCAGCTTGAACCGGTGAAGAAGCGACGCCACGGCCAGGCCAAACCCGCACGCCGTGACGAGCGAAAGCGCGATGCTGCCGCCGATGACGAACGCCGCGGCGCCATTATTTCGCCACAGCCAAACAACCAAGCCGACCACAAGGCCGCATGCGGCGCCGAGCAGGAGCGCGGTCATCAACTCTCGACGAAATGCTGCAGCCAGCCAGCGCCAGGTGACCTGAACAGAACGTAACGCGTGAATTGTTACGCTCATCGATTGCATGCTTACGCTTTCATTTAGTCCCAGCACCATTGTGAGAAAGAACGCCAGCACCAAACTGTGTGCGAGTGTCGCTTCAAAAAAGCCGGCCAGGATTGCTGACAGCGTGCCGCCCGCGACCGTGACCAGCAACCACGGAAAACGGAACCGGAAAATCCGCCACGGCGACGCTCCGCGGATTTGTTCGATGTGAAAGCCGAGAGCCTCAAAGAAATCCGGACTCACCTGCGTGATAGGACTCCCCGCTTCTCGGGCTGTACCGTCGCCGGCCTCTAAAATTTCTTCGGCGAAAAGGTTCGCGTCGATAATGCCCACCACGCGGCGTTGCTCGTCCACGACCGGGAATGCGAGAAATTTGTAGAGCACAAAAAATTCGCAGGCGTCGAGAATCGTCGCGCTGGCAGGAACAGCCACAACGCGTGGAACCATGATCTGGCGCAACGGCGTTTCCAGCGATGCTGTCAACAAACGCCGTGTAGGAACGACGCCAACCAGCCGTTCTTGTTCGTCGATCGCATAAAAATAAATGACGCGTTCACCCACGCCTTCACGCCGGATGCGCTCCAGCGCTTCACCTACGGTCATGCCCGCGCGCAGCAACGGAAAATCCTTGCGCGCGTGATCGACGACCGGCGCATTAAAATCGGGAATGGTGGCGGCGATGTTCATCGCTTCACTCGATGAACGATGCCTTTGTTCTTCAAAATTTCGCTGGCTTCGCTGAAGTAATCGCGAATGTCTGATTGCGCGCGAATCCAATCAATATAACGACCGATGCCTTCGCTGAGGTCGACAACTGGTTTGTAACCAGCCGATCGAGCGAGCGTGGTATCGCTGATGAGATGACGCATTTCTCCGGGACGAAATTCGCCGTTGATCTCGGGCGCGATGTCGATCTTCAGAGCATCGGAGAGTTGTTCGGCGATTTCGCGAATCAGCGTGCCGCGGCCACTGCCAATGTTCACTGGCAATCCGTCGAGCTCGTCCGTTTCCACGGCGAGTAAATTCGCTCGGGCGATATCTTCCACGAACGAAAAGTCGCGCGTTTGCTGCCCGTCTTCGTACAGCACAGGTGGCAAATTGTTCAGCAAACGCGTGCAAAAAATCGCGATAACACCGGTGTAGGGATTAAAGATCGATTGCCGCGGTCCGTATGTGCAGGAATAACGCAGCGCGACCGTGGGAATACCGAGCTGTTTCCCCCATAGGAGGACCAGCCGCTCCTGATCAACTTTCGTCAGGCCGTAAACGGTTTCGCCACCGACCGGCGCATTTTCCGGAGTCGGAACGCTCGTTGTGGTTGCGCCGCAGAGTGGGCAATGCACCTGCCAATCGCCGTTGCGCAATTGCTCCACCCGACGCAGGATCGGAAAAACCAATCCATGTTTAGGACAATCGCCGGCGCCTTCGCTGTAGACAGCCTGCGAGCTGGCGACCACGACTTTCCTAACCGGCAGGTTTTTCTCGCGGATGACTTCGAGCATTTGGGCAGTGCCGAGCGAATTTACATGCACAAATTTCGTAATCTCTGGCATGTAACCGCCGTAGGCAGCCTGGTGAAAAACGACGTCTATCTTGTCTAGCGCGGCGATAACCATGTCGCGATCACGCAAATCGCCGTGAATGAACTCCGCCTTCTTGTTGATCCAAACCGGCTTTCCGCGACGGTGGGTTTGCGGTTCCAGATTATCGAGTGCCCGAACCTGCCAGCCTTCGTTTACGAGAAGATCCGCCAAATGTGAGCCGATTAAGCCCGCGCCGCCGGTAACTAATGCGCGTTTTGCCATGCGAACATGAGGCTAGTCATGTAGCTGTGGTACGGCAACCGCTTCAGTTGCCCTGAGATCTGTACGCAACGCGGCCGTCCTACAGCGACCAAACACGCCCGCGACCGTCGTGTGCGATTAGTTCGCGCAAAAACTCTTGGGTCTCAGGCGCGACATTATCGCGGGCATTTTTGCCGAACAGTTCGTCACAAAGTCGATGCAGGGTTGCGTGATCATCGACATCAAATCCGCCAGGCAACTCGCGAACAGCGACACCAATTTGCGTCGCGCGCTGTCTCGTCTGCTCGAAAACCCGCTCGGTACTCCACTCTATTTCCTCGAAGACTTCTCGGTGCAGCTGTTTTAAGCCGATTAAATAATAACCACCGTCGTCGCAAGGGCCCAGGACGATATGGTCCCCCGGCAACGAAAGAAGTTCCACCGCCCTGGCAAAATTCTCAGCGGGAATTGTCGGGCTATCAGAATCAATCAGACAAACGCTCTCGAAGCCGCAGTTAAACAAGTCCTCGGCCGCAAAATAAAGGCGTTCACCGAAATTTCTGCCACGCTGTGCCAGCAAACTGAAATCGGCGGGCAGAATATCGGTATAGTCCGATTCGGAACCGACCGGGGTGTAAACCGCAACCCCATGTACGATTGGCCGGCCGGGGTTTGGCGCAATGAGGCTGCTGCAACAAACAGAAATCGCGGCACCTGTATCCTGCAGGAAACACCTGTTAAGTTGCGCGGCTTCCTCGTTCGTGAGTGGCGGGACAAGACGCGTTTTTACCTGTCCAGCGCGAGGGGCCTTGGTCATCAGCGCCAATGCCGAGCAGCCATCAAATTTCTTGGCCGCTCTACGCGGATCAACAACGCGATGATCCCTTCTCATTTGCGCTGTCGCTTGCTATTCTTTTTCGCAAAGAGCGTACTGATAGCGTCCATCCTTCCAAGTCCTAATCTTCTTCCATGGTTGCGCCAGGAAAAGATTTGCGAATGCATCGCCCGAAAATACCGTTGCTTTGTGTGGTTCCCGAAAGCCATTTTCGGAGGGAACTAATCCTACGAGGAGCCACATCGCCAAAAGTGGAATTGATGCCCAAAAGGCGTAGCGCGGTTCGGCAACGAAACAGCGACCTCCTGGCTTCAAAACACGATACATCTCGGCGATGACGCCAGCTTGTTCGGGCAAAATAGTGAGTAATCGCGAAGCCAGGACGACATCAAACGCTGCATCGGGACACGACAACTTGAGCGCGTTGATTCGTTTAAAACAACAATTGCTCAGGCGCAGCGCCTCGGCTCGCTCGCTGGCCCACTCCACCTGTTTTCCGGAGCGATCGACTCCAGTGATTGAGATTTCCCGAAAGCGCTCTCCCAATCGGCATGAGTAAAACCCTGGCCCGCAGCCAAGTTCAATTAGAGTTGTTCCCGGAGCAGGACGTCCCTCCGGCCAAAGAGCCGTGATAATGCGTCTCGTATCGTCACGAAAAAGATGTTCGCGACAGAACGCATAAACCCAGGTGGCGTGCTCGAAAAGACTGTCATTCTTGTAAGGTTGGTACGCACGTGCGTTTGGAATTGTTGTTGGCTCATGAAGTGGAACCTGTTCCTGCTGCATTTTATCGTTGTTTCCAGTAGCACAATCGGTTCTCGTTTTGTTTTTCGGCGTCAAAAAGTTTTCCACAGCTGGTAATGAATTTGATTAGAGTTTTCACTCTTTTATCATCTTCTTCTAATTGAGAATAAGTCAGTCTAATGCACCATGTATTTGCCTCATACTTTTCCCTCGGGATGAGCTGTTAATAACATCAGCATGGAAGACCGATAGCTTTGGTTTTTCGAAGAAGGACGGGACTTATTCAAAGTTATTCGAAGATATTGGCTTCTTAATGCTAAATGCTTTAACAAAGCTAAATGCCCACTAAGAAAATCTTCTTGTGGAGTGTTGGCCTGTTCGTCGCGGCATTTTCCTCGGTATGGAGTGCCGAGGAACCGTCGCTTTGGCAAATTCAACAGATTCTTGCCGGCAAACGATATGTAGACCTGACGCACGAGTTCGCACCGGGAATCCCGCACTGGCCGGGGTTTCCCGATGAGGCGCGCAAAACAATTTACTGGTACGAGAAGCGCCCTAACGTCGTGGGAACAGGTTTTTTTTCCGAACTGTATACGCATGTCGGCCAATGGGGGACGCATGTGGATCCGCCTGCTCATTTCATAAAGGGGCTTCGCACCGTAGATCAGATCGATCTGAAAGAAATGGTGCTGCCTCTCGTTGTCATCGATGTGCACGACGAGTCTGCAAAAAATCCCGATTACACGCTATCGCTCGAGCGCGTAAAAAAATGGGAAACAGATCACGGACCAATCCCCGCCGGTGCGTTTGTTGCGATGCGGACTGATTGGTCGAAGCGCTGGCCCGACGCGGCAAGGATGGAAAACAAGGATGCCAATGGCATTGCACATTATCCCGGATGGGGTTTGCCGGCATTGAAGTATCTTTATGAACAACGCAAGATTACCGCGTCAGGTCACGAGACGACAGATACCGATCCGGGAGTCGCCACCAGCAAAGACGATTACTCGCTTGAAAAGTACATTCTCAGCACAAACCATTATCAGATCGAACTGCTTACCAATCTCGATCAGGTCCCCGAAGCCGGCGCGATTACCGTAGCAAGCTTTCCAAAACCAAAAGGCGGCTCAGGGTTTCCAGCGCGGGTGTTCGCGATTTTGCCTTGAATTTCATTGCGATGGCAGCGCGACGGGAATGCTGCTGGGAGCCGTGGACAACTCTGTCTGGAGGAATTGGTGCGAGCGAACCCAGCCCACATTGCGTTGCGGTTTATGCCGAATACATGGTTGAAAATGTTGTTTCGGTGAGTTGACCGAAAGTCGCGGGACGAACGAAGGTAGCCGGCAAGTCCATGCACATTAGCGATATTATGCGAGGGGATTCTCCCACGTTTTCGTTCGAGTTCTTTCCGCCGAAAACTGCACAGGCGGCCGAGACTCTCTATCAAACGATTCGCGACCTCCAATCTTATATGCCGCATTTTGTCAGCGTGACGTATGGTGCCGGCGGCTCAACACGTGATTTGACGCACGGTCTCGTCGAGCGCATTCAACACACAACAAAGCTCGACCCTATTCCCCACCTGACCTGCGTCTGTCACAAAGAAGAGGAGATCGAAGCCATTCTCCTTCGATACGCCAAGTCGGCCATTGGGAACATTCTCGCGCTCGGCGGTGATAGGCCGATTGGAATTGCCTACGATAAATCGGGGGACTCGTTCCAACATGCAATCGATTTGGTTAAATTTATTCGCCGGTTCAACCAGTCCGGCGCGCATCCGGACCGCCGCGGTTTCGGGATCGGAGTGGCTGGCTTCCCTGAAGGACATCCTGCCACGCCGAATCGGTTGCTCGAAATGGATCACTTCAAAGCGAAAGTGGACGCGGGCGCCGACTACATCGTCACGCAGCTGTTTTTTGACAATCGCGATTTCCTCGATTTCCGCGAACGCTGTGCGCTCGTCGACATCAACATCCCCGTTATCGCTGGCATCATGCCGATTACCTCCATTGGCGGCTTCAAACGAATAGCGGAGCTGGCGGGCGGCGCGCGATTTCCCGCCAGGCTTCTGCGCGCTCTACAGCGTTGCCAAAACGATCCTGAGATGATCAGGCGTGTCGGTCTGCATTTCGCGATAGAACAATGTCACGACCTTCTGGACAACGATGTTGCCGGGATTCACTTCTACACACTCAACCGTTCCGACGCCACCCGGATGATCTTTGACAGCCTCGGTATTCCGCGTCGTAGAAAGGCAGAGCCCTCGAGTGTCTAGTTAAGTGATACGAATTTCTAGCCCGATACTCCAGCAGGCGAGATTTGCGCTAAGTCAATGACGCGAGCAGAATTTGCGGATGCCGAAGGTCAGCCGCGCGATTTGCTGGCAAGTTGGAGCGCTCGTTATTGCAATTGCCCTGGCAATTGTGCTTTCGCGCTTCCTTCCGATCGTCAGTTTTATCGAAACATCGCAACAGCGCGTGATGAGCTGGGGTGCCTGGGGCGCCGTTTGCTACCCGCTGCTTTTCGCCGCTTGCAATATCCTTCTGCTTCCCGGTGGTATTCTCGCCGTCGGCGGAGGTTTCTTTTTTGGGTTGTGGTGGGGATTTTTTATCGTGCTGGTGGGTAACTTCGTTGCTACAGCAATTTCCTTTGCATTAAGCCGATGGATCGCGAGACGATGGTTTCGGAAGAAACTCTCACGTAACCCAACACTGCGCGCGCTAGGGCCTGCGGTAGAACGCGAAAGCTGGAAGATTATTCTGTTGAGCCAGCTGCATCCACTTTTCCCAACAAGCTTACTGAATTATTTTTATGGCATTACGCGAATCCCGTTTGGAAGCTACATGCTTTGGGCGACGATCGGACGGGCGCCTGGTCTTTTTTTGTATGTTTACGTCGGCACGCTGGGTCAGTTTGCAGTGCGCATTATGCGGGGCAAAAATTACCCTCGCACGATTGAGTATTGGATATGGGGAGGCGCATTTGTGACGACAGCACTGCTTTTGATAGTGCTCGGCCGCATGGCATACGCCGCAATACAGACTACGCACGATTCGACAAGACCAACAAAGGAATCAAACGCTCGTCACCGAATACAAATAAATAGCTGATTATTATATAATTACGTAAATCATGACATTCAAACTGCCAACAGAATATGAGGTATTGGTTGTCGGCAGCGGTCATGCCGGAATCGAGGCGGCACTAGCCGCTGCACGAGTTGGATGCCGGACTTTGATGTTGACTCAAAATTTGGACACGATTGGACAAATGTCGTGCAATCCGGCGATTGGTGGGCTCGCCAAGGGGCATATTGTCCGCGAGATAGACGCCTTGGGGGGCGCAATGGGCTTGAACGCCGACGCTACAGGAATTCAGTTTCGAATGCTTAACAGGACAAAGGGGCCGTCAGTTCGGGCGCCAAGGGTGCAGTGCGACAAGAAGGCTTATCAATTCCGCATGAAGGCCATTTTGGAGTCGGCAGAAAATCTCGACCTTAAACAGGGAACCGTCTCACGTATTCTTGTTCAGGATGGAAAGGTCGTTGCGGTGGAAACCGATTTGGGGCTGACAATCCCTGCCCGAAGTGTCGTGATCACTTCAGGGACATTCTTACGAGGCCTTTTGCACATTGGCGAAGCGACTAAGGTTGGAGGACGAATGGCCGATGCCAGTTCGAGTCTCAGCGATAATCTCCTGCGGTTAGGAATCCAAGTGGGCCGATTCAAGACAGGCACACCGTGTCGCTTAAATTCGCGCTCGATTGATTTTTCCCGGTGCGCAAACCAATCTGGCGACGAACCGCCGCCGACGTTCTCCTTTTATAAAGAGGAAATTGGTGACTACGGGGGAGAGATCTTTACGCTGAATCGCGTTCGCAGCGGAAAGTTCCACGTGGAACAACTGCCCTGCTGGATAACTCATACTACCAAAAGGACGCATGAGATCATTCGCGCCAATCTTGAGCGCTCCCCGCTCTATGCCGGCCAGATCAAAGGGACAGGACCCAGGTATTGCCCATCGATCGAGGATAAGGTTGTAAAGTTCTCGGATAAGGAGTCGCATCAACTTTTCCTTGAGCCGGAAGGGCGCCACACAAAAGAATATTACGTAAACGGCATCTCGACGAGTTTGCCATATGACGTTCAACTTGAATTTTTACACTCAATCCCCGCTCTGGAGCGAGCTGAGATAATGCGTCCAGGATACGCTGTGGAGTACGATTATTTTCCCCCAACCCAGCTCTCACCGACTCTCGAAACGAAGCTGATTGATGGGTTGTACTTCGCTGGCCAGGTTAATGGAACTTCGGGGTATGAGGAGGCGGCGGCTCAAGGTTTGATCGCGGGAGCTAACGCCGCCTTGAAGCTTCAAGGCCGTTCGCCACTAGTGCTCGGGCGAAGCGAAGCGTACATAGGAGTTCTTATCGACGATCTCGTTACTAAAGGCACCGAAGAGCCTTATCGCATGTTTACAAGCCGGGCGGAAGATCGGTTGTTTCTGCGACACGATAATGCTGATCAGCGCCTGACGCCCCGTGCATTTGACGTGGGATTAGTAGGTGATGGACGGTGGACTCGCTATAAAGAAAAAGTGCGTCTTTTGGATCAAGCGCGACTACTAGCCGTTCAGGCCAAGCTCAATGGCCTCCCCATCGCTCAATTACTCAAAAGGCCCGAATTTGGGGCCAATGACCTGCCGTTAGAACTTCTTTCTCTCCTGCCCATAGCAATCTGGCAGTTGGTTGAAACTGATTTCAAATACGAGGGTTATGCAGCCCGACAGTCAGACCAGAATCGACAGCTCGAGCGTAGGCGGCAGCAAGTGATTCCAAATTGGCTGAATTACGACGAAATTCCTGGACTTCGCTCTGAAACGAGACAAAAACTCGCGACCACTCGGCCTAACTCCCTGGGACAGGCCGCCCGAATAAGCGGAATTACGCCAGCTGATGTTTCGATAATATCTATATGGTTATATAAGAATAACTTACGTAAAATTACGACTATGGAACTGGCCGCTAATTCCGAGTAAACCTCTGATGCTCGCGTTCGCCGTCGTAGTGATCGGGAGCTATCTGTTGGGATCAATTCCGTTCGGCTATCTCGCGGGTCGAATCGCAGGAATTGACATTCGAAAGTGCGGTAGCGGAAACGTCGGTGCCACTAATGTTATACGCACGCTCGGAAAGGGTTACGGCTATCCGGTGTTTGTGGCAGACTTCTTGAAGGGCTTCGGTGCCGTGAAGATGTCGATGCTGATCGCCACGAGATTGCCGCCAGAATGGAACTCGTTAGAAATGTTTGGAATTGTCGCGGCGATCTCTAGCGTGCTGGGGCATTCTTTTCCGGTCTGGCTACACTTCAAAGGCGGCAAAGGCGTTGCGACTTCAGCCGGAGCGCTTTTCGGCTTGGCTCCGGTCGCGGCGCTGGTTGGTGCCGCGGTTTGGATAGTAACGTTCGCGGTCACGCGCTATGTTTCGGTGGCCTCAGTGGCAGCTGCCGCCGCGTTACCCGTCATCATTTTGATTACAACCTGGCTACGTCAAACCGCAGGAAAATCCTTATTCTACTCGTCGGTTTGTCTCGCGGCAGTTGTGATTTGGCGCCATCGTTCAAATCTTTCGCGCCTCGTGCGTGGAACAGAGGCGCGATTTACTCGAAAGTGAAAATCGGCGAAACAGCAATTCTTGGTGCTGGCAGTTGGGGAACGGCTTTAGCCTGGTTATGGGGCAAAGATGGACGTCACGTTTCGCTTTGGGGTCACAACGCTGATCGCGTAGCGCGCCTGCGAGAAACGCGCGAGAACAGTGACTACCTTCCAGGACTTACACTACCTGGATCAGTGCGTGTTACCTCCGATCTCAGTGATTGCGCCGGAGCGGATCTGATCGTTTTCGCGACGCCATCAATGGCCTTGCGAAAAGTTGGAGCACAGCTGCGAGAAGCGATTGGCCATGATCGTTCGGTGCTATTGAGTTGCGTGAAAGGGATCGAGCACGGTACAGGGATGCGGATGAGTCAGATACTAAGCGAACTTTTTCCAAAGCAGAAGATCGCGGTCTTATCGGGGCCGAATCTGGCGGTAGAGCTCGTACAAAACCTTCCGACTGCGACCGTGGTTGGTTGCAACGACGATGAGTGCGCGACAAGTCTGCAAGCCATCTTGGGCAGCCAACGCTTTCGTATTTACACTAGCCAGGAGGTCACCTCCATCGAACTGGGCGGCGCTTTGAAAAATGTGTTCGCCGTGGCCGCTGGCATTAGCGACGGGCTCGGATTGGGCGACAATTCGAAAGCGGCGTTAGTGACGCGATCGTTGGCGGAGCTGGTGCGCCTCGGAGTTGCCATGGGAGGAACTGCGCAAGCGTTCCATGGGTTAAGCGGCGCGGGCGATCTGATTGTGACTTGTTATAGTGAGCGAAGCCGTAATCACACTGTCGGCAAACGCCTCGGGCGAGGTGAATCACTCATGCAGATCACCCAATCCATGAAGATGGTGGCCGAAGGAATTCCCACTGCGCGGAGCGCTTTTGAGTGCGCGCGACAGTTGAAGATCGAGACGCCGATCATC
>DATIOX010000216.1:0-3373 GCA_035472675.1 Candidatus Dormiibacterota bacterium
GCGCCGCGGGGAAGATTCGGCTGCCTGTTTGATTGGTGGCTGGCTGCCATGGTGCTCTTTGTTATAGCCGTCGGTTACGGCAATCGCCATCCCTGGTACCAGCTTCCTCTTGTGCCCATCACCGCTGCGTTTGCCGGCGCCGGTTGCGCATTTTTTGAATCGAAAATTTCTTCGCGCGTTGCGGTGGTAGCCTTGTCGACCTTGCTTGCAGGTTCATTTGCAATTCTAGCCTTTTCGTACGTACGACCTCTTTATGAATCATCAGCCGCACAACTTCGCGATGCCGGTCTGGAATTAAACAAGCTTACGGCGAGCGATGCATTGATTGTCGCCGTGGACGGTGGCAATCCAACCATATTCTATTATGCGAAGCGCAAAGGCTGGCATTTTCTCGAGCAAAATGGGATTTACGACGGCAATCCAAAGAATAGCCAGCAAGCGATTGCCGATCTTGAGAGACTGCGTCGCCAGGGCGCAACGCATTTTGTTTTTACCACGCCCAGGTTTTGGTGGTTGGAATCTTATCCCGAGCTAACACAGCATCTCAACGAAACCGCAACGCCGCTTGAGACGACTCCAGAATTCAAAATCTATAAACTCACCGCTGGCCCAAAGTGACAACGACTTTCAGATATTCCTCCAGGCTTCGTATTAGACTGCTCCGACAATTCTTGCGACCAACAGGTCAGAGCAAGCCACGGAGCCTGTCGTGAGCCAAGTCGAAGGACTCGGAATGGCAAAATCGGATGCGTTAAAGCCTCGTTGTCAGCTTGGGTTATTCGATGCCACGATGATTGTCATGGGCGGCGTTGTGGGCGCAGGAATTTTCGCTAATCCGTCCGAGGTAGCACATCGCGTTCACACGCCGTTCTTGATCCTCGGCGTTTGGGTGCTCGGTGGGGTTTTTGCGATGTGGGGCGCGCTTATCTGGGCTGAGTTGGCTAATCGTTTGCCCGGAACGGGTGGCCAGTATCTCTACTTGCGCGAGGCATATCATCCTGCGGCGGCCTTTGTGTATGGATGGGGACTGCTTCTTGTGACGCAGACCGGCGGGATGGCTGCGGTGGCCGTCATTTTCGCGTCCTACTTTCGCGCGCTTACGGGAGTAGCTTGGAACGGCAGCGTGATCGCGGCTATGGTGCTGCTCGGACTAACGGGCATTAACTGTCTGGGAGCGCGCGCTGGTAGCAATGTGCAAAGCGTTTTCATGTTGTTAAGGATCGCGGCGATTGCGGGGCTCGTGATATTTGGACTTGCCTTCGGCGGTGGTTCGCTTAAATCCGAGCCGTTGCTTGCCTCTCCTTTTTCTCTTGGTGTTTTGGCGAGCATCGGATCCGCGATGGTTCCCGTTGCGTTTGCTTATGGCGGATGGCAGACCGCGAGTTTTGTCGCAGGCGAAATGCGTGATGCGCGCCGTGATTTATCGCGCGGACTGCTAATGGGCGTGGCTGGCGTTGTGGCTCTTTACCTGGCCGTCAATTTCGTGTGTTTGCGAGTGCTCGGTCCAGCTGGCTTGGATGCAACGACGACTCCCGCATCCGACGTAATGCGGGCGGCGATCGGCGCACGCGGCGCGCAATGGATTGCCGCCGGGATCGCGATCTCGACGCTCGGATTCCTAAGCCAAAGCATGCTAACCGCTCCGCGCGTTTATTACGCGATGGCGCGCGACGGCCTTTTCTTTGCAAGCGTTGGCAAGCTCTCTGAACGTTCACGAGCGCCTGTGATCGCCATCATGCTCCAAGGTCTGGCGGCAATCGTCATCGCTTGTTCCGGGACGTATGGTCAAATTTTGAATTTTGAAGTGACCGTCGATTTCATTTTTTTCGCAATGACAGCGGCATCGCTTTTCATTTTGCGTAGGCGCCAGATCGGGTCAGACACAGTTACCTTTCGTGTACCCGGGCACCCATTCACGACGATTCTTTTTGTTTTGACCTGTGCGGGAATTGTTGGAAGCGCTATCGTCGCTTCACCGCTGAATAGCGCAATCGCATTAGGTATCATGCTGGCAGCGCTCCCGGTTTACTATTATTGGAGGACGTTCAGACGAGCACATCGATGATACACAAGCATTCGGACTACATGCATTGGTCCAAGACGCAAAGCCGCGCACGATTCAATCTCGCGACGAGCGGCGTAGCGCCGTTTCCGCTCCGCGAGCTACCAGTCCAATTGGAGACACTCGAAATTAATGGGCTAAACGACAGCGGGTACGGTTATCCGCCTTTACAAAAAGCCGTCGCAGTGCATCACGGTGTCGATCCGGACTGCGTTGTGGAATCCGCGGGAACGTCCATGGCAAATCATCTTGCCATGGCTGCGATCCTTGAACCGGGCGACGAAGTCTTGATCGAACATCCAGCGTACGGACCCATTCTCGACGTTGCCCAATATCTTCAGGCGAACGTAAAACGGTTTTTGCGCAGCAAGGAAATCGGCTGGGCCGTCGATCCGCAAGCGATTCTTAATTGCATTACGCCGAAGACGCGGCTCATCGTGATCACGAACCTGCACAATCCGACGAGCGCCCTTACGCCAGACTCGGTTCTGCGCGAAGTCGGCGACATCGCGCGCAGCGTTGGCGCGCTCGTGCTGGTGGACGAGGTTTATCTCGATGCGGTTTACCAGCGGACGCCGCGTACGTCGTTTCATCTCGGGCCAGAATTTGTGGTGACCAGCAGTTTGACGAAGGTTTACGGCGTCAGCGGATTGCGATGCGGTTGGATCCTGGCGCGCCCAGACCTCGCATGGAAGATGCGCCGCCTGAACGATCTTTACAGCGCAACGCCAGTTTACCCTGGGCTACTTCTCGCTGTCGCCGCACTCAAACACTTGAATCGGCTGCGCGAAAAAGCGCGCCGGATAGTGGATGCTGACCGGAAACTGCTTCGGGATTTTCTCGTACAGCAATCCGCGCTTACTGCAGTCTGGACAGATTGGGGCACCACTTCGTTCGTGGGATTGAGAGCTGGCAACGCTGATGATTTCCTGGAACGGCTGCGTGCAGAGTTTGACACTTCCGTAGTTCCAGGTCGCTTTTTCGAAATGCCCGATCACTTTCGTATCGGTATGGGCGTGAATACGGAAGTGTTCGCTGAGGGCCTTGATCGCATCGGTCGAGCGCTTGGAAACCACTGAAATGAAGAGACCTAACCAATTCGAGATTCGTCCTGCACAGATGGAAGATGTGCCAATCATTCTTGAACTGATTCGGGATTTGGCGATGTACGAGCGTGCGCCAAACGAAGTGACGGCTACAGAGGAACAACTTGTCGATGTGTTGTTCGGGGAACGGCCGGTTGCGGAAGTGCTCCTCGCGTTTGAAGGGCAATCGCCAGTTGGGTTCGCAGTTTACTTTTATAATTTTTCC
>DATIOX010000217.1:0-4466 GCA_035472675.1 Candidatus Dormiibacterota bacterium
ATCTGGCCAATCACCGGCATCAGGATTGTACGGGCGTTTTCCAGTTCGTCCTCATGAATCGTAAACGAAACGTCGGTCGTTCCGCTAATCGATGCGTTTTGCACGATCATGTCGACGATGATGTGCGCTGCGGCGATATTCGAAAAAATTCGGGCAGCCATTCCCGGTTCGTCACGCACGCCCGCGATGCTGAGTTTCGCCTGGTGCCGATCGAGACTGATCCCCCGAACCAGGACGTCTTCCATGCTGGGAGTCTCTTCTTTCGTGATTGTCCCTCGCCTCTTAGTAAAGCTCGAACGCACTTCGAATTCGACGCCGAATTTCTTAGCAAACTCTACCGCGCGCGACTGCATTACCCTGGCGCCGCTACCCGCCATCTCAAGCATCTCGTCGTAGGCGATCTCGCTGACTTTTTTCGCGTCGGGGACAACGCGCGGATCGCACGTGAACACACCGTCGACATCCGTAAAGATCTGGCAGGCATCGGCGTTCAATGCCCCCGCCAGCGCAATAGCGGTTAAGTCCGAGCCGCCACGACCCAGTGTGGTCGTATCTCCTTCCGGTGTCTGACCCTGAAAACCAGCCACGATTACGATGTAATCCTCCGACAGCATCTGGTGAATCTGCTTCGGACTGATATTCGCGATGCGCGCCTTGGTGTGATGATGGTCGGTCAAGATTCCTGTCTGAGCGCCGGTCACCGAGATAGCTGTTCCACCCAGCGCGTTCACGGCCATTGCAGTCAAGGCGCTGGCAGCACCTTCGCCAGTGGCAAGCAAGATATCGAGCTCACGCTCTGTCGGGTTCGGCGAGACAGCTTTTGCAAGCTTGAGTAACTGATCGGTTACTCCTGCCATCGCTGAGATGACTGCGACGACCCGACAGCCCTTACGTTGCGTCTCAAGAATTCGGCTGGCCACGTTACAGATTCGCTCCGGTGTCCCGACGGAGGTACCGCCATATTTTTGAACGATCAGGCGCATGGCGTGAATAGATTACGGAACAGGATCGAGAAATTCCAAAACAAACTAAGACTTGGTTTGCATCGCAATGCCTTAGGACGGGTCAGCAACTAGAGCCCAACCGCGCGTTGCACATCATTCACAGTTGCCGGAACAGATTTTAATTCCTTCATCTGCGCAGTGATCACATCGGGATCTTTCAGTCCGTGTCCGGTGACGGTGCAAACAATTCGACTCTGTCCTTGGACCTTCTGAAATGAATATGCTGCCTCTTTTGAATCGCAGCATTTAAAAAGCCCGGCAATGGAGGCCGCACTTGCCGGTTCGACAAAAATTCCCTCGTGCTGTGCCAGCCAAGTCTGCGCCGCGAGAATTTCTTCGTCACTAACAACATCAATCGCTCCATGTGATTCGGTAATCGCGGCGCGGGCCTGTTTCCAACTTGCTGGGTTGCCGATGCGAATCGCCGACGCCACCGTTTCGGGTTGTTCGACGATGCGATTGTAAAAAATTGGAGCAGCGCCTGCGGCTTGAAAGCCAATCATCGCTGGCAACTTCGTCGACCGTCCAAGCGCGTGGTATTCTCGATAGCCGGCCCAGTACGCAGTGATGTTTCCGGCATTGCCCACGGGCAACAGATGAAAATCCGGCGCGTCGCCGAGGACGTCGACAATTTCGAACGCGGCGGTCTTCTGGCCGGCGATCCGATCCGGATTAATTGAATTCACGATGGCAAAATCGCCGGCCGCGCCGAGCTCCCGCACGAGTCGCAGCGCGTCGTCAAAATTGCCATCGATCGCAACGATTTTCGCTCCGTAAGCAAAGGCTTGCAGTAATTTTCCTATCGCAATTTTTCCCGCAGGCAATATCACGACGCATGAAATTCCTGCGCGCGCTGCATAGGCCGCCGCCGACGCCGAAGTGTTCCCCGTAGAAGCACAAATCAGCGCAGTCGCGCCTCGCTCCGTCGCCTTCGATACGGCTAGGGTCATGCCGCGATCCTTAAACGAGCCCGTTGGGTTAACGCCTTCATTCTTCACGAAAACCATGCGACCGGCGCGTTTGCTCAATTCCTGGCAAAACACCAGCGGTGTATCTCCCTCGCCGAGGGAGACAACCGGCATCGATTCAGCAACAGGAAGATATTCGCGGTAATGCTGGATCACACCACGCCCGAATCTTGATGTTGTCCTTTCCGTGTGCATTTTCTATTCGAAGCGAATCCGTGTGATTGTCGATCTCTAAGTGACGTGTAAGATCATGCCGTATGCCTGTGCTGAGCAAGGAAGATAAGCTGCGACTCTTAACCACGATCCTGGAGAGTCGTCACGCAGATCTGCGGGAACAGAACTTGAATCGTCAGGGCAAAGGACATTTTCATGTTTCTGGCATGGGCCACGAGGCGCTTGCGGCGGTCGCGATCCAAACGGAACCGGACGATTACATCGTGCCGTATTATCGCGACCGCGGTCTTGTTCTCGGGCGCGGCATGACAACGCGGCAGCTTGGCCTCGAATATTTTGCCAAGCGCAACACCGGAAGCGGTGGCCGGCAGATGCCATCGCATTACAGCAATGCGGACCTGCATATTTGGAGCGTGCCGACTCCGACCGGTTCGCAGTTACTTCCGGCGTGTGGCATCGCCTGGGGCATTCAGCTCGACGGCAAAAAAAATCTTGTTGTCACGACGGTCGGTGATGCTGCAACGCGCCAGGGAGATTTTTTTGAGGCGCTTTGTTTCGCCAAGGAGAAGAAACTTCCCATGCTTTTCCTCGTCGAAGACAACGGCTACGGCATCAGTATGCCGACGCGGAAAAACAATCCGCTCGCGCTCAACGTTCTCGAACCCGACAACTGGCGCCGAATCGAAGGACAAGATGTCCAGCAGGTTTATGATGCCACGGCGGAAGCATTCGAGAAAATTCGCGCAGGAGGCGGGCCATTCTTTTTTTGGATCAGGATGGAGCGCCTTTCCAGTCATACCAGCTCCGATGATCAGAAACTTTATCGCAGCGCCGAAGAATTGCAGACGCTGGAAAAATCAGACCCACTCAAGTGCTGGAAAGATCAACTGATCCAGGAAGGCGTGATCACCGCCGAGGAATTCGCGAAGCTCGACAATGATGTTAAGGAGCGCATTCGCCGCGAGTATGCGGAG
Organism: Candidatus Dormiibacterota bacterium; assembly: GCA_035472675.1. Taxonomy (GTDB): domain Bacteria; phylum Verrucomicrobiota; class Verrucomicrobiia; order Chthoniobacterales; family UBA10450; genus Udaeobacter. Next base: position 3,121 of record DATIOX010000217.1, read on the forward strand.
GCGGAAAAAGCCGAGGATCCGTCGCCTAACGAGTTACTTGCTGATGTAAGCAAATTACCTCCAAAGATTGACAAGGAGATTCTGCCGCCTGGGAAATATCGCATCGGCGATACGGTGAATAAGACATTGCGCGCCGGTCTGGAGGAAGATCCGAGACGGGTGATCTTTGGTGAAGACATTGAAGATCCAAAGGGCGGTGTGTTTCGTCTCACGCAAAGACTTTCAACCGAGTTTCCCAAACAAGTGTTCAATTCGCCTCTTGCCGAATCGACGATTCTCGGTGTCGCCTGCGGTCTGGCGGCGTACGGTAAACGCCCCGTTTTCGAACTGCAATTTATTGATTTCATTTATCCGGGATTCAACCAGCTGGTCACAAACATCTCGAATTTGCGCTGGCGATCGTTCGGCGATTGGAAATGCCCGGCGGTGATTTATGCGCCATATGGAGCTTATCTGCCTGGCGGAAGTTTGTGGCACAGCCAGGCGAACGAATCAGCGTTCGCTCATTATCCCGGTGTGAACATTGTAATCCCAAGCACACCAGCTGATGCCGCCGGATTGCTTTGGACAGCGATGCATGGCGAGGATCCGGTCATGTTTCTGATACCGAAACATCTCCTTTGGGCGGAACACAAATATGCGGAACCAATTCGCGCCGTTCCCTTGGGTCAGGCGCGCAAGTTACGCGATGGCTCCGATGTCACGCTGGTTGCTTGGGGCAACACCGTCGAAAAATCGCTCGAGGCTTTAGATAAAATCGATAATGGGATCAGCATCGAGCTGATTGATCTGCGTTCCATCGTTCCGTGGGACAAATCGGCAATCGAGGAATCCGTGCGCAAGACTCGCAGGCTGGTCGTGGTTCAGGAGGACACCGAAAATTGCAGTGTCGGTCAGATGTTGATTTCTCACATCGCGAGCGCTCCCGAGCTATGGAACCAAATGATCAGCCCGCCGGTTCTTGTAAGTAAGGCAAACGTCATGATCGGTTACAACCCGATTTACGAGTACGCAGCGTTACCAGACGTGGAGCGGATCGTCTCCGCAATTCAGCGCTCGGTTGCGACAAAACAGGAACGCGCAGTTGTGGCCGCGGGCGTTGAACGCGGCGCCCCGATTTCAGAGCCAGTACTGGCGGCGCCGGCATCAGCGCCCCCTGCTATCGCGGAAACCAGCAAGCAGCGGATACAAAGCATCACTGTCCCAGTCATGGGCGAAGGGATTCGCAATGCAAAAGTCGTTTCGCTTTTGAAAAATCCCGGCGACGCCATCGCGCTCGATGACGAGCTCTGCGAAGTGGAGACCGATAAAGCAGTTTACCCCATTCAGTCGTCCTTTGCCGGCGT
>DATIOX010000218.1:0-7874 GCA_035472675.1 Candidatus Dormiibacterota bacterium
GCGCGGTACGCCTGCACCTTGCCGTCCTCGACCTTCATGTCCAACTTCACAATCTCGGCAACGCGCAAATCACGCAGCGTACCGGCAGCGGTCTCCACCGCATTCTTCGCCGCTTCGTCCCAGGACTTCCTGCTCGTTCCAATTACTTCCACTACTTTATAGATTGACTCCGCAGATTCAGCTTGTTTGGCCATAATTCTTCCTTTCGATCGGCTTCGTATAATTAACTTAACCATTCTTGTCAAAACCTGAATCCTTTGCGCATGCTTTTCAGACTCATCATGGCGATTGGAACAATGCTGCCTCTGGTAGGGAAAGCTGCTAGCTTCCCCGCAGATATGAGACGCCAGAATGAAAAGCCACCGATGAATCCGCCTGAGAATTCAATCGCATTTGGCGCGCCTGGAATCGAGCCGCGCTGGACTTCGAGCGCCAAAGAAGGCGTGGGCACAGCCTATCATACCAGTTGCCGCGTTTGGTTCACGCTGAGCCACGGCATCGTGAACGAGATTTACTATCCGCACGTCGATCAACCGAACACGCGCGACTTTCAGTTTCTCATAAGCGACGGAGAAACGTTTTGTCACGAGGAAAAACGCGATCTGACTCACGCTATCGATTACCCGGAGCGCGATTGCCTCTTTTATCGTCTCACCAATTCAGAGCCTGGCGGCCGCTATCGTATCGTAAAACATGTCTTCGCCGATCCACATCAGTCGGTGTTGCTCGTGCACACCAAAGTTGAAGTGCTGGACGAATCACTCCGTGGAAAATTGCGACTCTACGCGTTGCTAGCTCCTCACATCGCCGGTTATGGCGCCGGCAACTCCGGCTGGTGTTCCGAAGTGGGCAGTATCGAACTTATCCGCGCTCAGCGCAAAAACGTTAACCTGATCATGGCGTGCACCGCCGGTTTCTCTCGCCGATCGGTTGGCTACGTCGGTTTCAGCGACGGTTGGCAGGATCTCATGGACAATTTCAAAATGGACTGGGAGTTTCGCACAGCCGAAAACGGAAACATCGCGTTGACAGGCGAAATCCATCTGCCAACCACGAATGAATTCACGGTGGCGGTCGCGTTTGGCCGCAGCTATCAGAGTACAGCCGCCAAGTTGTTCCAATCGCTGGCTGAGCCGTTCGAGTCACATCGTCAGGCGTATATCCGGCAATGGCAGCGCGCAGTTGTGAATCCGAAATTCGACTTCAGCGCCGACACGTCCGACGGCGGCGGAATCTATAGACTAAGCCGTTGCGTGCTGCTCGCGCATGAAGATAAGGTTTTTCAAGGCGCGCTGGTTGCCTCGATGAGTATCCCCTGGGGTGAAAACAAGGGCGACAACGACCTGGGAGGTTATCATTTGGTCTGGACCCGTGACCTCGTACAAAGCGCGACAGCACTTCTCGCCACCGGGCAGACGAGCACGCCCCTGCGCGCATTGATCTGGCTGGCTGCCATTCAGCGGCCGGATGGAAGTTTTCCTCAGAATAGTTGGATCGATGGGACTGCTTATTGGTCTGGGCTGCAACTCGATCAGATTGCCGCGCCAATACTTCTGGCGTGGCGTTTGCACAAACAAGACGCACTCGGTTTGTTTAATCCGCGCGTTATGATCGTACGGGCCGCAGCGCACTTGATCCTACAAGGCCCAGTTACAAGCCAGGATCGATGGGAAGAAAACGCTGGTTACTCACCTTCGACCCTCGCCACCGTAATTGCGGCTCTCGTCTGCGCAGCGGAGTGGGCCACGGAATACGGCGAAACTGCAACTGCGGATTTTGTTTTCACATACGCTGACTGGTTGGCGGGGCACCTCGAAGAATGGACCGTTACAACACAGGGTGAGCTGGTCGACGGATTCCCTCGTCACTACATCCGCATCAATCCGGCCAATGCGAACGCGCCTGATCCTCACGCCGATCCGAATACAACGATGATTCAAATAGCCAACGGCGGCGGCCTGCACCCAGCGCGAAATGTGGTCGGCGGTGATTTCCTCCATCTGGTGCGATTCGGTATTCGCGACGCGAACGATCCGATCATTCGCGATTCAATCGAAGTCATCGATCGCGTGCTCAAGTATGATCTGCCACAGGGGCCGGGCTGGCGTCGCTACAATCATGACGGTTACGGGCAAAAAGATGACGGTAGTGCCTACGACGGAACCGGCGTTGGACGGTGCTGGCCAATTTTGACGGGAGAACGCGGTCATTACGAACTGGCGGCTGGCCGCGATCCAAAGCCATTCATCACAGCGATGGAAAATTTTGCGAACCAGGGTGGGATGATTACCGAACAGCTATGGGACGGACCTGACCTGCCGGATGCGCATATGAAACGCGCCTGCCCAACCGGCGCAGCAATGCCACTTTGTTGGTCGCACGCCGAATACATTTCGCTCGTGCGGAGCCGCCATGATGGCGTCTGCGTTGGCTGCGTCGAACCGGCATTTCAGCGCTACGTGTTACACCCGGTGAAGAGCAATTACGAGATTTGGACTCTGCGCTATCCTATGCGGCGCGTGTCTCGTGGGAGAATCTTGCGAATCATCATTGCTGCTCAAGCAACGGTCGTCTGGTCAACCGACGGTGGAGCGCACAGCAATTTGTTGGACACAATTCATGAAAGGAAACTGAACCTTTGGTTCGCAGATTTTCCAACTGCAGACTGGCCGGCCGGTTCGGTACTCACCTTTACATTCTTTTGGAAACGCGAGCAGCGTTGGGAAGGCCGCGACTGGCAGGTGAGTATTTTATGAACTGGCATTGAACAGCCGACCGACGACCGCGCCAAGTCTCCACGAGATTTGCCGCATCACTTCGCCGCAACTGCTTCCTTCGCGCACTGCCAGAATTTTTTCTGCGGCCGCGCTGAGTTTTCCTTTGAGCGCGGCTACACCAACCGAGATTGGTTTCGGTTCAGGAATGAGGTCCAAAACTTCCCGGTTTCCGAAACTGTAACCAAAAACGTCCATACCAATTGCGACACCGGTTCCCGCTTCGACGGACGCAAGAATGCCGGCCAAGCTGTCATGTTGTAGGCTCTGCGCTTGCAACCGCGTGCGCTTTTTTGACAGCGCCTTGGCAGGCTTCGTGGCAGCGTTTCTCGCAAGTCGATGAAATCACAAAGGAGAGACACAAATGAACACACGGAGCGCAACACTTAATTCGTCGCTCACCACGTCCTCGCCTATTGGCACAAAGATCGAGAAGGAAGTCACGGTGAAAAAGCGTCAGCGTTACATCTGGGCGGAAGCACAGTTCGTGCGCCTAATGCACAGGTTTCGCTGCGAGGTGCGCGTGGCTTACCAAAATAGAGAAGTGGATGGCAGGAGCGTTCTCGAGTTGATGACGCTCGAAGCACCCGAAGCCTCGACGGTGCAAATCCGTGCCGAAGGAGGAGATGCAGCCGAAGCGATGCGAGAAGTCGACCGGCTGATCAAATCGCCCGCGGCGGATGAAGAGTGACGGTTTTTTTGGTGAAATAGAACAGAGTTCGACGCTGGACCTTTTCTTCGGAAGAGACATTCGAGCAGATGATCACGGCTCGCGACGTCCAAGCGCTAAGCGACCAGCTGGCTCGAGTCCGCACGCGCACAAAACGAGCAACGCCAAGGGTCGACGCATCTGCGCTCGACAGTTCCACTCACCATCAACGATAGTGAATCGATGAAACGGCTTATCGCTCTCGCTGGGCTCCTGATTTGCGTCTCATTCTCCACCGCTTGCTCGCGCAAGACGGTGCAGACGGCTCCGCCCCCGCCGGAGGTACTTGTGACAACGGTGACGCCGCAGGATGTGCCGCGTGTACTGGAACGCGTGGCGACGCTCGATGGCTTCATCAACGCCAACATCAACGCACAGGTCCAGGGCTACATCATCTCGCGCGATTATCAGGAAGGCAGCGTCGTCAAAAAAGGCGACCTCCTTTTTCAAATTGATCCGCGGCCGTTCGAGGCTGCATTAGCACAAGCGAAGGGCACTTTGGCAAAAGACAAAGCCAACCAGGTAAAAGCAGACGCAGACGAAAAGCGCGCGATGGATTTGTTTAACAAGAAAGTAATCAGTGATCAGGAGCGAGATACAGCCACTGCAGCCGCCGACTCAACCAGAGCAAATGTGGAAGCAGACGAAGCGGCGGTGAAACAGGCTGAGATCAATCTCGGTTATACGAAGGTCACGGCGCCGATCGATGGCGTGGTCGGATTTGCCAACAATCAGGTGGGCGATCTGGTCGGGCCAAGTACGGGACCACTCACAACCATGTCGCAGATTGATCCGATAAAAGCAGTCGTCACCGCGGGCGAAGGGCCGTTTACCGATTTCGTTTCGCGCCATCCTGACGCAACTGAGCGCAATACTTATATAAAAAGCCTCGACTTCGAATTGATCCTCGGCAACGGCGAGGTGTATCCGCATAAGGGCAAATTTTATGCGCTCGATCGCAGCCTTGACGTCAGGACCGGCTCGATCCGCTATTATGTGACGTTTCCGAATCCGGGAAACGTTTTGCGGCCCGGACAGTTTGGAAACGTGCGTTTCGTCGCCGACATGAAAAAAGGCGCGATGGTCGTGCCTCAGGAAGCGGTGAACGAGTTGCAGGGCAGCTATCAGGTCGCAGTTGTAGGCGACGATAATAAGGTAAGTATTCGTCCGGTGAAAATGGGCGAACGCATCGGCGCGATGTGGGAAGTAACCGACGGACTTAAACCGGGCGACAGGGTCGTTGTTCAAGGCATGCAAAAAGTTCGAGAAGGCGCGCTCGTCACCGTGAAAGAGTGGACGCCGCCGAAGGACGCGCTCGTTTCAAAGGCCGATCAACAGCAGGGCCGCTAACAAATGTCCGAGTTTTTCGTCCGGCGGCCCATTGTCGCGATCGTCATTGCGATTTTGATGACGCTCATCGGTGGCGTGTGCATCCTGGCGTTGCCGATCGCGCAATACCCGCAAATCGCGCCGCCGGAGATTCAGGTGCAAACGCACTTCACCGGGGCGGACGCGCTGACGATCGAGCAATCGGTCGCGGCGCCGATCGAGCAGCAGATGAGTGGCGTAGACAACATGAACTACATGTATTCAATCAACGCCAACAGCGGCGACCTTCGATTGATCGTCAATTTCGATGTCGCGACCGATCCGAACATCGATCACGTGCTGACGCAGATCCGGGTGTCGCAGGCGCAATCACAATTGCCCCCCGACGTGATCAACTACGGCATTACTGTTAAAAAATCGACAACGGCGCCGTTGATGCTCATTTCGCTCTATTCGCCGAAAGGAAGCTACGACGGCGTTTTTCTCGCCAATTACGCCTATATCAACCTGGTCGATCAACTCACGCGCATTCCAGGAATTGGTAACGTGCAGGTGTTCGGCGCCGGGCAGTATGCGATGCGGTTGTGGGTCAAGCCAGATCAGCTCGCGAAGCTTGGCATTACCGTGCCCGACATCATCACCGCGGTGCAAAAGCAGAACACGGTGAATCCCGCGGGACAGGTCGGCGGCGAGCCGATTCCAAGCGGACAGAAATTCACTTATACCGTGCGGGCGCAGGGACGATTACAAACGCCGCAGGAATTTGGGGAGATTGTCGTGCGCGCGAATCCCGATGGCTCATTTGTGCGCGTGAAAGACATCGCGCGGATCGACCTTGGCGCACAAACCTACAACTTGAAGGGGCGGCTGAACGGCCGACCAGCGGCAATCGTCGCCTGTTACCAACTGCCGGGCACCAACGCGGTCAAAGCAGCGCAGGGTGTGCGACAATTCATGGCTGAAGCGAAGCAACGCTCCCCCAGGGACATGGATTTCGCGGTCTCGCTCGATCAAACGCTCGCCGTTACGGAAGGCATGCGGGAGATTGTGAAGACGCTGTTTGAAGCGCTCGCGCTCGTTATTTTGGTTGTCTACATCTTTTTGCAAGGCTGGCGCGCCACGCTAATTCCGCTGTGCGCCGTGCCGGTCTCGTTGGTCGGCACGTTTGTTTTGTTTCCCTTATTCGGATTTTCGATTAACACGCTCTCACTTTTCGGTCTGGTGCTCGCGATCGGCCTCGTGGTCGACGACGCGATTGTCGTCGTTGAAGCGGTCGAACGTCACATTGAGGAAGGAATGAATCCGCGCGACGCGACTCTTCAGGCCATGCGTGAAGTGTCCGGGCCGGTGATTGGCATCGCGCTCGTGCTTTCTGCAGTATTCATCCCGACGGCCTTTCTTCCTGGCATCACGGGGCGTTTGTATCAACAGTTTGCCCTAACGATCGCGATCTCCGTCATCTTCTCCGCGTTCAACGCGCTTTCACTGAGTCCTGCGCTGTCGGCGATGTTGCTGCGGCCTCGAAAACAGAGTCGCGGTCCGCTCCGTTGGTTTTTCGATCGATTCAATCGCGTGTTCGGCAGCGCAACGCAGGGCTATGTGAACTGGTCGCGGGTCGCGATTCGAAAGGCTGTACTCAGTTTCGCTTTGCTCTTTGTGCTCGCGGTCGGCGCGGGTTTTTTCGGATCCAAATTACCGAGCGGTTTTTTGCCGGAAGAAGATCAGGGCTACGTTTTTCTGGCGCTGCAATTACCCGACGCGGCTTCGCTTGAGCGCACCGACAAGGTTTGTCGAGAAATCGAAGATTTTTTGAGCAAGACGCCCGGCGTGCAATATACCACCAGTGTCATCGGCTTTAGTCTACTGAGCCTGGTGGCCGACACCTACCACGCGTTTTTCTTTGTCACTTTCAAGCCTTGGAGCGAACGAACGAAGCCGGAAGAACAATACGACGTAATCAAGGCACGACTGAATAGGTACCTTTCAACTCTTCCTGAAGGTATCGCCTTCGCTTTCCCGCCGCCGGTGATTCCAGGCGTGGGTACTTCCGGTGGATTTCAATTCATATTGCAAGATCGCGCAGGGAAAGATGTCGCATTTCTGGCGCAAAATATGAAGACGTTTCTCGACGCCGCGCGCAAGCGCCCCGAGCTCAGCGGTCTCATTCCGACGTTCCAACCGAACGTGCCGCAGGTTTTTGTGAAGGTTGACCGCGACAAAGTGATCAAGCAGGGAATCGATCTGACATCGGTATATCAAACGCTGCAGACGTTCATGGGCGGATTTTTCGTGAACTACTTCAATCGCTTCGGCCGAACATGGCAAACTTACATTGAGGCCGAAGGCGAATACCGTACTGATGCGAAGAATGTCGGTCAGTTCTTCGTTCGCAATTCGAACGGCGACCCCGTGCCACTCGACGCTATCTCCAGCATCAAGAATATCGCAGGCCCGGAATTCACGTTGCGGTACAACGAATATCGCTCCGCGCAAATCAACGGTAACGCTGCGCCTGGTTACAGTTCGAATCAAGCGATGGACGCGTTGGAAGAAGTTTTCCGGCAAACGATGCCTAAGGAGATGGGCTACGACTACCTCGGTATGTCGTTTCAGGAAAAGAAAGCGCAGCAAGGCGTTTCACCGACTGTGGTCTTTGGAATGTCGCTCCTTTTTGTCTTTCTCATCCTCGCGGCGCTGTATGAAAGCTGGTCTCTACCGTTTAGTGTCTTGTTAGGCACACCAGTCGCGGTCTTCGGTGCGTTCCTCACACTATGGTTGCGCGGGATGCAAAACAATATCTACGCGCAGATCGGGTTGATCATGCTCATCGGTTTGGCTGCGAAGAACGCCATCCTTATCGTCGAATTTGCCAAGGACGAATACGAGAAAGGCAAACCGCTGCTCGATGCGGCGCTCGAAGGCGCCCGGCTGCGTCTGCGACCCATTCTCATGACGTCGTTCGCCTTCATATTCGGTTGCATACCGCTGTGGACTGCCACTGGTTCTGGAGCCGTCGCGCGACGTGTGCTCGGTTCAACCGTGATCGGCGGAATGATCGCCGC
>DATIOX010000219.1:0-2196 GCA_035472675.1 Candidatus Dormiibacterota bacterium
TCCGGAAACACAGTCCTGATCATCGAGGATGAACGCGATGTGGTCGATCTTCTAGCGCTCAATTTGCGTAAAGCCGGTTTCACGACCTCGACTGCGTCCGATGGCGCTGCCGGACTCGAGAAGGCGCGAAACGAAAAGCCAGCTTTGATTATTCTTGATCTCATGCTGCCGAAGATGCCCGGGCTAGAAGTCTGTAAAATTCTTAAAACCGATCCGGGAACCCGCCGGGTCCCGATCATGATGCTCACAGCGAAGGCGGAAGAAATCGACCGAATAGTTGGTTTGGAATTTGGCGCCGACGATTATGTGACAAAACCGTTCAGCCCTCGGGAAGTCGTGTTACGCATTCGAGCGATCATGCGCCGAGGCGAGGCGAAACAGGACGATGAACGCTTGACAGCCGGTCCCATCACCGTTGATCCGGCGCGTTATGAAGTTTCTGTTAGCGGCAAGCGGATAAATCTCACCAGCCTTGAATTTAAACTTCTTCGCACGCTGATGCAGCGACGCGGTCGTGTCCAGGCGCGTGACCGCTTGCTTAACGATGTATGGGGTTATGAAAGTGTCATTGACACGCGAACAGTGGACACACACGTCCGACGCCTGCGTAAGAAACTCGGCAAAGCCGCTGACGTCATTGAAAGCGTGCGCGGTTTCGGCTATCGAATGAAAGAAAAGTAAGGCCAGATGTATTGGCTAATCCTCGGCGTGCTCTGCGCCCTATTCGCAGTGACAGCGCTGATTATCTGGCAAAAATCGGCCGCGCCGTGGTCACAAATCGAGCAACTCGTTTCGCAAGTAGCCCGCGGTGAACCTCCATCCACGTTTTTGATAAACGGTGGAGCAGGCCCGCACCGCATTGGTCTGGCGCTGGAGACTATTTTTGCGCAGCGGCAGGAACTTGAGCGCCAAATCGCGGGGCGCGAATCCGGCACGCAAACAATTCTGGGCGCGATGCAGGATGGCCTGCTCGTCGTTGATGCGCGCAGCCGGATTATGCTCATGAATCAGCCGTTTGAAAAACTATTCGAGTTGCGTGACGCAGCCGTGGGCGTTCCCTTGATTGAGGCAGTCAGGCACGCCACGCTCGATGAATTGATTGCGGAGACGCTGGGCACCGGCGAGGCAATGCGAAGCGAGTTGAGTGTGACCGATTCACGCACTCACGGCGAGCGGCATATCGAAGTCAGCGCCGTTCCAATCAAGAAGGTTGATGAGGAAATGTCCGGCGCGGTCGTGCTTTTCCACGATATCACCGAGTTGAAGCAGCTGGACCAAATCCGGCGCGAATTTGTCGCGAATGTTTCACACGAACTGCGAACGCCGTTGTCGATTTTACGCGGCTACATCGAGGTGTTGCTTGATGAGCCGGAGACGCCAAGCGAGGAACTTGCGCGGATCCTTTCGATCATGGAACGGCATTCCAAGCGACTCCAGCGGCTGGTCGATGACCTGCTAAGCCTTGCCCAACTGGAGTCGTCCCGGGCGACGCTGGAGCTCAGCGACGTGCGGGTCGACGAATTGTTCAATAACCTCATCCGTGATTGGAAAGAAAAACTCGCCGCGAAAAATCTGAAGGTGATTGTCGATTTGCCTCCGAAGGCGTTGACGCTTCGCGCTGACGGAACGCGCTTAGAGGAAGTGCTCTACAATCTGCTGGATAACGCAGTGAAATTTTCGCGCGAGAACGGGCAGATTCATCTGCGGGCGACATCTCGTGGCTCCGACATGGTATTGAGCGTGGCTGATAGCGGACTTGGGATCGGCAAAGAGCATTTGCCTCGAATTTTCGAGCGCTTTTATCGCGCCGACAAAGCTCGCAGCCGCGAACTGGGTGGCACCGGCTTGGGGTTGGCGATTGTGAAACATATTGCCCAATTGCACGGTGGACGCGTGGAAGCTGAGAGCGAGCTGGGGCGTGGAACCACAATTCGAGTGATGCTGCCGCTGCGTTCTCCGGGGTTAGAACGTTAAAACGTTCCAGCGTTGACGCGGTACGGGCTCTAACAGCGAGCCGAGAACGCGCATCCGTTTTAACGGTTCAGCGCGTTAACGATTTAACGACCGCGAAGCTTCCTGTCACACAAAAGTAACATTAAAAATTTTGACGCTTCGGCGCGCGCTACGGCAGGCTGACTGCTCTATGAAATCTCGCAATTTTACCCACAAACTCCTAGCAACAGTGCTATTAGTCGG
>DATIOX010000220.1:0-9376 GCA_035472675.1 Candidatus Dormiibacterota bacterium
GGCCCATCCACTGGGCGGAGTCGGCCCAAAAGCTCCGCTGATGAACGTCGACCCTGATAGATACCAGATGGCTGTCTGGCGCGTCGCGGAGTTGAATAAAGCGTAATCTGGATGGCCGTCGCCGTTGAAATCCGCCACACCCCTGAGTCCCCAACCGGCCGGAAGCGTGGGTCCGAACGCGCCACTAACAAAAACGTTGTTATTCAGAAACCAGATCGCCGTTTGACGCGTCGCGGCATTGTAAAGCACATAGTCTGGCTTGCCGTTGGCGTTAAAGTCGGCGGTAGCTACCAACGCCCAGCCACTAGGCGGAGTCGGACCGAAGGCGCCGCTGATGAAAACGTTGTTGTTCAGATACCAGATTGCTGTTTGTCGATTACTGGAATTGAACAAGCCGTAATCTGGATGACTGTCGCTATTGAAATCCGCCGCACCTTTCAACCCCCAGCCGGCTGGAAGTGTTGGACCGAACACGCCGCTAATAAAAACGTTATTGTTCAGATACCAGATCGCTGTTTGACGCGTCGCAGGATTGCGGACCACAAAGTCCCTATGGCCGTCGCCGTTAAAGTCAGCTACTATGGCCGTACCTGCGCCAGGCGGCGGGGGAGGGGGAGTTGGCGCCGGTGTCGGCGTTGGCGTTGCATTCGCATTCGACACAGTGACTGTGCCTACCATGCCGCAGCACGCCCCATGCGGGGTGCAGTAATACGGAAACGAGCCAGCAGTGTTGAAGGTGTGAGTGAACATAGCTCCCTGTGCGAGAACTCCCGAATCCCACAACCCGCTGGGGTGACCGGGAGTACCCGAGGTGCTGCTGTGACCAGTCGAGCTCCAAGTCCATTTCACCGTGTCACCTGGGTGAATCGTAACCGATGAAGGCATGAAGAAGAACCCGCCGTTGCCAACCGTCACAGTGACTGTGGCGCCACTGGCAACGCCCGAGCACAAAATCAGAAGCGAAGTGATAATCACCGCTGCTGCCATAACGCGTGATGAAGAGCTTTTCATTGCATCAATATTTCAGCGTGATAATTCCAACGATTTGCCACCGCATGCGATGCTGAAAAAGTAACGCGTTTGTTACCTTTACCGATTATCGCAGCGCGCGATCAAAGCGCGCTCGTCGAACGTTCTACCTACTGCCTGATCAGTCTTCGAAGCTAGAGGCGAAACTTATGATGATTCGCGAATCGTATAGCCTACGTGGCGCACCGTGCGTATCAGCGGAGGATCGCCGATTTTTCTTCTCAGGCGACCGATGAAAACCTCCACCAACTTGGTGTCATATTCGTGCGGGTGTTCCCATACCCGTTCGCATAGTTCAGTACGCGTGAACACGCGGCCCGATTCCCGCATGAGTACTTTTAGCAGCATCAGCTCGCGCGCAGACAAATGAATATGGCGCAAGCCACGATGCACCTCATGGCTTGCCAGATCGAGCATCAAATCACCAACACGAAGCTTGAGTACAGGTTCTTCCGGATACCGTCGTCCCAACGCATTTACGCGTGCCACCAATTCGCCCATTGCAAATGGCTTTGGCAAGTAATCGTCGGCGCCGAGTTGTAACCCGGTGACACGGTCCTTTACTTCACTGCGTGCAGTCAACATCAGCACACGACTGGCAAGATGCTGCGCACGGAGATGCCGGAGGACTTCGAAGCCGTCGATTCCGGGCAGGATAATATCCAGCACAATCAAATCGAACGGCGTTGCCTCAGTTTTATCCAAAGCTTTTTCGCCGTCGTGGACGACGATTAGGTCGTGTCCGGCTTCCGTTAGTGCCGAGCCAATTTGCCGCGCTAATTCAGTGTCATCTTCAACTACCAGTATATGCATATCTTTTCAAAGCAGGGATGAACTTTAAAACCGCGTCGTGAGTTGAGCTGCGACCAGGTGATTGTCGTTCCCTTGGCCGGTGGTTTCGTGTTGATAGCTATACTGAAGCTTCAATTGGGTATGTGATGTAAAGCGGTAACCCGCCGCCAAGTCAATCCGTTCGACGTCTGGGCTCCAGCGAAGGTTATTGCCATAGCCATCATCGACCGTCCCGAAAAGTTGTTGGTTCCAGCGAATCGCGCCGAATAGTTGCGGCGTAAACTTGTATTTCGCTTCGACGTAATAAGCGAAAGTATCTGCGTTTCCCACCGTCGGTACTTCAAAACGTGCTTCATAAACCTCAGCCCACACCTGCAGATGGCGCCAGGCGAAGCTGGCGTCCTGGCCAAGAACGAATTCGCGAAAATCGTCGATATCGCGTCCCGGCGGCAGCGTCGGTTGCGCCTGACGCTGAAAATATGGGCCCTCGCTCGCTGACAAACCAAAGTTCCACGCCTCGTTAGGCCGGAAACCGACACGCCCACTGAACGTCGGAGGCTCAAAACCACTCTCGGTAACGTTCCATGATTCTGGACGCGACGACAACGATGCATTTTTCATTTCAACTGCGTAGTCAAATCGATCCAGCCGGCCGGATACAGAAATGCCACTCGCATAACTCGGTCCCCAGATTACCGGATTGAACGCGTACTTTTTGTAGTAAGTGGGCCCGTAGATGAAATCGAATGGTGAAACCGGAGCGTACTTATCCCGAATAGCGGTGACATTCTCATAGACTATTGGCGCGTCAACAAACGGGTTCTCCCACGACAGGTGCCGCGGGACCCAGTTGCCGACGACGGTGGCGAACTTGCCGATTTGCACCGTCAGGCGACCATCATTCCACGGCGTGATGCGCAACGCATATTCGTCGAGTCGAATCTGGGCGCCGTGATCGCTCGGATCAAAGCCGCGATCGAGCCGTGATTGCGCAAAGAAATAAATCTGCGAGCCCATTTGCGCGTCGAGAAACAGTGTCAAACGCGGATTAAAAAGAGTGTCGATGCTGCTGTCGATGAGTTCGGGAGCCGGTTGGTCGAAGTTATAGACTTCCAAATCGAGCGTACCGCTCAATCGTGCGCGCAGATTATCATGAAATGCTGAGATCGTGAGCGCGGAGTCGAGCCGGTCGAAATAATCATCGATCTCAAAGGCGTACGCTGTGCAGGCAAGAACGCACAGGCTGAGAGCAGGCAGCTTCATGCAACTGCATTAACACCGTTCGCAGCGGAAAAGCGCACTTCAAACTCGGTCCAGTCGTTTTCCGAACGAACCAGGCGCAAATTCCCACCGTGCAGCCGCGCCAGTTCGCGCGCCAAATTCAAACCGATCCCGTGACCCGAAGCGGATGAGGGAGTGGAGTCGTGATGAAATCTCTCGAAGATGTCTTCCCCGGCTGGAATTGTGCGGCCGGTGTTCCCGATAGTCAGCACGACGTCCGTGGTCCCGCAGGCGCGGGATGCGCTGACTCGTATCTGCCCGCCGGGGCGATTGTACTTTCGGGCGTTCTCCAGGAGGTTTTGCACAATAAGCGACGTGTATTGTTTTTCGCCAGCCACAAACAGGTCGACTGGGAATTCCTTCTCGATCTTCACGTCGGGCGAATCGGGAAGCGCGCTAAGGTCATCGAGCCACTCATCGACCAGTTTACTAAGATTCACTGGTGCGGATGCAATTTGCAGATGACCAGCATCCATTCGCGACAAGAGAAGCAAATCGTCGATCACGCCAGTCAAACGACGCGTCTGATGGAGCAAAGCGGAGAGGTGTTCGTAGACGTCCGGCTTGAAATCTTCGCGCCTCAGTAGTGATTCGATGCCGACACGAAGAACGGTGACCGGGCTTTTCAACTGATGGGAAGCATCAGCCGAATATCGTGCAGATCTTTCCAATTCCTCAGCGGTCGAGGCCAGCGCCGCTTCGGCGCGTTGTCGTTGTGCGCGATTTTCCTCCGAATCCAGCGCGAGTCTCTTCACTGGTGCCGAGAACCTGAGTGCCACGAAATGGCTTGCGACGAAACCGCCTAATAAAAGAAGCGCACCCGCTCCGCCGATCTGCCAGCGGAGACGATGCAACTGCGCCATTGAATGGGCCAGCGGATAAACGCAAATTTCGTAGGCGGCTGGAAAGAGTGAACCAGGATTAAGCCGCTTATAAAACAACAGTTGAGAGGCGTCGTCGATTTTGATTCGAAAATTGTCTTGTTCGCGATCAGAATTTGCGACTGCATTTGTTATCTTCTCATTTAAAGACGCCTGTGCCGGGTTCGGAAGCGACAGCAGATGCAATCGGCCATTGACCCAGATTCCGCTCTTTATTCCAGCGCCGGTGTGTTTTTCCTCGAGCTCAAGCGGTTTGAATCCGATGACGAGTGCGGAAATGACATCGCCCGTGTCGGTCGAAAAGATCGGCGCAGCTATCACCTCATCGACAACTCCGCCGCCGGAGTCGGCGTTTCTCTGGATATAACCGATTTGCTGCTTGTCGGGCAATCTGCTCAAAGCCAGTTGCACTTCCGTTTTCGCATCCAGTTCACCTACGTCGTAGGGATTCGGCGGCTTGATAACCGCGCCATTGACATCTAGAAAGCGATAAAATCTCGCGTGGAGCGATTGCGCTGCCTGCTCTGGGGGCGGTTCATCGCCTTCCATCAAATCGCGCAGTTCGTCCTTAGCGCTAGGATACAATAAATCCATAGCGTTGTCCTCGATGGCCGCATGGATCCTTGGCTTGGCCGCAAGCACGTCGCAGCGCTCCGCCAGGGCTGCGTGGCGTAATTCTTCGAGCTTGTGCAGCGACGAAAGCTCAGCCTGAAAATTCTCTTGCAAATCTCGTTCTGCATCAGCGGTCACCTTCTGCTGCGCCAGGTAGAAGCCGAGCGCAGTCACCGTTGCCACGATGAGCATCATGGCGGTGAACAACCGGGTTCGAAAGCTTGCTGTGCTTTCGTTTCTCGCTTGAACCGCGGAACTCATGGGAAATCAACGCGCAGCGTTTGGCCGTTCTTTAACTCCACCGGCTTCTCGCGGGTAGTTGTGCTGTTAATCCACGCCTTGAGCGTATAGCGACCTGCCGGAAGTCCGCTGATTCGGAAATGCCCGCTCGTATCTGTCATCACAAAATACGGCGTATTCAAAACGAGAATTAGTCCGCGCATATGTTCGTGAATGTCGCACCGCAGTGTGATCAGACCCAGTTTGTCGAAAACTTGTGACGGAATCGGTCGCTCGTCCGGCCGATAACGCCCAAGATCGAATCGTTTGGCAGGTGAGTAGGAAAAAATGCTGTGGTAAGTGTCATCAAAACTTGGGAATTCAACCTTGGTTCCGATTCGGACTGGGAGAAGCGCCGGAATGAACGCCAAATCCTTTTGCGCCACCTCTTTCGTAGGGAGCGAAGCCGGTTTTGGGAAAGAACCATCGAGATAAACCACTGCCAGCGGCGGCTGCGTGGAAAGTACGCCGCCTTTGGTGACGATCTCGTAGCGTTTTGCCTGGACTGGAGCTGTGTGTGATTTCGGAAGTTCTACGCGCCCTTCGACGACAGCGCCCGCCAAAAGCACAACGGGCATGATGGAAAATACTGCGTTAAACCACAGTAACCCGCACAGGCGCATTTAAGCTCGTAATTTAGCAGCCGTTTCGCCCGTCGGAAAGTTTTTGCAGGGCATAACGATTCACGCGATTCCGGCGTTAGGCTTTTGGTCGACTGGCCGCCATGGCGGGCAGAGTGAAGAAGATCGTGGCGATCAGGCTCCAGAAAATCCCAATGGCACACGCAATACCGAGACTGGTCAGCGCTGGATTTCGCGCAAGAGCGAGCGAGCCGAACCCGCTCACTGCGGTCAGGCCGGCGAGCAAGACGGGCTTCAGCACACCGGCAACATCATGCTCAATCTCACGCGCCTTTTGCCAGACCAATACAACATATATTCCGTAGTCCACACCGATTGCCAGTACAAGGCGGAACGAGAGTACATTCAGGAGATTCAGATTGATGTGCAGCAACTTCATCGAAGCGATCATTGCTCCAATCCCGAACGCCAGTGTGACGACCTGGATCGTCCACAAACGAAAATCCCGATACAAAAGGGCCAGCAACGAGATGTCGAAGATCGCCATCAGCGCGCTGATGATCAGGAGTTGATGATGCGACCACGGCTGCAGATCGGCGAGCGCATAACTCCACCCTGATAGAATCATTGGAACCCCGGCTACTGGCAGGTCGCGTTCCAGCTCTTTGCTTTGGGCGTGGGTTACGATCGGTTGGTTGGTTGTAACGAACCCCGTGGTCAAGGCTGGATCGTGACCAAAGTAGCGGTCGACCAGGAACCACCAGCTGGATGATTTGGGCAATTGGTCGCGCCAGTTTGGCAGGGGGACGTTGGGATCGGTAAGGCGTTTTAAGTTATCAAGCAGGGCGAACGCCGGCGCGAATGAATCGCGGCTGAATCCCTCAGCATCGAGAGTTTGGTCTAGTGTCTCGCGTGCTGCTGGGAAATTGATCGCGCTCAACTGTCGCCGATTTGTCTCCATCCAATCTGGTGAAAGACAAAGCGCCGCGGGCGTGGAGAAGCCCTTGATCTTTCCTGCTGCCTGGAGTCCTCGCCAATGGGCGACAATTTTCTGCCAGTAATCGTGCAGCTCCTGCGGATTCACCGAGCGCACAATCGCCAATACCGGCTCCCAGCGTACCGGCATTTCATGCATGATTGCCTCAAGGGCCTGACTTGCGCGAATGTTCCTGGGTTGCAGCGAACGTGTGTTGGTCTCGAAATGAAGCGGCGGATTTGGCGAAAAGCCGATCGCAGTCAGGACTAACAAAAGCACAGTTGAAAAAAGCAGCATCGGCACAGGCTTTCGCACGATCCAGCGCACATACTTTCTTACGCTCTCGAAAAGCCAATCATGAGAAATTGCCTGTCGCTCGCGAACAAACAAAAACAAAATCGAACACATCAACAGTCCGGCGACGAAAATGCCGATGGCAATTAGCACGCCTAACTGCGAGAAAGCCATGGAACCACTTAGGACCAGGGCAAGAAAACCGACTGCTGTGGTGAGTGCACCGAAAAAAATCGCGCGTCCAAGTTTTGCTATCGATGTTGCGATTGCTTGCCGATGCGGTTCTCCATCTGAGCGCGCCTGGTGATAACGTCCGATAGTAAGAATCGCGAAGTCGACTCCAAGGCCGACGAGAATCGCGCAAAAACCGACGCTGATCATGCTGAGTTGCCCGAAAAGGAGTTGCCCGAGAGTTAGAGCAACCAGGCAAGAGAGGAGAAGGCAAAGAGCCATGCCCAGTAGCGGAAGCCATCGGCGAAAACCAACAAAGAAAATTGTGCCTACCAGCAGCACCGAACCAAGCAACGTCGCCACGACGTCGTAGCGCATGCTCAGCGAAATTTCCGATGCAAAGGCCGAGCGACCGGTCACGAGCACCTGCAACGGGCCGCCATTCCATCCCTCGGCGGCGATTGCGCGAAACTTGTTTACTTCGCGCATCAAACGCTGGCATTCGAAGGCGCTGATGGACTGCTGATTTGTCACCACCAGGAAAACGCGCATCGTGCGATCTGCCGACGTGAGCGGTTGCTCCTGCTCAATGATCGTGCTTTCTGCAAAGGGCTTCAGCGCCGGCCCGATCAGACCGAGCGGATCAAACGAAAGCTCGAACTCCGGACGCGGCGAGCCCGCTTCGATCTGTTCGCGCAAGCGATGAAGCCGATCGCGAATTTTCTCCGGTTGCAGGACCGATATGGTCTCGCGGAAGACGTTTGGCTCCAGATTAAGAAGTAAAGGTACCGCGATTGATTGAAGATCGCGGATTCCA
The DNA here is from genome assembly GCA_035472675.1 of Candidatus Dormiibacterota bacterium. Lineage (GTDB taxonomy): Bacteria > Verrucomicrobiota > Verrucomicrobiia > Chthoniobacterales > UBA10450 > Udaeobacter. Next base: position 7,714 of record DATIOX010000220.1, read on the forward strand.
TCAGGGGTAGACATTGGCGAGCCGGCGAGCACGCGGGTGCACCACGGCTGCTGTCGCAATCTTTCGGCAAACACCGGAGCGAACTCCTCCAGTTTATCCACATCGTTCGGGGCGCACTGGAGCGCGAACGTGAGCTCCCGTGTCTGCTCAAAATCGCGATCGTAAATCTTGAGACCTTGCACGGACGAAAACTTGCCGGGCAAAACGTTGAAGATTTCGGAATCAAGTTGTAATGAGGTCACAAGAATTGCGATACAGGCAACGGTCAGCAAAGCCACGCTGCACCACACCAGCGCGCGTCGCTGGGTTATGGCTCGGGCGATGAAATCACTGATGCGCATGAACGAGCCACCATTGAACACGAATTAGCGCCCGGATGCCAATGCCGTGGCCAGACGTATTTTAGCAACGCGTTGAGGACAACGCGTTCCACCTTTTGTACGTTTGGTGGATCGGCTTCTCCGAAGACGATGGGAAAACATCTCGTTCGAAGGCGCCGACGTCTGCGTCCAGCACGTGGGTAATCAAAAGCGGAATAGAAACGTCTCGTTGCCGGATGCGTATCGCAGAGTCTTTCGGTCCGGCGCGTGAAGGAATTGATCTCGTAAGCCAAGCCAGCCGCGCAACTGGGGTGGCGCTCGTCCCACAGGGCCAGACCATACCTGGCGGGCCAATCCTCCTTTGACTGCAGCGAAGGTCGCATCCTGCCGCAGTGAAAGCAGCGTGATTCCTGGGCCTTTCGAGACCGTTAACTCGAAGTCGCCAGCTTTAGAAAAGCGGACTAGCACCTCGCCAATGAGCGTTGTGCTTGGTGTACGATACATGAGCTGACCGCTCTTGATCTGCCATCCAACTGTTGGCTCAGAAAACTCATGGCGAGAAACGGTTGCGCAGCTTATTATGCAAAACAAGACAATCGCTAGAAGGCCGATCGGGTAGTGGCGATTGACCTCAATCGCCCGGCATTTTACGACCATGACATAACGCCAGTTGTCTCGGCAGGTACTGGCGCTTGGCCTTTCTTCGGCACGAGCGACAGGCGCGGCGAAAACGCGAAAAACTTCTGGGCGTACACGAAAAAGTAGAACAGCCACATTCGCCATTTAATCGCGAAGCTTTTGCCTTCATTGCCCGCGAGCACGGCGTTTACCGCGGCAGCGATCTGCATCCTATCGGTAGGATTCAGGAAGACTTCGAGAAATTCTTTGCTGCGTTGGTACCAGGCTGTCACGAACGTGAGGTAAATATCCATAATCCGGTTCACGCTCTGGGAATATTTTTCGAAGAGTCGCGGTCGCTTCGATTCGTCGCGCAAAACCTCGTCCAGAGTGTCGGCCGCCCTTTCGGCGGACATAATTGCCAGAAAAACGCCGCTGCTAAATACCGGATCGATAAACCCCGCAGCATCACCGGCCAGCAGCCAGCGCTCGCCCGAAAGCCGGGTGTTCCGATAGGAATAATCGCCGGCCGAATAAACGGGCGATACGCGAATGGCGTTCTTCATTCGTTCGCTGATGACTGGCTGCTCCGTGATGAACTTTTCGAGAGCGGCCTGAGGCGCGAGCTTCGCCGCCCGAAAAGTAGCCGTGTCCATCACCACTCCGACGCTGGTCCGGGCGTCTGTCAGTGGAATCATCCAGAACCAGCGATCCAGCCCGCGCAC
>DATIOX010000221.1:0-7680 GCA_035472675.1 Candidatus Dormiibacterota bacterium
CTTCCTCTTCTGGTACTATCAACGCAAATACAGTTAATATTTGCGCATTGTTCCCAAATGACAGGAGTTTACAACCCGAAGACCTTCATCCTCCACGCGGCGTCGCTCCTTCAGGGTTTCCCCCATTGAGAAAAATTCTCGACTGCTGCCACCCGTAGGTGTCTGGGCCGTGTCTCAGTCCCAGTGTGGCTGGTCGTCCTCTCAGACCAGCTACCCGTCTAAGCCTTGGTGGGCCGTTACCTCACCAACTAGCTGATAGGCCGCGGGCCCCTCAAGAAGCGTCAGGTTGCCCCGACTTTGATTTCGAATGGATGTCCACTCTGATCACATGCGGTATTAATTCGCCTTTCGGCGAGCTATCCCCCACTTCTTGGCAGGTTGCCCACGTGTTAAGCACCCGTTCGCCGCTAGACTTTTCCCTGTATTGCTACAAGAAAAAATCTCGCTCGACTTGCATGTCTTATCCACGCCGCCAGCGTTCGTTCTGAGCCAGAATCAAACTCTCCGTTTAAAACGACTCGGTCCCCGTGAGGGAAACCGAAAGTTTTTGATCTGACTTTCATTCCTGCTTCTTCTGTGGCGGCAGCCGTGTCGGCTGCACCTCATCCGAAACAGGGTTTGTCCGATCTGAATCTTTAATTTCAAAAAAGATCGACAGATAACGCACAATTCAATGTTTGCTGACTTATCTACCTTCATCGACGGATTCCTTTATTCGGAATCCATGACCAAACTGTCAAAGATCAATAACTCCCTCCGGTACAAGACAATACACGACCCTCGTCAATCTGACCAAATCGGCTTGTCTCAAGCCAGGAGAAGAACACCAGCCCCATGCGGGAGGCTGGTCCGCTTTCGCGGGATTCACAACATAAGAGATCACTCCAATTCGTCAACAAAAAATCTCCAGGATTTTTGCAGCCATTAATTACCGGCAGCGGCAGTCTGTGACCGTCGATTTCGAAATTTGTGTCTATTCGTGCCTGCCACGCCGTAGCGTTACGAAGGAGGGTTCATTCGTGGTTACGATTTCTTAATCACATACCTTACGTTGAGAGAGGGCGTACGATTTCCATAAACCTTCTTCACCGTGCCGTTTTTAATCGCTCCAATTTTTTCCGTCGCCTTCTGCGAGCGAATATTATTTTCTCCAACGTAGAAAACCACGTTCTCAACAAACTGGAATGCATGAGCCAGCATTAATTGTTTCATTTCGCGGTTGTACCGCCCGCCCCAACATTTTCTCGCCAGAAAAGTCCATCCGATTTCGACTTCGGATTTTTCCGGGTCATAGCCGTGGAATCGTGTCGACCCGATAATTCGTTTGCTCTTCGTGTCTATCACAACAAACGCTCCGCCAGATTCGAGCGCATCTTTGAAGAAAACTTTGAATACGTCTTCCTTGTAGCGATCGCTCTCAGGATGCTGTACCCAGATGAGTGGATCGGCGGCGACGGCGAAAAGATCGTTCCAATCTTCAGGTATGAGCGGTCGAAGCTCGATCAGTTCGCCTTTCAGATCTGGTTGAAGATCAAACGACATCCTTGTTTCTGCGCCCTCAACTATCAACGCTCAACTCTCCGCCGCGCCGTAGATTTACAAAGGCGGATTAGCTTGCCAGATCACTAGTTCGTTGTCCTTCAATTTTCCGAGCTTATCCGAATGGCGTAATTCGAGCTGATAATGTTTGCCACCGAAGTCGAAGTCCAACGGATCAATGACGCCCGTGCCGGTAGTCCAGGACACCATTTTCTCCGTGTTTGCTTTGCTGACCTTGAAATCGCAATAGAGAAATCCTCTCGGATAGACAGGCAGGCTTTTCCGGCGTTCGCCGACGTACTCAATTGTGAAATCCGGGAACTCGATTTTTTCGCCAGTTCGGTATTTCACACGCGCGCCGTACGACGCCTTCTATTCAGACGCGGCATGTCCGCAACTAACTGGACCGGCAAAAGCCAACACACCGCCGAGCAAGAAGATGAGATTCGAATTATTTTTCAGGTGCCTGAAGTTTTCGGAGTCTTTTGGAACATTGGAAGTGACTCATCGAGCGTAACCCACGGCAATTTGTCCTCGAGCCAGATCGCTTTCTGCGGTGCGAATGGCGCTGGATCGTCGAGTGAGGCGATCGTCACGTCGATCGCATCTGAATCTTTCGTGTCTTCGAAAAACAAATGCGTGCCGCAACATGCAGCGAACGAGCGAATCCGATTGGCATGCGCGATTTTGCGCGGTTCACCTCGCGTTACGACCAGGTCTTCGCGCGGCACGGATCCCCAGGTGACATAGGGCGCTCCGGCGCTACGCCGGCAATCGATGCAATGACAATCGATCAGCGCCAACGGCGGACTCTTCAACACGTATCGTGTCCCGCCGCAAACGCATCCACCAGTGAACTCCATATAATTCGCTTAGCGCAGTTTAACCACGAATCGACCCTCCTTTGCAAGGACACGTCGCGGAACGTTTTCCTGGCGATCCGAGCTTTACTCGCTCTCGTCGCTCGATGAGTTTAACAGAAGTTCGAGGCCTAGATTAGCTCAAATGCAAAGTCGGTCGTTGAACGGCTTTCCAATTGAGTTGATCCGGTATCAGGATTTGTGACGAAGTTTATTTTGATTCTGTTGATCGCGCTGGTTTTCGAAGCCATCGGTGTGGTGTTTCTCAGCGGCGGCCTCAAGCAAATCGGGGAACCAAAAACAATCGATGCGGCGGAAATCACCGCGTTAATCATACGTGGCGCGACGAACAAAAACATCTTACTGGGCGTGTTCTTCGAAGCTATTTTCTTTGGGTTCCTGCTCTACATGCTTTCACAAAAAGATGTCAGCATCGTCTGGCCGTTGACGGCTCTTGGTTTTGTCATCACGAGCCTGGCGGCCAGGATTTTCTTTAACGAGCAGATATCGAGTTTGCGGTGGGCGGGGATTTGTCTGATTATGTTGGGCGCGGGCCTGGTTACGTGGAGCGCAAAGCAGAAGGAGAAAGAGCCGGAAGAACGATCGCCGGCTTCAACAGATTACAGCCTTCGATGACCATGCAGATGAGCTAATCCTTTTCTCTTTCGAGAAAAGTCTGTTCAATTGGGAAACGCCTGTCCATACTCGGCAACTTTCTGCGGGCAAACAACGGAGGAAAAAGTATGATTCATTTAATCTGGTACATTGTTGTTGGGTTGATCGCGGGGGTTATCGCGAAATCAGTGATGCACGTGCACATGACGATTTTCTGGACAATCGTGCTCGGCATTATCGGATCGATCATCGGCGGCGCGGTTACTCACATGTTTTCGCACCCGACAACCGGACGATTTCATCCCGCCGGCCTCATTTTTTCCACACTTGGCGCGATCCTGGTTCTCTACGTTTGCATCAAGCTGAATATCCATTTTCCCCGCGTTCTCTAATCGAGACGGAGGAAAACCGTAGCCGTGGTCATTGACCGCGGCCTGTCGGTATAGAGACGGCCGTGTCGGCCGCAAGCCCCTCAACACTCAATCACCTGTCGCGCCGAAACATTGCGAAGGCGGATCAGCCCCCGACTTTTTCCCGTCGTTAGGGAGCGTTCACCGTGGCGGTGACGCTTTCCCATTCCGCTGTCAGGCGAGCAAGATCGTGGGACACAGCGGAGAGATCGCGATTGATCGCAGTGGCATGGCCGCCCGGTGTGTAAGCCGCCGGATCTTCCAGCGCCGCGGCTCTGCCCTTCCAATGCGGCGAATTGCATTTCGATCTCGTGTGACCGCTTATCCTTTTCACGCTTGGGTCCTGGTGACTGACATCATCCTGAACTTGAGTTATCATGGCGTCTTGGCGCTCGACCCGTTGAGTCCTTTACAGCGATCCGTTTTCATGAGCGGACGCGGGTTTTCTTATTTCGCGGAAACGCCGGGATTGCCGCTGTCGCTCAAATGCATGGCCAATGGTCGCGCTCTTTACAAGTTTGGGCGTGCCGAAGTCGCAGTCGATGATGGCGGTTACTTGATCCTGAACGATCGGCAACCGTACTCGATCGAGATTGCGTCGCCGACTCGGGTAGAAACATTCGTGCTCTGGTTTCCGGACGGCTGGGCCGAGGAAGTCTTACGCGGCTTCAATGAGACGCCGGAAATGTTGCTGGCGAAATCGCCTGGCGAAAGCGGAATGAGGGCGTCATTCTTCGAGCGGTACACGCCGCACGACCGGATCGTCTCGCCCAAAGTGCACGCCTTGCGCGCCGCGTTCAAAAGCGAGGAATGGATTCAAGACGGTTGGTTAGAGGAAAAATTACGAGAGTTGCTCGTGTCGATGCTCTCCAGCCAGCGCTCGCTCAGACGTGAGATCGGCAATTTACCGGCAGTGCGCGCCTCCACGCGCGAAGAGCTGTGGCGACGCGTCAGTCGCGCCCGGGATTATCTGCACGCTCATCTTGCTGCGCCGGTCTCGCTGTCCGAAGTTGCCGCAGCCGCATGTCTCTCGCCGTTCCATTTGCTTCGTGTGTTTCAGGCCGTCTTTCATCAAACGCCGCATCAGTATCTCAACAATTGCCGATTGGATCGGGCGAAGTTTTTGCTTGAAAAAACGCGGATACCAGTGACGGCGATTTGTTTGGAATGCGGGTTCACCAGCCTCGGTTCGTTTAGCGCGTTGTTTCACAAGCGCTGCGGAATGTCGCCGCGGGCGTGGCGAAAGCGTCGCGGAATGGCGACCGAAGAAAATAGCAATATTCGAGAAGTATATCTGATGGGCGCGACGTAAGGTCGCGTTCATGAAGACATCGCTCACGCGCAAGAAGTTTCTTATTAATAGCGGCATTGCTGTGGCGGGCATGCTCTGCGGACGCGACGTGCTGCGTGCGCAGCCGGGAACGACCGCATTGGTTCCGTCGCCGTCACCATCGCCGCAATCAGCTGATAACGTGCCGGATTTTCCCGAGCACGATCCGCAGATCGATCGCGCACGGGTGAAACGATTCGTCATCGCCGGTCATTTCAATTTGCCCGCGGTGGAAAAGATGTTGGCGGAAGATCCGACGCTGATCAATGGAGCCATCGACTGGGGCAATGGCGACTTCGAAACCGCCTTGGGCGGCGCGTCGCACATGGGCCGGCGCGACATCGCCGAATTCCTGCTCGCGCACAACGCGCGGATGGACATTTTCGCCGCCACGATGCTGGGCAAGATCGACATCGTCAAAGCGGCAGTGACCGCTTTCCCGAACATCGTGCACGTGCCGGGACCGCATAAGATTCCGCTGCTCGCGCACGCGGAGAAAGGCGGGCCAGCTGCGGTGGCAGTACTGGAATTTTTGCGCTCGCTGGTCAGTTAACCCAAGGATCGCAAGTAATGAACGACCAAAGGAATATTTCGTTAGGCGAGATCGGGCAGATTTCAGTGAACGTGCACGATTTCGATCGCGCAGTTGCGTTTTACAAAGACACGCTCGGCATAAAACATCTTTTTACCGTGCCAGGCCGGATGGCGTTCTTCGATTGTCGCGGCATCCGCTTAATGCTGGCGATCCCGGAGCGCCCGGACTTGGATCATCCGAGCTCGATTCTCTACTTCAAGGTGGCAGACATCGACCAGGCGCATGAGGCGCTGGTTTCGAGAAAAGTTCATTTCGAAACCAAACCGATGCTGATCGCGCCAATGGCAACTCACGATCTTTGGTTGGCGGAATTTCGCGACACGGAAAATAATGTTCTCGCCTTGATGTGCGAGAAACCGAAGCCGGCGAAACCTTAGGCATGCGGCGTTTTACTAGACCGTAGCGGTCACGGTTTCCCATTTGTTGGTTAGGCGAGCAAGATCAGCGGTTACCGCGGCCAGTTCTCGGTTGATCGACACCGCGCGCCCGCCGGGTTCGTAGGCGGTGGGATCTCCGAGAGCGAGGACTAGTTCTTTCTGTTGTCCTTCCAACGCCGCGATTTTCATCTCCAGTTCGTGCACCCGCTTTTCTTTTTCACGTCTCGTTTTAGCAACCGCATTGCGCGCTTCCGCTTCGACACGCTTCTGTTCCTTTTGTTTTCTTGAACCGGAGCCGCTTTGCTTTCTGACCTTCGCCACGGCGAAACCGTTGATCTCTGGAACATCGCGGCCCGCGGTCAGAGCGGTCTGCGCGGATGTGGCTTTTGATTTGTCCAGATAGTAATCGTAATCGCCAGGATAGAACGTCAGTTTACTACCCGTGCGGTTCGCACCTGCAGTTATGTGCAAAACGCTTGTAGCAATGGCGCGGATAAAATGAACGTCGTGACTAATAAAGATGAGCGTCCCGTGATATTGCTTGAGCGCGCCGATCAGGGCATCGATCGAACCGACATCGAGATGTGTCGTCGGTTCGTCCATTAGCAGAATGTTCGGCGGATTGAGCAATAACCTGACAAGGGCCAGTCGCGATTTTTCGCCACCGCTCAAAACGGCGACGGTCTTGAAAACATCGTCGCCGCGAAACAAAAAAGAACCGAGCACAGTACGCGCGGTTTGTTCGGACACGGGATTGGGCATGTCGCGCGCGCTGTCGAGAACGGTATGGCTCGCATTGAGCACGTCGATTCGGTTCTGCGAGAAATAACCTGCGCGCACATTATGTCCGAGCTCGCGCACGCCATGCTGCACGGGTAACACCCCGCTCAGCAACTTGAGAAGAGTCGATTTCCCCGCGCCGTTCGGGCCGACCAGCACGGTGCGTTGACCGCGCTCGGCATGATATTGCATTCCGCGATAAACAACGAGGTCGCCATAGGCATGATCGACGTCTTTCAACGTGATCACGCGCAAATCGCTGCGCACCGGTTGCGGGAAATGAAACTTGATCGTCTTTCCGCGCGCGACCGGAGCCGCAATTTTTTTCATGCGATCGATCTGTTTCAACTTGCTCTGTGCTTGCGATGCTTTGCTTGCCTTGGCGCGAAATCGATCGGCAAACAATTGCAACGACGCGATTTCTTTCTGCTGATTTTTGTAAGCTGCAAGCTGTTGTTCTTCGCGCGCTGCTTTCTGCTCGACATAACTGTCCCAGTCGCCCCGATAACGCACCAGTTTCGAGTGCGCGATCTCGACGATGCTGCCGACAAGCTGATTCAAAAATTCCCGATCGTGCGAGATCATGACAATCACGCCCGGATAAGTTCGCAGATATTCCTGGAACCATTGAAGCGATTCGAGATCGAGATGATTCGTCGGTTCGTCGAGCAGAAGGAGGTCGGGTTGCATCACGAGCAACCGCGCGAGATGCGCGCGCATGATCCAGCCGCCGCTTAAGGCGCGTGCCGGGCGATCGAAATCAGTTTCGCGAAAAGCCAGTCCGGTGAGAACCCTTTTTGCTTTTGGTTCGAGCTCCCACCCGCCGTGCTCGTCAAAAACATGGAGCGCCTTGTGATAGGCCTCGTCATCAGCGTCATGCTCACGATCGTGCTCGTAATCGGTGATCACTTTCTGCGCGTGCACGAGCTCCGGCGAAACGGCGAGAGCAAGATCGAGCACGGTTTCGTCTCCGGCTGCGGCGGTCTCCTGCGGAAGAAATCCGATCGTTGCGTTCTTCTCGATCGCGATCGTTCCGCTATCGGGCGAGACATCACCGAGGAGGAGTGAAAACAAGGTTGACTTGCCAGCTCCATTGGGGCCAACCAATCCGATCCGATCGCCCCGATTCACCTGGAGCGACACCTCGTCGAAGAGCGCCCGGCCGGCGAAAGAT
>DATIOX010000222.1:0-3170 GCA_035472675.1 Candidatus Dormiibacterota bacterium
TGCGCGAACAAGCGGTGATCCACGCCACGTTGGGACAAATGTCCGGCGCACCGCCTGAACAAATTGCCGATGCGCTCCGGGCAATCCGATCTTCAGCCCTTAACATCGATATCTTTCCCGGAATCATCATCATCTATCTGAAAGCATGTTTGCTTGCCGCACTCACGCTCTTCGTTTCTACATTCGCGACCACAAACATTTTCACCATTGTGGTAATGGCTTTCATTTACTTCATTGGCCATTTGCAGGCCACGGCGCGTGAATATTGGTTGCAGGAACACAGTAGTGGTCTGGTTACGCGGGTCTTTCTCGCAATCGTCGCCTTGCTGTTTCCGGACTTGCAGGCGTTCAATCTGGTGGATGATATCGTCGCCGGCACGGCCATTTCATTGGCCCTCTTCACCAAGACGGCACTGCTCGGCATTTTCTATGCGACGATCTACACGTTGCTCGCGGCGTTCGTGTTCTACGGGAAAGAATTATGATACGGATTCTTGGCGTGCTGGCGATTTTGGTTGCGCTCGGCGCGCTCAAATTGCCGATTGAGCGCGACCTGGCGACGCTGCATCGCCACGAACATTTTCGTGGCGTCGAATTTAATCTCGATCTTCGCGAAAAGCTTGGGCAACTCGGTTTCATTGCTGCCTTGAGCGGATTTCGGGCGATCGTCGCTGACGCCCTTTTCATTCAGGCACACGTCGCATGGGAACGCACAGAATGGGGCCGGATATTGTTATTGTTCCGGCACATCACAACCCTACAACCCCGGGTTCTCCTGTTTTGGGACACGGCGGCGTGGCACATGGCTTGGAACGCAAGCGTGGCGGCGATGAATGACCGGACCCAGCCGCGGCTTGCGCTGCGAGTCAAAGGGCAGCGCGAATATTTTGCGCTGGGAAAGGATTTCCTTGAACGTGGAATCCAAAATAACCCCGATCGGCCTCAGCTCTATGAAGCGCTGGCCCGCCTTTACAAGGAGAAGTACAAGGATCACGAGCGCGCTTCGGAGTTTTACGCCAAGGCAGCGGCATTACCCGATGCCGCGACGTTCGACCGGCGTTTCTCAGCCTACGAGCTTTCCTACTGCGAAGGACGCGAGTGGGAGGCCTATGAGCGTCTCCGCGGGCTTTATGTCGACGGCGAGCAGGAACGGCTGCCGACTTTGATCACGCGGCTGAGATTTCTCGAAGACAAACTCAAGATCCCGCAGGATCAGCGAATTCCAGGTAAAAAAGACTCTATCGTCAAGTAGTCAAAAGATTGAGTCGTTTGAAGTCTTAAAAGAGCTTCAATGTGTCGGGCACGCACTGATGCTGTCAGGCGAGCAGCGGCGTCGAAGCGCAGAGAGGACTGAAGCTCGGCATCTTCTTGGTGGGCATTGCTCCGTCGGCACAATATGAGACTAAGGTCTAATATCGGAGCGTTAAATCTTTTGAGCGTCGGAGCGATTTCGTTGTAAGTTTGTGACTTTTTAACGACTGAACACGGTCTATGCGCTTCGCAATTTTCAGCGATGTACACGCCAATCTCGAGGCATTAGAAGCAGTGCTGGCCGACGCACGCGCGCGCAAATGCACGCGTTTCGTGTGCCTTGGCGACGTGGTCGGCTACAACGCCAACCCGGGAGAATGCGTGGAACGCGTTCGCGAACTGGATTGCCCGGTCGTGAAAGGCAATCACGATGAGGCGGCGTCGCGTCTCTCGCCTCCTGGCGATTTTAATGAAATCGCAGAGCGTGCCATCGCGTGGACGCGTGACCACTTGAGTGACGAGGACAAGGAGTGGTTGCGCGGGTTACCGCTGCAGACGCGTGTGCACGATTTCACCATCGTACACGCCACGCTCGATACGCCGGAGCAGTGGGGCTATGTTTTTAACAACCTCGATGCGGCCGCGAGCTTTACCTATCAACGCACCAACGTTTGTTTCTTTGGGCACACACATGTGCCCATGGTGTTTGTTCGGGATGAAAGCGTCAGGCGGGAAAGGGTCGAGCACGTTCGCATCGAGCCGGCCAAAAAGTATTTCATCAACATGGGCAGTGTGGGCCAACCGCGTGATGGAAACTGGCGCGCAGCCTACTGCATTTACGATACGGAGAATAACGTGGTCCAACAGTTTCGCATAAAATATGATCTGGCGACCGTGCAAAGGAAGATTGCTGAAGCCGGTTTGCCGCGGCTCCTGGCCGAGCGGCTTGCAATTGGAAGATAGAATCGGCGCCGGAAAGCTATGTTTGGTTGGGCAACGCGTTGAGGAGTCGCCGCGGCGACCGTTTCACCTCCGCGTTTGCCAAAGCCGCATCGGCTTCCTGAAAATGCCAGTCCAGCTCGGACCGATGCCAAAAGAATCGCCGCAGGCACAGTATCTTAGACGCCGACTTTGAATCCCAAATCGATCCTAATCATCAAGCCGGCCTCGCTCGGTGACATCATTCACACGCTGCCCGCAATTGCATTACTTCGTAAAGCGCATCCGCACGCAGAGATTACATGGGTTATTGACGCTGAGCTCGCTCCCCTGCTCCGCGGAAATCCTGACGTTAATCATGTTCACTTCCTTCCACGCGGGGAGCTTCGAGCCCTCGGCGCACCGACAAGTTTGCTTCCGTGGTTAAAGAAGAGTGGGCAGATCCACCCCGATCTCGCGCTCGATTTCCAAGGATCGTTACGCAGCATTCTCATCGCAAAAATCAGCGGCGCAAAAGAGATTTATGGAATGAATAATGCACTCGCCGGGGCGACTTGGTTGTACGACCGCGTCGCCCAGGTCAATCGCCGCAGTCATCCTGTTGAGCGCTATCTAAAACTGGCAGAATGCGCCGGCGCCACGGTCGGCGAATCGCTTCGATGCTCGGTTCCAAGTGGCGATCCGCTGCCGCGCTTCGATGCGCATCCGCCGTTTGTTCTTCTTCACCCTTTCGCTCGGGGGCAGGACAAATCGCTCTCAAACCGCGCGATCGAGGAATTTTGCCAGTCGCTCGCGCCAACTCGCGTCGTCGTGGTGGGACAAACGCGCAACAGGATTAACACACCAGAAAATTGTGTTGATCTGACCAGGCAAACTTCGCTGCTTCAATTGATCTGGCTTATCCGGGTCGCGCGATTTGTCGTAAGCGTGGAGAGCGGCCCAATGCACATTGCTGCCGCTGTGACAGGCAACTTGTTGTC
>DATIOX010000223.1:0-6955 GCA_035472675.1 Candidatus Dormiibacterota bacterium
TGGTTCCATTCTTTGCACGCGACTTCGCAAGCCTTACAGCCGATGCAAACAGAAGGATCGGTGAAGAATCCCACTTCGACGTGATCGCGCACGTAGGAATGCTTCCGCTGATTCGTACTCTGAATGCCTTCGCCAATCATCGATTATCGATCTTTCCTTCCAAGCCATGACCGCCACCGGCTCTGGCGCACGGCGCACCCGGCGGCGGTTGTTCCGGGTGCAAATTGGGCGGGCCACCCTTCGGCACATATTTGTCGAGCCAATCTTCAAAGGCGGGACCTCGCGGCAATCGGCCAGGCACAATGTTGCAGGTGAGCGCCTTCGCTTCCATGATGGTGACGTTCGGCTCGCCCGAAATCGGAATTAAATCATTCGTGGACCCGCCCTTCACCGGTCCGGCCGAACCGAAATGAAACGGCATCGCGATTTGGTGTACGGTTTTCCCGTTGAGATGCAGTGGCCGGATGCGGCGGCTGACGAGTGCGCGGGCTTGGATTGCTCCGCGTAAACTCACGACCGAAATGTGGTCGCCGTTGCCGATCTTCAGCTCGACGGCGAGCTCGGGGGACATTTCAGCGAAGAGCTCAGGTTGCAACTCCGCGAGATGACTGAGAAAGCGCGACATACCTCCGGCGGTATGATGCTCGGTCAGCCGGTAAGTTGTAAGAACAAAAGGAAATCGCGGGTCTCCAGGGGGCGCGAATCGATTTTCCTGGCGGGTAAACCAATGCACAGCCGGATTCGTGTCGCGCGAGTAAAGCGCGTTGTGCACCGGTGACTCGAGCGGTTCGTAATGTGTAGGCATCGGTCCATCTTGCAAACCGCTCGGGACGTAAAGCCACCCGAGCCCGTCTTCGTGCGAGATGAACGCCGAGTCGCCGGGAATCCCATCAAGGCCGCTCTCGTTTCCGGTTGGTCGAAACTCTGGCGACTTGTCCAGCGGAAAATCGGGGTTATCAATTCCGGTCCATTTCTTTTGCGCGCCGTCCCACCAGATTAACTTCTTGCGGTCGCTCCACGGCTCGCCGGTTGGGCTGGCGCTCGCTCTATTATATATGATGCGGCGATCGCCCGGCCAGACGAATCCCCAACCGTGGCCAAGATAATCTTTCGAATTACGCGAGTTCGCCTTGTTAATCTTATCTGGACCGAGGACGCCTGAGTAAATCCAGCAGCCGCTTGCGGTCGAACCGTCGGACTTCAGCCGTGGATAACCGTCAACCTGCGGACCGTGATGCGGATTCCCTGCGCGATCGACACCGAACACGATCCCATCGCTGCCGCCGGAGTCACCGCCTGCGGCTACAGCGGCATGCGGATTTGTGTACCATCCGTTGATCTCTGCCAACACGGCTTCCATTTTTGGATCGCCCGACTCGTCTTCCGGATACCACCAATCGAGTGCGCGCAACGGTTCATCGAGCGGATCGTCGGATTGTTTCGCTTTGGCGATCAGGCGCAAAGCGAGCTGATGCATGAACCACGCCTCGGAGCGCGCGTCGCCCGGCGGATCGACAGCTTTCTGGCGCCACTGTAGCATGCGCTGCGTTTGTGTGAAGGCGCCTTCCTTTTCGGCGTGACCCGCCGCTGGAAAAAGAAAAACCTCCGTTTCGATGTCCTCTGCGCGAAGCTCGTCGCGCTCAATCTCGGGCGAATCACGCCAGAACGTCGCCGCTTCGATTTCGACCATCTCTCGAACGACCAGCCATTTCAATTTCGACAGCGACGCTCGCTCGAACCTGGAGTTTGCCGCCGCGACCGCCGGATTCTGGCCCATCATGAACATGCCTTCCATTTTTCCGTCGGCCATGTCGTAGAGGTATTCGAAGAAGGAATGGTTGCTGGTGATCTTCGGGACCCAGTCGTAGCCAAAATCGTTTTCGACCGTTGCGTTCTTGCCGTAGTACGCTTTCAGCAAGCTGATGAAGTACGCTGGAAGACTATACCAGAGACCAGTTGGCTTTGTTTGACGCGCCAGGTAATCGCGCAGCGTCGTTTCGGTGCCATCGCCGCGGGGCATTGGCAGATAACCAGGCAAAGTATCGTAGAGCGTTGGAATGTCAGTCGAGCCTTGGATGGACGCGTGACCACGCAGGGCCAAGATTCCGCCCCCCGGCCGACCGATGTTGCCGAGCAATAGTTGCAGGACCGCCGCGGTGCGAATGATCTGAACGCCTTTTGAATGCTGCGTCCAGCCGAGCGCATAACAAATCGCTGCGCTCTTATCTGGACCTGATGCGGCGACGAGCGCCTCCGCAACTTTGTGAAAGAGCTCGGGTGAAATTCCACAAATTTTCTCCACCATTTCGGGCGTGTAACGAGCAAAGTGGCGGCGCAGTGTTTGCAAAACGCAGCGCGGATGTTGCAAGGTCAGATCGCGTTCCGGAAAACTGAGGGCGGGATGGTTTTGGTAGAGCCAGCTCTTCCTCTCGTAGCCGCATTGCTCCCCGTTCCAGCCGGAGAAAACGCCGGTTGCGCCTTCTTCCGTGTCGCGAAAATCTTCACGCAGAATGCATGAGGCGTTGGTGAAGTGCACCACGTAATCGCGAAAGAAGAGATTGTTCTCGATAATGTGCCTGACAAGGCCGCCGAGAAATGCGATGTCGCCGCCGGCGCGGATCGGCACCCAGATATCGGCAAGCGCGCTGGTGCGCGAAAATCTAGGATCGACATGAATGATAGTCGCGCCGCGCTCTTTCGCCTTCATCACCCAGCGAAAACCCACCGGGTGCGCTTCCGCCATCGAAGAGCCTTCGATTAAAATGCAATCGGCATTGGCGAGATCTTGTTGCGCGGTCGTAGCTCCGCCCCGGCCGAAGGAGGTGCCCAGACCGGGCACCGTGCTGCTATGTCATATCCGCGCCTGGTTGGATATGCACACCATCCCCAGGCCAAGAGTGAAAAGTTTTTTGATGAGATAATTTTCTTCGTTGTCGAGCGTGGCGCCGCCGAGATGACAAATCGCAGTCGTGTGATTGATCGTGTTGCCGTCTTGCTTGTGCACGAATGTGCGCTTGCGCGATTCCCAGACGCGTTCAGCCACCATGTCCATCGCGCGATCAAGCGGCATTTCAGTCCATTCCCTTGCGCGCGGCGCGCGGTATTTCATCTTCGTTTCCCGTCGGGAATGTGTAAGCAACTGGTAGGATGCGGCGCCTTTCGGACAAAGGTTTCCCTGACTGATCGGCGACTCCGGGTCCCCTTCGATCGAAATCAGTTTCCCATCCTTGTGATAAATCAGCTGCCCGCAGCCGACGCCACAATATGGGCAAATAGAGCGGGCAACCTGCGCATTATCCGTTCTCGCTCGCATTGCGTGCGTTTTGTCCGACATCGACTCCAGGCCGGTGCCATCTTTGCGCTCGCGGATTTGCCTAACGAGCGGCCATTTCGAAAGCAGCGCGAACATAATCTTTATCCATTTCTTCGCGGCGGGAGCGGACTTCAGTCGCTTGAAAGTGTCATCGTGTAGTGGACTAAGCGAGCAAAAACAAACGCAGCTGGACAATCACGCTGACTTTTCACGTCGTGGCGGTCTGACGGCGATCGGCAGCACGCCGGAAACCGCTATCACGCCTGCGATGGCATGGAGCGCTCCAGCATAATTCCCAGAGGTCGCGCGCTACCATTCCTGGCGCCCTCATTCTTTTCCTTCCATCGCGAGACCGCCGCCGCGCGCAGTCGTGCCGCGCTGCGGTTCCTCGGGATGTAGAACGGCCGGGCCTGTTTGAGGCGCGTATTTGTTTAGGAACTCGGCGAACGCGAGGCCGCGTGGCAGATGCCCTGGCACAATGTTGCAGGTGCAAGCCTTGGCTTCCATGATCGTCACATTTGGTTCGCCGGAGATCGAGAGAAGATCATTGGCCGCGCTGCCGCGCACCAGGCCGGCTGTTCCATAGTGATAGGGCAATGCAACCTGGTGAAGTGTTCTACCATTGAGGTGCAATGGCCGAATACGTCGACTAACAAGTGCACGCGCTTCGATGGCTGAGCGCAAAGTAACTATGCAAACGTAATCGCCGTTGCGGATTTTGAGCTCGCGCGCGAGCTCGGGCGACATTTCGGCGAACATCTCCGGCTGTAATTCCGCGAGATGACTGAGAAAACGTGACATACCGCCGGCCGTATGATGTTCGGTCAGGCGATATGTGGTCAGCACGAATGGAAATCTGGAATCGCCCGGAGGCGCGAACCGATTTTCGCTGCGCGGAAACCAATGCTCCGGCGGATTGGTATCGCGGGAATAAAGTTCATTTGATACGGGCGACTCGAGAGGTTCGTAATGCGTCGGGAACGGCCCATCCTTCAAACCTTTCGGCACGTAAATCCAGCCCAAGCCGTCCTCGTGCAGGATGAACGGCGCGTCACCCGGAATTGCATCAAGGCCCTCCGCACCTACCTCCGGTTCATAGTCGGGAGCTTTCCCTTGTACGAATCCCGCAACATCGATGCCGGTCCATTTTTCCGAGTCCCACCAAACTAATTTTTTTCTTTCACTCCAGGGACGGCCGTCCGGCCGCGCGCTGGCGCGATTATATATGATTCGGCGATCGCTCGGCCAACTGAAGCCCCAGCCGTGACCGAGGTAATCTCTGGACTTGCGTGAGTTTGCCTTGTTCACGCCATCGCGACCAAACACACCGGAGTAAATCCAGGCGCCACATGCAGTGGAGCCGTCGGCTTTCAATTCTGCGAAACGGTTGATCTGAGGGCCGTGATGCGGATTGCCTGCGCGATCAACGCCGCCGAAGAGAACGCCGTCGCTCCCGCCGCGCTCAGCGCCCGCGACTACAGGTTCGGTTTGCCAGCCGTTGATCTCTGCCAGCACTGCTTCCATTTTCGGCTCCCCGAGCTCGTCTTCCGGATACCACCAATCAAGCGCCCGCAATGGCTCATCGAGCGGGTCGCCTGATTGTTTTGCCTTGGCGATCAGACGCAATGCGAGTTGATGTATAAACCATCCGTCCGAACGCGCGTCGCCCGGCGGGTCCACCGCTTTTTCGCGCCACTGTAGAAGACGTTGCGTGTTCGTGAATGCACCTTCTTTTTCGGCGTGACCAGCCGCCGGGAAAAAGAACACCTCGGTCTCGATGTCCTCAGTGTTCAACTCACCGCGCTCGATCTCGGGGGATTCGCGCCAGAAGTTCGCCGATTCAATCTCCACCATTTCGCGCACGACGAGCCATTTCAGTTTCGATAACGCTTTTCGCTGGAGCCGTGAGTTCGGCGCACCGACCGCTGGATTTTGTCCCATCAGAAACATACCCTCCATTTTTCCGTCGAGCATGGTGTAGAGATATTCGAAGAACGAATGGTTGCCGGTGAGTTTCGGAAGAAAGCCGTAACCGAAATCGTTTCCCGCGGTCGCGTTTTTCCCATAGTAAGCTTTGAGCGTGCTGACGAGATACTTGGGGTAATTCGACCAAAGGCCGGTTTTCTTGGTGTAGTTATTCAGATAATGCTGAAGAGTCTCATCGCCTTTACGTGGCATCGTGAGATAGCCGGGGAGAATGTCGTAGAGCGTGGGAATATCAGTCGAGCCCTGGATTGAGGCATGACCGCGCAGGGCGAGAATTCCGCCGCCGGGTCGGCCGATATTTCCAAGCAGCAATTGCAAAATCGCAGCGGTACGAATGATCTGCACTCCCTTGGAATGCTGCGTCCAGCCGACTGCGTAGCAAACCGCGGCGGTCCTATCCGGGCCAGATGCAGCAGCGAGACAATGCGCGACTTTGTGAAAAAGGTCGGGCGGGATGCCGCAGATTTTCTCGACCATCTCCGGCGTGTAGCGAGAGAAATGTCGTTTTAATTTTTGAAAAACACATTGCGGATCTTGCAATGTGAGATCGCGCTGTGGCCGACTCAGGTCACCGCCTTTGTAAACCCAACTGTCGCCTTCGTAAGCGCGCTTCTCTTCGTTCCAGCCCGAGAAATAGCCGTCGCCGTTGTCTTCTGGGTCGCGGTATTCGTCAGACAAAATACAGGACGCATTGGTGTAATGGACGACGTACTCATGAAAGTAGAGGTTGTGTTCAATCAAATGCCTGATGAGTCCGCCGAGAAACACAATGTCTGTGCCCGCTCGGATTGGCACCCAAATGTCGGCTAGCGCGCTCGTCCGCGAAAAACGTGGATCCACATGGATGATTGTGGCGCCATGCTCCTTGGCCTTCATCACCCAGCGAAAACCTACCGGATGGGCCTCGGCCATTGATGAGCCTTCGATCAAAATACAATCTGCGTTGGCCAGATCTTGCTGCGCGGTCGTAGCTCCGCCCCGGCCAAAGGAGGTGCCCAGACCGGGCACCGTGCTGCTATGTCATATCCGGGCCTGGTTGGACACACAGACCATGCCCAGGCCTCCAGTGAAAAGCTTTTTAATCAAATAATTTTCTTCGTTGTCGAGCGTGGCGCCGCCAAGATGACAGATGGCGGTGGTATGATTGACGGTTGACCCGTCGACCTGCCTGACGAATGTGCGTTTGCGCGATTCCCAGACCCGCTCAGCCACCATGTCCATGGCGCGCTCGAGCGACATTTCCGTCCATTCCTTCGAGCGCGGCGCGCGGTATTTCATCTTCGTTTCCCGTCGGGAATGTGTAAGCAATTGGTAGGATGCGGCGCCCTTCGGACAAAGATTTCCCTGACTGATCGGCGATTCCGGATCGCCTTCGATCGAAACCAGTTTCCCATCCTTGTGATAGATCAATTGTCCGCAGCCGACGCCGCAGTACGGACAAATGGAGCGCGCGACTTTTGCGTCATCGATCCTCGCGTGCATCGCGCGCGTCTTGTCCGACATCGATTCGAGGCCCGTCCCGTCTTTGTGTTCGCGAATTTGCCTAACGAGCGGCCATTTCGAAAGGAGCGCAAACATAATCTCCATCCATTTCTTCGCGGCTGGAGCGAATTTCAGTCGCTTGAAAATGTCACAGTGCAGCGGGCTAAGCCAGCA
>DATIOX010000224.1:0-17884 GCA_035472675.1 Candidatus Dormiibacterota bacterium
TGATAAACTCGAATAGTTCCAGCCCTGCCGGCGAAAGCGCGAACGGTCGTCGCTGAAACAGCTTGGTGCCCACCGACTCCTCGAGCTTTGCAATTTGCCCGCTCACTGCAGGTTGCTGGATGCCGTAAGGAATATTGCGCACCGCGGCTGCGATACCACCGTGTTTTGCGACGAAATAAAATAGTTCGAGGTGATGAATGTTCATGATCGAAAGCGTCGATGAAATCCGCAATTTTTATCAATTAACATTCATCGTGCAAAGCAGTTATCCTCTGCAGCAAGGCCGGGTATTCGGTCAAACCTAACAAACAATGGAACTCCTAGTCCTGTTCATCATCGGTCTGTTGATTGCGATCATCGTCCTGCCGATCGTCGCGCTCGGCAAAGCAAACAGCGCAAAGCGCGGCGTCGACGACTTAGTTACGCGATTGTCTTCACTTGAAAACGAAGTGCGCAATTTGCGGCCGGAGGTCGTCCCGGCTCTTCAACCTGAAGTCGCTGTGGCAGCGATGGAAACCGTCCCGTTAGCGGTTCCAATCACAACAGTCGCTGTAATCGTGCCAGAGAAAGAATCGGCGCCGCCGCCAATTCCCGAGAGATTCATCAAAGAAGCCGTTCCTAAAATCGCAACGCCGCCCAAACCGCCGATTAATTGGGAGCAATTCATGGGCGCGAAACTGTTCGCGTGGATCGGCGGCCTCGCGCTTTTCCTTGGCGTGGCGTTTTTCGTGAAATATTCGTTCGAGCACAATCTCATCTCGCCGGAGCTGCGGGTTGCCATCGGGTTTGTCGTTGGCGCCAGCCTTGTGATCGGCGGTCTGCTTTTAAAACGGAAGGAAAACGCCGTCACTTCGCAGACGCTCTGCGCGACAGGAATCCTGGTGTTCTATGCCGTGACGTTTGCCTGTCGAGCTTATTATCACTTCGCGTTCTTCGGTCTCATTCCAACGTTTTTATTGATGACGTTGATCACGGCGATGGCGTTTCTGCTCGCCGTGCGGTTGAATGCGATGGTCGTCGCTGTGCTTGGGATCGCCGGCGGTTTTCTCACGCCGGTATTGCTTTCGACAGGCGAAGATTACCCTCTCGGCCTCTTCGTCTATATCGCGTTGCTCGATGTCGGTCTCCTCGCGGTTGCGCAACGGCAACGATGGAAGGCGCTCCCGATTCTAGGTGCAGTCGGAACAGGGTTAATGCAGTTCGCCTGGATCACCACGTTCTTTGTCCCGGAAAAATATTTCGCCGGCAACAAAGTCCTCGTTGTCATGGCGGTGTTTGCGGGATTTCAAGGGTTGTTTCTTGCAGCGGTAGCATGGGCAAAGCGAACCCGAAAAATGAACCATGAGCTTCTTGCCTGCACGCTCGGCCTCGCAGGCGCGGCGATGCTCGCAGCGTTTTACCTGCTCTCATTCCCAACGATCGCGCACCGACCAACGCTCCTGTTCAGCTATGTTTTCATTGTCGATCTTGGACTTCTCGCGCTTACGTTGCTCGAAAGCAGATTAACTGTTGTTAATGCCCTCGCTGGGCTAGCGGCATTCATTCTTCTCGCCGCATGGACGAACTCGTATCTCACCACTGCATATCTTTATACTGCGCTCGCATTTTATTTTATTTTCGCGCTCTTTCATTCAGCGATCCCGCTTGTGCTGCAGCGTCTGCGCAAGATTCAGGTCCCGTGGTGGAGTCAGGCATTTCCCGCCTTGTCGCTCCTGTTGATGTTGATGCCGATTTTTCAAATCACCGAGCTTTCAATTGTCGTTTGGCCGTTCGTGTTGATTGTCGATTTTCTCGCGTTCGGTCTCGCCCTGGCAACGGGCAGGCTGCTGCCGATTCTCGCCATGCTCCTGCTGACTCTGATAGCGATAGGCGGGTGGCTGCTGCGGATTCCAAGCGAGCTCACCGGCTTGTCGACAGCGCTGTGCATCCTTGGGAGCTTTGCGATTTTCTTTCTGGTCGCCGCAAGTTGGGCTTGCCGGCATTTCGTGAAGGCGGGAACACGTGCGCCAAAACTCTTCGGTGACATCACCGACCCCGGGAATCTTTCAGTTCAGCTTCCATCGCTGTCGGTCGCAATGCCGTTTCTGCTGTTAACCATGGTAACGCTGCGGTTGCCACTCGTGAATCCATCCGCGGTGTTTGGGCTCGCATTGTTGCTGGTCATTTTGCTTCTCGGCATGAGCGAAATTCTCTTGCTAGACGTGCTCCCGGCGATCGGGCTCGTTTGCGTGCTCGCATTGGAACACGCGTGGCATTTCCAACATTTCGATCCTACGCGTGCCACGCTACCGCTGACTTGGTACCTCGGGTTTTACGCCTTGTTCACGATCTTTCCTTTCATTTTCCATCGCAAATTTGCGGGGAAAACTGCGCCATGGGCCGCCGCGGCGCTGGCTGGACCATTGCATTTTTACCTGGTGTATGACGTTGTTCGCAGCGCTTATCCGAGCCATTTACCTGGTCTCGTACCCCTGGCATTTGCTCTGCCCTCGCTCCTCGGACTTCTTGTGGTGCTTAAACGCACATCACTCACCAGCCCGGCCCGAAATGCGCAACTCGCACTCTTTGGAGGCGCAGCGCTGTTCTTCATCACGCTGATTTTCCCAATCCAATTTGATCGACAATGGATCACGGTGGGCTGGGCGCTGGAGGGTGCAGCGCTTTGCTGGCTGTTTCGTCGCGTCCCGCATCCGGGACTGCGCCTGACAGGGGTCGTTTTGCTCGTGGTTGTCTTTGCGCGGCTTGCCCTCAATCCGGCCGTGCTGAGTTATCATCCCGACGCCGCGTTCCCAATTCTTAATTGGTATCTTTACACCTACGGCATCGCGACCGTCTGTCTGTTCGCAGCCGGGCGATTCCTCGCGCCGCCGCGCCAATTCGTGCTCGGGTCGAATGTGCTGCCCTTGCTTTACACATTAGGCACGGTGCTCGCCTTTTTAATCGTGAACATCGAGATCGCCGATTACTTCAGCGCACCCGGCGCGACTGCATTGACGTTTCAATTCTCAGGGAATTTCGGGCGCGACATGAGTTATAGCATCGCCTGGGCGCTATTCGCGCTATTGATGCTTATTGTTGGCATCCGCAAGCAAATTGCGCCTGTGCGTTATGCGGGTCTCGGTTTGCTTGGTCTCACCGTGTTGAAACTTTTCTTTCACGATCTTTCGCAACTAGACCAACTTTATCGTATCAGCGCATTCGTAGTGGTCGCTATCATCGCGATGGTCGCGTCATTCCTGTATCAGCGATTCCTCGGCGCCGCAGAGAAAGCCAACGAAACCAAGGTCACGCTTACATCGGCTCCGTAACGCTTGCGAGCTCACCACACCAGCGACGCCACTTTCCCCGCAGCTGCTGCCATTGTCGCCTAACGAGTGGTGGAAGACGCTTTTGGCAAATTAGCAGCGTGATCATCAGTTAAATCGATAATGACGCAAAGCATTATCGATTAACGCAATGATCGGGGAGTGGCGAACATCTGAACATGAACGTGCTCATCATTTTTGGGGTCGCCGCCGGTTGTGTTCTGGCCGAACGATTGTGGCCCGCGATGGAATTGCCTCGCGTCAATGCCTGGTGGGGAAGAGTCATTCTTATCAACTCGATTCAGCTCGGCATTACGGTGCTTGCCGGTCAAACATGGAATCGCTGGCTGGATCACGCTTCGATCTTTCATCTCAGAGGTCATTTCAGCGACTGGCCCTCAACGCTCATCATCTATTTCTTCTCCACGTTCGTTTATTATTGGTGGCATCGGTACCGGCATGAATCGGCCTTTCTATGGCGCGCTCTACATCAGATTCACCATTCAGCACGCCGTCTTGAAATCCTTACAAGCTTTTACAAGCATCCCGTGGAGATCCTAATCAATTCCATCCTAAGCAGCATACTTGTGTATCCGTTATTTGGCGCCAGCGTTCGCACCGCGGGCTATTACACCGTTCTCATCGCAGTAGGGGAATTCTTCTATCATTGGAACATCAAAACTCCCTGGTGGCTCGGCTTCATTTTCCAGCGGCCCGAATCGCATCGCGTCCATCATCAGTTCCGCCATCACACCAACAACTTCGCGGACATTCCACTTTGGGACATACTCTTTGGCACATTCAAAAATCCCAAGACATTCAAAGGACGCTGCGGTTTCGAGAGTTGGCGTGAGGATCGCTTTGAAGACATGCTGATCTTTCGCGATGTTCATGCGCCCGGCGCAGAAAAGCTCGCGCCCTTGCATTTCTTGCCGACATGCGTCGGCTGCTCCAAAAGATGGGCGTGCACGGCATCCAGACAAAGGACCGCTTGACGGAATTTCGTCGGCTAAAATTTTTTGCTACCGCCTAAACAAATGTGAAGCTAAGAGTTCTACCACCGCCCTGGCGGTTGCTCGCAATCGGGATCGTATATTTCGTTGT
The DNA here is from genome assembly GCA_035472675.1 of Candidatus Dormiibacterota bacterium. GTDB lineage: Bacteria > Verrucomicrobiota > Verrucomicrobiia > Chthoniobacterales > UBA10450 > Udaeobacter. The sequence goes on from DATIOX010000224.1 coordinate 4,410, forward strand.
GATGTTTCTCGGTCATTTGCCGGACCATCTGATTTTGTTTCCAACAAGGGCGCCGATCAATGCGGGTGGCGCGATCCGGAAAACCATTCCCTTCGAAAATGGACAATTGGAAGTTTGGATTGCGCAATCGCGTCGAGCGCAACAACAGGGTAGTGCAGATCTTTATATTTTGCGCTTTTATGGCAATGCTGATCGTGCTGAGCATTGGCCCGCTGCTAGGGCCGAGGTGTGGAATGAGCGTGCAGTCGAAATCTGGGGAATGAATTATCCAGGATTCGGTGGCAGCACCGGGCCTGCGCGGCTTTCGAAGCTCGGCCCCGCAGCGCTCGCGGCGTTTGACGAATTGAAACATCACGCAGTCGATCGGCCAATCATTCCTTTTGGGATAAGCATCGGGGCAACTGCCGCACTACACGTGGCTGCGCAGCGTCCAGTTTCCGGACTGATTCTGCAGAATCCTCCGCCGTTGCGCGAAATGATCCTGCGTCGATTTGGCTGGTGGAACCTGTGGCTGCTCGCGGGTCCTGTTGCGTTACAGATTCCGAAAGACCTCGACAGCATTGCCAATGCGAAAGCGATTCATGCGCCCGCGCTCTTCCTGTTGGCGGAAAAGGATAAAGTGGTTTCGCCTCGTTACCAGAAGCTGGTGGTTAACGCCTACGCCGGAGAAAAGCGCATCATTAAGTTACCAGGCGCTCATCATAACGATCCAATCGAAGGGACAGCGCTGGCCGACTTTAATCGCGGGATCGACTGGCTATTGGCGGAAAAGAGTTTGCCTCCCGCATTGTAATGATTGGGGCAGCGCAAGGGAGAGCCAGTTCGCGCTCGATTTTTCAGTTTGGCCTGCGTTAAGGTCGCGCACCATGCAGAGCGCACAAAATCTCATGAGCAGCTTCGAGTTTATCGCCGCGCTGATGTCGATCATCATCGGCTTGGGCGTAACTAATCTGCTCGCCGGCGCCGGCCGCGCGTTTTATCGCCGCAAAGAGAATCCACTCGATGAGGTCCACCTTGTCCTAACCCTCGCCACGCTGTTGCTGCTGACTTTGCAGTGGTGGGTCACATTTAAGTGGAACACTGAGGTCAACTGGAGCTTCGACAAGTTCCTCCTGCTGATCGTTTGGACTATCACGCTCTATATGCTGACCGTTTTCCTTTACCCGCCTGATTTATCGGAAGCAGAAGAGCACCAGGGCCGCTTCGAACGAAACCGTTCGGGCTATTACTCCACCTTCATCGCAATGTGTTTGCTCGACATCGGGCAAACCGCGGTTCACGGAGATCTCTTTCATCCGATCTGGTACGTTCCGTTTGTCGGTCAATACGCGGTGCTCGCGGCAGGTGGGCTCATTGCCCATCGACGGGGCTACGACCGGTTTTTCGCGTGGTACCAACTGATCACCCTGCTGGTCTGGGCGCTCGTGGTGAGACGATTTCTCGTGGGAAACGCGATGACTTCCTAGGGGCGAAGCGCTATGCTCAACGTTTGATCGCCACCCATTCATTGCGCGCCCGAGAATCGGTGACGGCTTGCACGACGCGCATGTAGCCAAGGCCCTCTTCAAAATTCGGATGGGGGCGCACGCGGCCCTTGGATTTCACCGCGGCGAGAAAATCTTCCTCTACACGCCATTCAGTTTCCAATTCTGAAGGAAGATCGACAACATGCAGCCCGCGATCGCCGACCTTTCCCACTTGAACCACGTCGGAACCGAAATCGTAAGTGAGCGTGCCGGTGTTACCGTAAATTTCCACTCGATCACTCGGCGTCAGGGCATTGATACCGCTAAACTCCAGCACTCCTTCGGCGCCGTTATCGAAAGCGCAAAGGACGGTCAGCAAATCGGGAACGATGACTTCGTAACCCTCGCGGATTGGGTGAATGACTTTTCCGCGCGCGAAAACACCGTTGATTTCGCCAAGCCAGCGTTGCAGCACTTCGATGTAAATCCCTAGTGTGAGCACGTGGAGCCCGCTGATTTCGATCCTCTGCCGCCAATGTGGAGAAGTGGCCGGATCCAAATAATTGCCGGTAAAACTTTGCAATCGCACATGATGCGGACGGCCGATGTAACCTTCAGCCAGGAGTTTTTTCACGAGCAGATCGGCCCGCATTCCCATCGGCGGCGGACAAAGCATCGTCACTAATTCTGGATAACGCTTTGATGCCCCGAGCATTTCCTCAGCTTCCGCCAGGTCCATCGACATACGCGCCTGACAAAAAACGTGTTTGCCAGCCTCAAGCGCCGAGACCGTCACAGCCGAATGCATTACCGGGGGCGTGCCGATCCAGATAATGTCGATGTCCGGCAGGGCAAGTAGCTCGGGCCAATTCCGCATCGGCGTAGCCGACGGGCAATATTCCTGACAAAATTTTTCTGAGCTTTCGTACGTTGAATTGGAGACCGCAACAATCTCGACCTCCGGATGTTTCTTAAGAGCCGGCAAGTGGCGAGTGCGAACGATGTTGCCCGCTCCAACAATCCCAATCCGCAGTTTGTGATTATTCTTGTGCATTGGCTATGTGCGACGTCTATCTTGCAAACTCGACTGGCTCCTGTGCGAGATAAATTTGACCGCCTCCGCCAGTTGCGCGTTCAACCATGAATAAAGACAATATCGAAGCACTCGCCTTCGCCTTGGCTACGGCGAGACAGGCGAATGTCGAATTCCGAAAGAATGACGGCTTCGACTCGTTAAATCGTTAAACGGTTGAAACCGTTGAATCGCGAACCCATCTAACGCTGTAACGATTCAACGAAACGTCCCCCTCGCTCGGTTTTAGTTAACATCCACTTGACCGTCTGGCTGGTGCGCGCCACTTTACGCGGCGTTTTTCATTCACGTTATGTCGAGAGTTTGCAGTATCACGGGATCAAAAGCCATGCGCGGCAGCGTCATTCACCGGCGTGGCTTGGCTAAGAAGAAGGGCGGCGTAGGCCGGCATATCACGAAAAACGTGCCGCGTATTTTCGCGCCGAACCTGCAGCGGCAGCGTGTTTGGGTGCCTGAGCTGAAAAAGTTTGTACGCGTTCGCGTTACGGCGCGTGGTCTCAAGACAATCAACAAACACGGTGCCTATAAAACGCTCAGAAAAGCCGGCGCGATCTGAAACGTTCGTCATGTCGAGCGCGGTCGAGACATCCGGTAAACGTACCGGTGGGTAGCGCCACGGGATTCCTCCACTTCGCTCGGAATGACGAAGAACATGCAACTTACTCTCCTCAAATCAAAAATTCACCGCGCCACCGTAACCGGAGCAAGCCTGGATTATGAAGGCAGCCTGACGGTTTCCGGCGATCTGGCTGAACTCGTTGGACTGATCCCATATGAAAAAATCGTCGTCAGCAATTTGAACAATGGCGAACGATTCGAGACCTATGCCATTTTCGGCGAAGCTCGGCTTGGAATCATCGAACTAAACGGTGCCACGGCGCATCTCGGCAAGATCGGCGACCGCCTCACAATCATGAGTTTTGCGCCCTATACGCTCGAAGAAGCGGCATTACATGCGCCGCGCATTGCGCTCTTGAACGAAAAAAATGAAGTCGTTCGTTACGAAGGGGGCGACCCGGCGCCTTCGCTAAGAATCGTTAACGAGTAGGGCCCACGCCAAATCGCCAGCGCGAGCGTCGGCTCGGCCGGTTCAGCGAATCCGCGTTGAACTGCCTTTGCGGCCACGTCCGGCGCTAAAGGGTCCCGCGGTTTGGCTTTTCCTCGTGGAAGATCGAGAGAGCCATCATTGAACTCGATCACATAGCCTTCGTTGATCAGCCAGCGCAAATCGGATACAAGCGCGAGTTTGCGCAGCTCTACATCTTCGGTTGCAACATTGCCAATCAACTTCTCAAAAAGCTGTTTGCGATTGATCAACGCTGTCCCTGCCAGCGCTTCGAGAATCGCATTCACAGATGGAGATACGCCAGCTTGTTCGTGAACAAAGGCGCGTGTTCGGATTGGCGAGACAAACAACATCCCGCGGCGATGGCGAAAAACGTGCAGCCCATTCTGTCGAAATCGTCCAGCCAACTCCTGCATCATTCCTGAGGGGGAACGCGTTTCCCGCACCCAAGCGTCCTCGACCGCCCGATTGATTACCTTGTCCGGTAAACGCCTACTCGGGACTCCGCCGATGGTCGCTTCCTCCAGTCCCTTGACTAATCCCTCCAAATAATGCGATCGGAAATGCCGCTCTGCTTCGGTCAGAGAAGAGAACGTTAAAGGAACTTCTTCGCGGCTCGTCGTATAGGTAGTCACCTTCCGAGCCTCTCCTTTCCAGCGCTCAATCAACTCCGCATCGTTCACAATCTCGATCTGTCGCTGGTAATCCGCGAAGCTCATCCGGCGGCTAAAGCGTTGCTCGTAAAGGCTACGCAGTTGCAACTGATAATTATGATGGTTCGTCGGGCCAAGAAGTGTCCCACTCAACCGGCATCGCGCGATATTTGAGAAATTTCCCTTGATCGGTTCGGACTCGGTAACGTCGATCCTGTAGAAATCCGACTGAGACAGGTGGAACGCATTTTGCTCGAGGAATTCTCGATTCAGAGACAAGGCGCCATTATCGCCAAGGCGATAAAGCGGCGATTCCGCTTTCGCCGTGAGCCGCACGTCGTACCGTTCAGGCTTTTCAAGAAACAGACGCGCCAGGGCGTACAGCGAATATGCCACTGAGCCGGACTTGATTTGCGCAACGACTTTTTCGAACGCCGGGGAGTATGGCAGAAAACGGATTGTGATCTGCAGTGGCGTTTGTGTTACGGAAGGATGCTCCTCTCCGCTCGGGCGATCTTCCGCCCTTCCGCGCCGTGCCGAATGCCGGTCCGGCTCGAACCGGCGACGCCTTGCCTCATGCTTGCCCGGTTTCGTTATTGGCCGTTGAACGCCCGCTCGCGATCTACCGGAGTCTAGCGTTGACCGTCTTCCCCGGTGCGTCGGCGCACCCCGATGGTCCCGCGCTGGGCGCTCAAGACCGTGCTCGCCTTCGACATCCGCGTAACGATTTGCCTCGACTGGTTCTTTCACCCAGGCAGGCAGCAGCTTTAGATCGAGCAGGTCGGCAGGCTCGACAGGGGAAGATGTCATCGGCTTCATCTACTCGAATGACAAAAGGAAGCAAACGTGAAGGTGGAGGTGCCGAACCCACCATCACGTTAGCGTCCGCGGCTACGGCATTTTGTCATGTCGAGCAGGGTCGGGCATCTCTGAATGTCAAGGGATTGGAGAAAGCAATCACTAGAAGACCGAGAGATTCCGCGACTTCGTTCGGAATGACGAGAACCGCATCCAGCGCACATGCGGCACGTTCCCGAAAATGATTGACAACCTCTTTAATTCATTTACTTGCCATGCTGTGCTCGGGGATGGCTTTAGGCTTTTCCACGCGCTACTAACACAAACCGAACAAATTTTATGGCGGAAAAATCGATCGAAGAGAAAGTTAAGGACATCATTGTCGAGCAACTTGGCGTTAATCCGGAGCAGGTCACGCCACAGGCGTCTTTCATTGAGGATTTAGGCGCGGACTCGCTGGATATCGTCGAACTGGTGATGGCATTTGAAGAGGAATTTTCCGTCGAAGTTCCGGACGAAGACGCCGAAAAGCTGCAGACAGTCGGCGATGTGATTAAGTATATCGAAGAGCGCGCCAAGCAGCAGTAGTAGCACTTGCTGTAGCCGCGTCTCAACCAGATCAACGCTTCGCTTCCCACGGGGAAGCGGCTACAGCCAAAGGCGTCGGCGCTTCGCGGTTGCCAACCCCCATAACGCGTTCACACTAGGAAACGTGGAGATAACGCTTCTGGAGCGGCCGCTCTTTTACGTTGGTGACCACTACGTAACATTCCTCGGCCTGACTGCATTCGTCGGCCTTTTCGCAGCCGGTCTTCTCACCGCCAGAATCTTACAGAGCGATGCGGTTCGCCGGTTTTTTAGCCGTTTCAAGATTGACACCAATTTCATCGCTATCGTCACGACCATCTTGAGTCTGGCGTCGATCGTCTTTTTCACCGTCAATGCGATCAATGCCGCCGGAATTCCCTTAGCTTGGAATGCAGCTCTTCCGGCGATCAAGCTGAGCGTGCTTCAGGTTTTTCTGCTGGTCGCGCTCCTGATTGCGGTTTTTTGGATCTCCTCGAGAACGAAGCGCTTTCTCTTTAACCGGCTGCTTGCACAAAGTGGACTCGATCGTTCGCTCCAGTACGCCATTGCCCAAGTTGTAAGCAACATTGTGTTGGTTGTCGGCATCTTCATTGTCCTTGAGAATACCGGGATTCATCTGGCCGCGTTGACGGTTTTCGCCGGTGCGATTGGTGTGGGCGTAGGGTTCGGGCTACAAAATATCGCCAGTAACTTCATTAGCGGTCTGGTGATACTGGCAGAGAGACCAATCACCATCGGGGATCGAGTGGAAGTGGCCGGGATCGCCGGTCAAGTAGAGCATATCCGTGCGCGTAGCACGGTTATTCGCACCAACGACAACATTATGATGATTGTGCCAAACACTAGGTTCATCGATTCCCCCGTGACCAATTGGACCTATACTGATCGGCGCGTGCGATTCCGCGTCCCGGTCGGCGTGGCCTATGGCAGCGATATCGCCAAAGTGCGCGAAACGTTGCTGGCCGTGGGACGTGAAAACCCCAATACGCTAGAAGAACCCGCTCCGAGCGTTTTTCTTAAAAAATTCGGTGAGAACTCGATCGATTTTGAGTTGGTGGTCTGGAGCAGTGAGATGAGCGCCCGGCCAAGCGTTTATCGCAGCGATCTCAATTTTGCGATCGCTGAAAAATTTCGCCGGGCCGATATCGAGATGCCGTTTCCCCAGCGCGATCTTCACATCCGCAGCGGAGTGCTCAAAGTGGAAGACCTCGAGACTGGAACATCGAAACGATCGGAGTTCTAGTTCACACGCCGTAATCTGATCCTGGTCTGGCAGTATCCAGTCTAGCCTTCCGAAATCAGCGGCGGCGGTGCCAGGGCACGCTTTACCACGTCGATCAATTCGGAAGCAGCAACCGGTTTCTCGAGGAAGGCGAAGGCGCCTGACCGGATCGCCTGAGCTTCGGCGTCGGGGCCGCCAAATGCTGTGATGATGATCACTGGTAATTCCGGTAAAGCGCTGGCAAGCGCCAAAACCCCACGTCCGCTGAACATCGGCATCCGCAGATCAGTGATAACAAGATCGAATCGGCTTTCAGTCTCCATAAGCTTCGCTGCAACCGCGGTTGGATCTGAAACGCCGGTGACTCGCATGCCTTCCTTCGAAAGCACCCGCGTCATTGCCCGTAGCATTCCCAGATCGTCATCTACAACCAAAACAGATTTGTTCCGCAAGTCGCTCATGATCGCGTCAAAGAATAGTGCCCCCAGCGATCGTCATGTCAGGCAACCGACAGCCAGTGGAAGTTCAATGCTAAACGTGCTGCCTTTCCCCAGTGAGGTTGTGCAATCGATCTTCCCGCCATGCTCATTAACGATTTGCTGGGTATGTGCCAGGCCGAGGCCGGTTCCATCGCTCTTCGTCGTGAAAAATGGGACAAAAAGATTCCGAGCCTCTTCGTGGGTCATACCGCGACCATCGTCGCTGATGGATACTAAGGCCTTTGTTCCATTTTTCTTTGTGTTGACGGTTAGATTGCCCCCATCGGGCATCGCGTCGACTGCATTGCGAATCACATTTAAGAAGGCCTCCCAGAGTTGCTCGGGATCGCCATGAACCGGCGGTAAGTCCGCATCAAATGTCTTCCGTAAATGCACATGTTTGTCATTGAGCAGCGGCTGCAGGAAACTGAGTTTCTCTTCGAACAAACCCTTTAGCGAAAGAGCAGCACGCTCGGACTTTGGCATTCGGCCGAATTGGAGGTACTCCTGTAGAACTTGATGGATGCGAACCACCTGAGAACGCATTTCGCGCAATAGTACGCGGCATTCTTCGAAAGAGCGGGCTTCTGAGTTTGCAGCATCATTAAGTTCCCCTCCAATTAGGTCAAGGTTGAGGGAAATCGACCCGAGGGGGTTGCGAATTTCATGGGCAACCTGCGCTGCCATCGAGCCAACCAGAGCGAGACGTTCCGCCTGGATTTTGGCATGCTCCAGCCGCTTTCGCTCTTCGATCTCCGCACGCAGCGCGGAAGTTCGGCGCTCGACCGTTTGCTCAAGATAGTAGTGAGAAGTGCGGAACGCGGTTAGTAGCCAAACGACCACCAAAAAGAAGACAAAAAGCATGATCCCATTCCAAATGGGAATGAGGGGAGACTGGTATGTTGCCCCATTGAGCATATCACTGATGAACCAAGCGCTTGCGCACAAAGCGCCCACGGCAAATCCCGTCCATCGGCCAGCCACCCATGCCGCGATACACGTCGGCAACAGGTAAAAGGCTGATATTGCCCACTCACGACCTGTAAGATAATCTATGCCTCCAAGAACAATTGCCAGCGCGATCGCTGCGACCGTGGCGAGGATCTTCGACCCCACTGGACGTTCTTCAATAGAATTCACATCGAACCCTAATGCTAAAGAATTTTGACAAATCGACTCGCAGGTTTGTTCAGCTTGCGTTTCCTTCCGATGAAGACCGGCGCTGGCGCCGGTGCCTCAGCATCCGAATGCAAGACGACAGACGATCTGACTTTAGTCGCGGCAAGTTGGAGAAACTCTGATTCCATGCCGCCCGGCAGCAGCATTGTAACTTCGCCAGGCTTGGCAAAGGTCCTCACGCACGCTGAGCTCGGCAGTTGCGACGCGTGGAAACACGCCTTCCGCAATAAGTGCAAAGATCATCGTTACTACGAGATCATAGAAGAAACGCTCGAGGATGCTTTCGAGTACCACTATCTACTGCTCGAGGATGATTCTGGCAATGCGCGGGCAATCCAGCCTGTATTCTTTGTGCGGCAAAATCTTGTCGAAGGCGTGCCCGGTAAGATGAGTTCAATTGTGGATCGTGTTCGCAAAATTTTCCCACGCTTTTTGACGATGCGCGTCTTGATGGTCGGCTGCGCGGCGGGTACAGGCGACTTGGCAGCATGCGACGAGAGAGACGAAACGTGGGTGGCAAACGCGCTGCAAGCGAGCCTTTCCAGTTATGCAAGACAAAACAAGGCTTCGCTGGTCGTGTTGAAGGATTTTCCTGCGACCTATCGCTTGGAGCTGGAAACGTTCCCCATACATGGTTACGCACGGATTCCCAGCATGCCAATGACGCGCCTTCCACTCCATTACAACAACTGGGACGAATATTTTCGCACGCTCAGCAAAGCCACTCGAAAAGATCTGCGTCGAAAATTCCGTAAAGCAGAGCGTCCGCCCAAGATTGAGATGGAGGTCGTCAGCGACATCGCGCCTCTCGTTGACGAAATCCATCCCCTGTATCTCGCGGTCCACGAGCGTTCGCCATTAAAATTCGAGACCCTGACGAAAGACTATTTTCGCACAATCGGAGAGCGGATGCCGGATCGGGCGCGCTTCTTTATTTGGCGCCAGCCGGGCAAGATCGTCGCATTCAGCTTTTGCCTCGTCTGCGACGACAAAATTTATGACGAATGCATTGGACTGGACTACAGCGTTGCGCTCGACTTGCATCTTTATTTTTACACGTTGCGCGACATCATCTCCTGGGCTCTGGAACACGGTCTGAAGTACTACTATAGCAATCCGCTCAACTACGAACCCAAACTGCACCTGGATTGCGAGCTGGTGCCGCTCGATCTGTACGTCACGCACACAAATTCGCTGCTCAATCCGATCTTTCGCCATCTCCTCAAATATCTCGGTCCGACGCGTCACGATCCTGTTTTGCAGCGGTTTCCCAACGCTGATCAACTCTGATTGAGCCTTAGCCATAGCAAAGCGTTCCCGCCGTAGCGGATGTCGCAGTGCTACCGACAATGCGGGAAAGCGCCTCGACACAGCGAGGCGGCTACAGTGAAATCAATCCGCTTGCGAGAAGGTGATGGCGCGCTAGAAAAGCGGATGCAAAATCGACCTACCGGTTTCGGCAACCCCTGGCTGCAACTTGCTCTGAGCGTTGCGTGCGTGCTGGCGTCCGAATTTCTTTTGAAGCGTGGCGCGACAGAGGTGGCAGACACGGGCAGCGCCTGGTCTTGGACCGGTCTTAACGGTTTGGCTTCGCCGCTGGTGTGGTGGGCGATTCTTCTCATCATCGCGAGCTTCGTCAGTTGGCTTTATGTGCTGAGATATATTCCAATCACCATCGCTTTTCCTGTGTCGCGTGTGGTCGATATCCTCGTTCCGCTCGGCTGTTGGATTTTTCTCGGCGAATTGATTTCGCCACTACGCTGGTGCGGGATTGCGTTGGTCGTTATTGGGCTAGCGCTGGTCGCGAAACCGATCGCACAATTCGAGGAACGCCTGTGAGTTTTCTCGCCTTTTTTTTCATCGTTGTTTCTCTGTTAAGCTTCGTCGCGGCTCAGCTCATCCTAAAGCGAGCGATGGAGGCCACGACAGCGAAGGGTTTCCGCAACACCCAGTTTGTCTCGAAGGTTACCGGTGGCATTCTTCTGATGACGATCTCGTTCTTTCTCACGCTCGGATTGCTGCAGCGATTTGACCTGAGTTATCTCTATCCATTCCAAGGTTTGAGCGTGATCTTCATCACCTTGTTCGCAGCAGTCGTCCTGAAGGAAAAGCTAAATATGCGACTCGCGGTTGGCGCGTTGCTGATCAGCGTCGGGATTGTGCTTGTTTCGCTCAGCTAGCAAAAGAACGTAAGGCGCAGAAGAATTCACGCGCCGGCCAGCACCGGCCACAGTTTTTCCAAAGCTAGCAGATTGATTCCGTGAATCCGGCCGGCAGCCGGCAACTCAATTTTGGGATGATCGAATTCCGCGGCGAAACGCTGTTTGAAACGCGCGTACCTTGGTGGTGAATAGGCGCCACAAATATCGCCTCCAATAATCCGCGACGACTCGCGCAATTTCCCAATCGCCCATTCAAGATCTGCGATTGTGAAGCGGCCCGCCTCCCAATTCGTCACCGCCTCGCTCGCTTTGAGACAATCAAGATCAATTGTGACGTAAACATTTTTTCTGCCCACCGTCTCAAAAAGCCGCTCAAAATGATCGCGCCAATTATCACGCAGTATCGCGCCCCGGCGTTCTCGATCTTTCGCGGGGTGATCGTCGGCCCAGGGATGAACGTCGAGGACGCCCGCACGTTCGGCCCGACGGTTGCCGAAAATTTGGTGCGGCCACCAGCACTCAAAGTTTCCGCAACCCCAGACACTCACTCGGCGCACGTTTGATAGCTCCAATGCGCGATTGACCCAGCCGCCGCATCCCCATTTCGGCGGCCGCACATCCCAATCGGGATGATTATCAAATGAAACGAGAACGATCGCTCCGGCAATGCGACGCAGTCGCAGCGCCGTCAAATAGTGGAAATCACCGGAGCCGTAGAGCAAAAATGGCGATGCGAGAATCGCCTCGTACTCGCGATAAAACTCGGCAACCAAACGTGGCGGCGCGGAGAAGCGCAGCCGTGGTCCCCACGCGCGCGCGTTAATCACAGGAAGACCCAACGGTTCGTCCTGCCACGCGTCATCCAGATTAAGATGAAGAACGCGGCCAACCAAAAATCAATTGTGCGTTTGCTGAAGAAATTGAACGTCGCTTGTTTTGGCGACGCGCAGATTTTCCTCGGCCTCTTTGTAACCGGGATTCAGGCGCAACGCTTCACCGAATTGAACAATGGCCTGAGAGATTTGACCCTGGGTCAGGTAAAGCCTGCCTAAACTATTGTGAGCGACTGCCAGCTTAGGATCCGCGCCAAGCGCCGTGGTATAATGCACTTTGGCCTCCTCGAGATCGCCTTTTGCAAATAGCGCGTCCGCCAATTTCAGTTGAGCGTGGAGATAATCGGGTTTGAGCTGAACGGTTCGCTGCAACTCCCTCAGAGCATCATTTCCTTTCCCTTCTAAGGCAAGGAACAATGCATTATTGTAATGCGCCTCGGGCAAATCCGGCAGGAGACGCGCCGCCGCCTCGTATTGAGGTCCGGCTTCGTCTCCACGTCCGAGTCGCTGGAGCAAGCTGGCGTAACTGAAATGGAACTCGCCGTCATTTGGCTGAAGACGCAACGCCTCTTCCATGTGCGACGCGGCAGCGTCATATTTAGCTTGCGCCATCAAAACAACTGCAAGGTTCATATGCGATTTGGCGTCACCCGGTTTGAAACTCAGCGCAGTTTTATATTGTTCTTCCGCCTCCTCCCATCGGCCCTCTTTTTGCAGAGCTACGCCGTAGTCAAAATGCTGTTTGGCGCCGCTCGGCACGTCCTGGACAAGCCATGCTCGCCGTTGGAGTTCTGGAACCATGAGGTGGGTCTGCCAAAACCAGAGCGCGCTTAATGGCACAACAAACACCGCCCCCCATTTGAAGCCGTGCCAGGCCCAGCCGGGAAGAATGCCGCCCAGCGATACATCGGCAGTGCCGCCGCTTAGCCCAAGCGACTGGCGCGTGGAGCGCTCCCGCACTTTCCAAATAAATCCATCGTAATAAAAATGAAGCAGCGTAGATGCAGTGACGACTCCGGTAAGGATGCGTTTAACGGTCTCTATTCCTAGATGGGCATTGAAATAACTGAGCGAGCCATAGGCAAAAACCAGACCGACATAGAGGCCGATGAGTGAGCCGCTCCGCCGAAACACGAAGCGCATGAATCCGCCGATGTTGCTATCCTTCTCCACGCGATTGCGGTTGTAGATCCAGACGAGTGAGAGGTATTGCACGTCGTGGAAAACCTCAAACAACGCGATACCGACAAGAATGTTCGCGACGAGATTATTGCAGTACCACCAAAAGGCGATGCTGGTAACGAGCAAGGCAAGCTTCACAGGGTTAGGTCGCCTCCCTATGATCCACATCCGGCCGAAATGGAGGAGAAAAAGGACCGAAACCGCGATGGCCGCGAAAAGGAACAGCTGTTGGCCGTGATGAATGACCGATGCGGGGATAAAAGGCCCGCCACACATGTAGTACGTATCGAGCGTATCGCTCAGACGGAATGGTGAAAGTGCTACGGCCGTGGCAAACCAGATTACGCACATCGCAAAATCGAGCCGGCGCGTGAGCGCGTCGAAGGTCCCTGCTTTCGCATCATAGATGCGACAGAACCCATAGGTTTGCATCAATCCGTGCCAGACGCCCCAGAAGAAAACGACCAGCAAAATTCCTTTTAGGTCCCACCAAAAAAACGCCACGCAAACCGCGAGAAGGAACAACGGGGCGAGAATAAAGCGCCATTTGAAGCGCTCGAACAAAGCGCGATCGCCATAGGCACGGATCATCCCCGGCAGGTGATGCCCCATTGCGCCAAACGCCGCGACGAAAAGAAAAATGTCCTGCGGACGCCAGCGTGTCTGGGCCAGGGCAAAAACCGGCACCAACAACAGCGGCGTGCCGACGTACAGAATCAGGTCACGCCATGAATCGAGTATCCACAACTTCGGC
>DATIOX010000225.1:0-11924 GCA_035472675.1 Candidatus Dormiibacterota bacterium
CAAAAACACCCGCTCGTTTTGGCGTTGCAAAACGATTTTCGGGTGTTACTCGTTGTCCCGTTATGGCTGACCTCATCAAACAAGGCGAGCTCAAGGAGCGAATGAAAAAAATCCCGGAATGGGAACTGGAGAAGAAGCACATCGAACGCACGTTTGAGTTCGATGATTTTGCCGATGCGATTGATTTCGTGAACGCAGTGGCCGAAGTGGCCGAGGAAGAGGAACATCATCCAGACATCGACATTCGTTACAACAAAGTCCGTCTGGTTCTTTCGACCCACAGCAAAGGCGGCTTGACCGAGCTTGATTTTGGTCTTGCCGAACGAATCGATACCCTGGCCGAATAATGGTAGGGACGCCGCGCCGCGGCGTCCGGTCGGCCCTGTGCGCCGGCCTACCCTTTGGGCAAGCGCCCTTCGTCGGCATCGATGAATTGGAACGTTGTCTGAATGTCCGACCTATCCATCATGCCTGCTTCCTTCTTGCGGCGGTGTAATATTTCAGAAACTTCGTCGTTCCAGCCGCGCTTGCGCATAAATTCGTTCCAAACGTAAACGTCCTTTTCATCCGGTCTGCGCCCGTGATCGAAACACCACTGCAAGATTTCCTCGTCCGTTCCGCCACGATTCACTCGCTCGACTAATTGGTCGTAATTGGTCCGGAGGAAATTCGCACATTTTTCGTCAAATCCTTTTCCAAGGTTCGCGTGATAGTCCGAAGGCAATTCGCCCTTCGCGTGTAACCGGATTTTGTCCAGCATCCGGCCGAAATAAAAAAGACCTCCTACCTTTTCGGACGGACTACGCAGGGCAACAGTAACCACAAAAAAAGTTTGTGCTTTTTCGACGACGATTCAAGCGAACGTTCGATGTGGCTGGTCCTACGTCATCCCGAGTAAAAAGAGGGACCTCACACAAACTGCGAATTCACACATCATACCCAGTGTGATCGCATTCTCTTGCGAGGTCCTTCGCTCGGCTCAGGATGACGGCATTAGAACTTGAGGAGCACCGACCCTTGGCGGATGCTCGCTAGACAATGGACCGGATCGTTGGGATTGAAACGGAGTACGGCTGTCTTTTGAGTGAAGAAGAGCCGCACGTAAATTCCGAGCTCTGGCCGGCGAAGGTAAAAAACCATCTTTTCCGAAACGCCGAGGCCGGCACCATCGATCTGCATTACCGCGATTACGAAGAGCCACCGGGTAACGGAGGTTTCCTTCGTAACGGCGGACGTTTGTACCTCGATATGGGACACATCGAGTACGCATCGCCGGAATGCCTGCATCTGCACGATGTGGCAGCTTATGAATTGGCCGGAGACGACTTGCTGCAATCGTCACTGATTGCCCTGGGCGCGCAGGATCGCGTTTCGTTTATCAAAAATAATGTCGATCACCACACCGGCGCCACGTTTGGTTGTCACGAGAATTACCTGATGAAGCGGGAGGCGCAATTCACGCCACCAATTCTGGGGACCCTGCTTACTTTCCTGGCGACGCGACAAATCTTCACGGGCGCCGGCCGCGTCGGTCAATCCAACCCACTGGCGTTTGATTTCGAACCGCCGCAAGTGGAAACCCGGGTGGATTTCCAACTTAGCCAGCGTGCGGATCATATCGTGAACGACATCTACCAATGGGTGCAATTCAATCGCGCCATCATTAACGCACGTGACGAGCCGCTGGCCGATTACCGAAAATACCGGCGGCTTCACTTGCTCATCGGTGATTCGAACATGAGTCCCTATGCCACGGCGTTAAAAATCGGGACAACTGCATGTGTCTTATCATTGCTCGAGGATGGCCGTTTACCGCGAAATCTGGTCCTGGCCGATGCAGTGCAAAGCACACGCGACATATCCCGGGATCCAACTCAGCAATGGATTGTTCACCTTGAGAACGGTAAGACCATCGGAGCAGTCGACATACAGTGGGAATTTCATCATCTGGCGCAAAAGTACCTGCGCAACACCAGCGCGGAAACTAACTGGCTCCTGGAAAACTGGGGATTCGTTCTTGAAGCAATTGCAAATAACCATGAGGCGCTCATTGGCGGGGTCGACTGGATTACGAAGAAATGGCTGATGGAAGCATTCGTCGAGTCCGAAGGATTGAGTTGGGACGATCCGTGGCTGCAAAGCGTCGACCTTGAATATCACAACATAGATCCACTCCGCGGGCTGTTCTTTGCTGTGACGCCTGGAAAGCGAGTTGCGGAGTGGAACAACAATGTCCGCCGTTCCAGTGCAACAGATGTTCCCCCAGCTAATACGCGTGCGTCAGGTCGGGCTCGAGCGGTGGCTTTCTTTCAGGATTGCGATTCCCCCTACGTTATCAATTGGGATTCCATCGCGTGCGACAACCGCGATTTTCTGGTGATGGGTGACCCATTCCAGACTTACAATGAGGAAGTGGAGCAGTTTCTAGCCAAACCACGCACAACAACCGATGCGACAGAACAACAACTATGATGGCCGAATTTGACGAAAAGTATTCGAAATGTTGTACGAACTTTCGTCTAATTCTCGCTAGATGCTGAAGTTCCCCGCATCAGTCTGCAAAGTCCCACTATGACGAACCCGGGCAAGCCGTACCGTTTCGTGCCTAAGGCCGTGGTCTTCGACATGGGTGGCGTATTGATTGATTTGCACTCCGAGGACGCCGGCCGCGAATTGACAGAGAAATACGGTCTTTTGTCGCCGACTATTGCACGACTAACGCGCTCGTGTTTCGACTCGGATCCAAGAAGCATCACCGAGCTGGCCATGACCGGTCAGGTAGGAACGACTGAATATTTGGAAGCGTTTTTGCGCGAATGCAGCATTAAAGATTTAGACGGGCTTAGACTCAATCGTCTCTCTGTTATTGGACGCGAACGAAGAAGCGTTTTTGCCGTAGTACAGGAACTAAAACGAGCAGGGTTCATCTGCTGCGTACTATCCAACACGATTGCTCTTCACTGGGAGAAGTTAACTGCCAATGAGTATCCGTCCCTCGGCCTTTTCGACCATGTTTTTGCTTCTCATCTAATCAAGTGCGCAAAGCCAGAAAGGGCCTCTTTTTTGTTTGTAGCGGACCGTCTAAACATTCCGATGGCGGAATGTCTGCTCGTCGACGACACGCCGTTAAACGTCGATTGCGCTGCGGCTGCTGGATGGCAGGCGTTATTGTTTAGCGATGCCGCTCAATTGCGACTGGAACTCGGCCATCTCTTGCACACCGAAACATCTAACCATGCGATGCAGCGAACTGTGCCCCGTTCTGATGCGTAGCTTTCGTGTAGTGCGTTGGTCCAGCTTGACGCATGCTCGCTCCCCGGGACGCGGTAGCTGATCTTGTGTCTCGTTGGGACGAACATCGAGTTGCTATGACCGGAGTTCAAATTAGCTACCTGACCGAACACCCAGAATACATCCCGCAACTGGCCCAGTGGCTCTTTGAGCAGTGGGACTCTATTCTTGGCGAAGAAACTCCTGACGCTCGAATCAACAAACTGAAAGCGCACATGAATCGAGATACGTTGCCTATTGCGTGGATTGCGCATGCCAATGGACAGCTTCTCGGAACCGCCGCCCTTCGCGTGCATGATCTTGACGGGCGCGAAGATCTGACGCCTTGGCTCGCCGGAGTATTTGTCGGCTCACGTTTTCGTCGGCAAGGTATTGGTGCCGCACTGTGCGCCGCCGTTGAGGATGAGGCTCGCTCGCGAGCGAGCCACACTCTGTATTTGTTCACGCTTGACAAGCAGGCGTGGTATTCACGCCTGGGCTGGACAGTGCTCGGCCCATGCGCCTGGCACCAGCGGCCCGGCGAAATAATGTGCAAGCAGCTGCAGACGGCTTAACCAAGTGATGTCGCCAAGCGCAGATGCTGATCGCCCGGAGATCACTGCAGTCTTTGTAGGGAAGAAATACCGTAATTCTCCTGGAGATCCTGCGCCTCAGCGGCCACTTGTGCCGCATCGAGCTCGATCTGCTTTGGATCTTCTTCGGTCTCGACTTTGATGAACCCTTCGATTGGGTGTTTTACCGCTTCGGCCAGGTCGTCCAACGATTTGATTTCTTTGCCGTTCACCTTCGTTACAGTCAAATAGGCGAGTTCATCGTAGCCAATAGTGCTGTTAGCAGGAAGGACTTGGCTGAGAATAACAACTCGACGATTTCGGTCAGAAAACAGCTCGGACTGGAAATGGTCCAGGTAAACCAAACGTTGCGGAGCCTCTCTTTGCCAATTTGGACCCCATTCTTTGAGATATTGACGGGAAAGCTCCTGAAAAATCAGGCCACCGAGAACATAATATCGCGGCGGTTGATCGAGATTGTATGGTGGGCTCACATAATCCTTGGTGTCGCGGTGCTCGAGGGTCACACTTAACTGCATTGGCTTGCCGCTACGCTGAATCCGAAAAGGAACAACATCGCCGGCGTACGCGTGAGCCGTGAGTAAATTCGTGAACTCGATCTTGCCGTAAAGGGGGTCCACGTAGTTGCCGTTTTGATCGATTTCATTGTTAGCGACTGCAGTCACGATGTCACCCACCTGGAGTCCCCCTTTCATGGCTGGCGTGCCTGGCTCGACAGTGGTTACATAAACTCCGCCGGCGTCCTTCCCTTTTTCTCCGGCGAACTCACGCAGCGCGGGATCGCGCGTGGGAGAGAATGAAAAGCCAGCCGAGGGAAAACCTCGATAATTCTGGCTTTCAGCATCCTTTAAAAAGTGCGTGATGACAGGCGCAGGGATTGCATCGAGAAGCTGTGAGCGCGAATCGTAACGCAGGAGCAAGCCGGCAAGTTTATTTTTCTTCACGAGCGGCACTGTGTAGCTGTTCTCGCGGTATTGCATAGGGATGCTGATGCGGTACGTGAGGAATTGTCCAATATCGATCGGATACGACATCATTTGGACTGTTGTCACCAAGCCTTCCGTCGAGAGCAACGCACCGCTCGGTTCCAATTGCCACGCGGCCAACCGGTCACCCACTACCGTGTCAGGCGCGATTTCGAGCGGAGTGATTCCATCGAGAAACGTTTTCTCGGCTGGTTGGAGCAGAGCGAGATTGGCTTCGTAATCAATCACTTCGACAGTGGCCGCGGTTTTTTCGCCAGACTCGGCGCGCTCGAGCTCCACGTAATTTTGGTTTGCCACCAGGTCCGCTGTCACCAGGACACGGCCTTTAGATAAAACTGCGCCGAGCGCGCGCTTGGAAAAAGGCGCTTTCTTTTGCCATGGCCGAAAATAATCATATGACTGTCCGGTCACGTTTACCCGGACAAGCGCCAACTGTTTTTGCTTGCTTAGCGCGGTAGGAACAGCGGATTCCTTCTTGGCCAGCGCACCACCGACTGTGAAAAGGACGAGGCCGAAAGTAATGAGAGCGTGCCTGGTCGTCGTCATGTTTTGTTTGCTTGTTCTGCTGCTTTTGACGCCGGTTGCTCCTCAAGATTTTGCTCCTTTAGCACGTTGTAACGCGTCATGATTCGTTCGCGTGCAGCTTCCACCTGTTTCCGATCAAGGACCAGCGGTGGTCCATCGCCGATCATTCGTATCACCAGCCGGTCTGGTGATTCGGCAAAGGCCTTTGCCAATTCGTCCAGAGTCCGAATTTTCTTGCCGTTGATTTCATCCACAATCTCCCCCCGGTACGGCGCCAAATAGGTATTTATCGGGTCCGGCAAAATGTTGGCCAGGACAATAACATCGGGATGCTGCACATAGAGTTGGTCCAGGACGAAATATTCGAAGAAGTGACGCACGCGCAGATCGGCTGTGCGGTACGCCTCCAGCATGTCCAGATTTAACGGTTGAAAAAGCAGACCGCCGTAAAGGACGTAACGCGGCCGCACGTCGTAGCTGTGGCCCTGCACCGAGTATGGCCAAGGCTTATACAATTTGATCGAAACCGTCGTCGGCTGCTTGTTGCGCAAGAGGTCCAACTTGACTGAATCACCCTTGAATTTTCGCTCAACGACTTCTTCGAACTGGGCGCGCTCGCCTTCCAATTCGACATTCGCATCGCTGGCGATCGAATGGCCGTCGATTGCGAGAAGAACGTCACCCGGATAGAGAATGCCACCCGATGGGCCGGCGGCCACTACAGAACTCACCAGCACGCCGCGATCGTCATCCTCTAAACCGAGGAACCTTCGTTGAGCGGGATTCTGTAATTTTGCGTAGGTAATTGCCAGATCGGGATATTCATCATAATGCCCATTGCCGATATCCTGAAGAAACCGTTTTATCACGGGCGTCGGAATCATGTACGCGACGCCCTGGGCGACATCGCCGCTGTAACCCTGAAAGGCAACGCCGACGACTTTGGCGTCTTGCATTACCGGGCCACCGCTGTTTCCCGGGTTAATCTGCGCGCTAATCTGGATCGCCAGATGCTGATCGACCGATGAATGCGTGTAGAGCTGGAAATCGACCCTCGACACGATCCCCGTGGTGACCGACATCCGCTCGCCTCCGATTGGATAGCCGTAGGCCGAGACGGTCGATTCCAGCGCAGGAATCCCGCCGAGTTGCAATGGCAACATGTTCTTGAAAAAATCGGGAGCCGGCACGGTGATCACAGCCAGGTCGCAATCATTCGCTATGAATTGTACTTTGGCCGGATACTTATTGGGATCGCCGTCCCGCTCCACGGTGACATAACGGCTGTTGGCAACAACATGCGCGTTTGTCATGATCCGATTGCCGCTTATGACGAAACCGGCGCCAACGCCGCGCTCGAGCGCTCCGGCGTTCCAAGGTGCTTTGTAATCCGGCTCTAGGGACGTCGCGGTAATCCGGACCAAGCTTTTTTGAACCGGACCGTTTGGCTTTGGCGGCGCAATGGGAACAGGAACAGGAACTGGAACTGCTGCTTGCGCTGGCGAGGTCGTTCTCCACGGACCCAGCCGCTCCGGGGCCTGCGGTTCCATCGGGGGACGCGCCGGTGTGCTTTCCTGCGCGTCCAGAACCGGTCCAAGCAGCAAGGCCGCGTAAATTAAAACAAAGATACGCTTCATGTGCGGAAAGGCTGCAACGTTAAACGGCGTATTCGAAAATCAAGATTCGGATTTGCATTGGCAAGTGGCCTTTTCGGACACAACAGACACGATACATGCTTTCTACGTTCAAATCTCTGATAGACGAAGAAGGGTTTGCGCGACCTCCTCAAATTCCTGCGCAGTCGAGAATTGATTTCAACACTGTTTGGGCCTCAAAGACTTCCCGAGCCAGAGTGTAAGCGGCCTGAGAATGCTTCGCATAATCGGCGTTGATACGTTTCACCGCATTTGCGATTTCCTCGAGCGTTCGGAAAGACAAAAGGCCTCTTTCGCCGCCGTAGAATTTTGTAAAGCCGGTTTCCTGAATAATGACTGGACGCCCTGCTGCGAGATAACACGCGCTCCTGTCGCTGAACCACCCGGTATTCAGGCGCACGTATTGATCCTTGGCGACAGTGAATTCTCCTTTGGAGCGCTGGACGTAGTCCCGATAGAGCCAGTAATCGACGCTCATTTGCAGCGGCGACGTGAGTCGCCACCCGTTTCGCTCGAATTTTGCGCGGGTGGCAGCGTTCTCGATGTTTGTCGCCAGCTCAAATGTTTCGCCCGCTTTTTTCGGCGCTGCAATGAAGCGAAGAAATTCTCGCGATTTGCTCCAGAGATATTTTTTGCCGCGCCACCTAATGTCTTTCAGACCACTGGTGGACCAATTGGCCACGGATGTAAACACGGCTGCGCGGGAAGGGGAGCGTCTTGTTCGCCAAAGATCAGTCACCACTGGTTGGCGCGTGGGTAGCCATTTCAATCCGTGGGTCGGGACCGGAAAGCTTTTGGTACCGATGTTTTCGCCAAAAGTGAAAAGGGCATGATGTCGGGCCAGATATTGCATTGTGGATTTTAGGCCCTTATCGATCTTGATTTGCTCGACGCCAGGATCGCTTTCGATGTACAGAATGCGATCCGAAACGAGCAGATCGTCGTTGAATTCTTGTGCGCCGCAGATGTTCAGGATAGCGTCCGCTTCCCGATAAAGCTGCCGAATTCGTTTCAATCGCAGGCCGGCAGTGGGATTGCCCGGCAAATAACGTGCGCAAAAGGCCCAGCGATTTCGGAACTCGAATTCTCGCGCCAACCGATTCAGGAGCCGCGCTGTGTAATTAAACTCAGTAGTGACTTCAAACGTTTCCGGGTTGTAGGGAATGCGGGCTGAATCTTCGATGTAATACACATCGTGACCAAGCCGTTGCAGTCCGACGATGTAATGGATGTGCTGCCAGATTACACCTGCGATGGGCATTGAGCCCATGAATCCCATGACGACGATTTTCTTTCGCTTCATATGGAAACAGGTGAACGGTGATTAATGAACAGTGCACAGCGTGAGTGTAGACGATCCATTGGCCTGATCACGGATCACCGATCACAATTGCCGAACCGCTACCGCCGGGTTTCCAGCGACCACCGTGTTCGGCTCCACGCTTTTGGTGACAACTGATCCCGCCGCAACAACCGAGTTTTCCCCGATCGTGACGCCTTTCAAAATCACTGCGTTCATCCCGATCCAGACGTTGTCCGCGATTTTCACAGGCGCGGTTTTCAATTTGGGACGTGCAGGCCGATCCTTGAAATACGGTGCGAGAGCTTGTGCATCGATGAGACGCTGGGCCGGTTCTAGGGGGTGAAAATCGGAATCTGCGATGCCGACATTCCAGGAAACCAGACAATACGATCCGATCTCGATCTTCTCATCTGCCATAATCAGTGCGCCATTCAGCAGCGTGAAATCGCCTATCGTACAGTGGCCGTTCTCACCGACCGAAAACGAACAGCCGGCGTAACACGAAACGTGTTTGCCGATGATGATAGCACCTGATTTTTTTCTCCGGATTCTCCGAAAGATTTGCGCGCTCTCGCAATAGAATCCCTCGCCAAACTCGACGTTTGGCGGAATCGGATCCGGCCACCAGTCGCCTTCGACGTGTCGATCTTCTCTAACGTTGCTCAATGGGCCACCCCAATCGGAAATTTCCCCGATGCATACAGTTTTGCGTAAATCCCGCCGCGCGCGATCAATTCAGGGCCGCGCCCTTTTTCAACTACGCGCCCGTGTTCAAGCACAATGATTTGATCGAGACCATGGATCGTCGCCAATCGATGGGTCGCAATCAAAGTTGTCCGGCCGTGCATTAATTCCTGGATGGTTTCCATGATTGCCGCTTCGGTTACCGGATCCAGCGCCGACGTCGGTTCGTCCAGCAGTAAAACAGGCGCGTTCTTCAAGAATGCGCGGGCAATGCCGATTCGCTGGCGTTGGCCAACGCTCAAGTGCCCGCCCCGTTCGCCTACAGGGCTGGCGTAGCCATCAGGCATCTGCCGAATAAATTCGTCCGCCTGCGCCCGGCGCGCCGCCGCGATAATTTCTTCTTCTGTCGCGTCGGGCCGGCCGTATGCGATGTTCTCTCGTACAGTTGTCGAGAAAAGCAACGTATCCTGTAAGACGATCCCGATCTGCGCACGCAAACTTTTTTTTGTGATCTCCCGCACATCACGGTCATCCAGCATGACGAAACCCGTAGAAGGATCGTAAAACCGCGGCACCAAACTCATCAACGTGCTCTTGCCCGCGCCGGTGCCGCCCACCAGGCCGACGATCTGGTTTGGCTCGATCCGCAGGTCGATGTCACGCAAGACATGTCGATCACCTACGTAACCGAAATTTACCGATTGAAATGCGATCTCACCTTTGGCAGACGAAATAGCAACCGCATTCGGTGAATCGCGCACATCGTCCTCTCGGTCCAGCACTTCAAAACAGCGTTTTGCGCCTGCCGTCGCGCCTTCCATGGCCCACGTGGTGTAGGTAAGTGACTCGAGTGGCTGATAAAGCATCAGCAAATAGGCACTGAAAACGAGCAGCGATCCGAGGGTGAGCGTGCCTGCGAGGACGTGCAGCGAGCCGATGTAATACATCGCGGCCGTGCCGACTACCATCAGTGTGCTGATCACCAGCGCGCTGTTTACGTTTGTTAACGTGAGCCGCAGATTGGCTTGCAAGCTTTGCCTGGCTTGTTGATGGAATTGGCGCACTTCGAATTCTTCGCGTCCAAACGCGTGGACCATTCGAATCGAGCTAAGACCTTCCTGCGCTTGGGTGAGAACGGCACTTTCCTGTTCCTGGATTGTTGTCGATTCACGACGAATCCGCTGCGCAAATAGATAGATTGTGCCAACAACCAACGGGACGATCGCAAGGGAAACCATGGTGAGTTGCCAATCGAGTCGCAACATGATGAGGAAGGTTCCGATCAGCGTGATTACGGACGCAAAGATGTTGGTGAATCCTTTGTTGTAGATCGTCTGGACTGATTGCGAATCGTACGCGACGCGGAAACTGGAATCGCTCGAACGGCGCGCATCGTGGAATTTGAGCGAGAGAGATTGCAAACACGAATAGAGATCGGTGCGCAATTTGAGCAATGCCTGCAGGCCGATTTTTACAAAGAGATAGTTCGTGATCCAATTCATCATTCCCCAAAAAACCTGGATCAGAACTAGGGCGAGACAGAGCAGCGGGATCCAGGTGCGCCAATCACTGCGCACCGCCGCGCCCGGACGAAGGAAATCGTCCACGATCAGCTTAAACGGCCACGGTTTGAGTAGATTCAGGCCAACGCCGACAAGCGACAGGAACAACCCGAGGATCGTTTGCCCCAGAAACGGTCTGTAGTAGCGGAGAACGCGTCGGTAGATCGACATCTCAATTTGGGATTGCGGATTTTCGTTTTTAGACTGAACTAGGGCGAACTTTATTGCGGCTCGACATCGAGAGATTCCTCGACTTCGCCCGGAATGACAATATGCATCATCTTCTTGAAACCTGGTTCCATTGGGTGCTCACTGGCGGCTACGTCGGCATCATAGTGTTGATGGCGATGGAAAGTTCTATCTTTCCGGTGCCCAGCGAAATCGTCATTCCGCCCGCTGCATTTCTGGCTGCGCAAGGAAAACTCAGTTTTACGGGCGTCGTGCTCGCAGGGGTGCTCGGGTCGTACCTTGGTTCGGCCATCACTTATTGGGCGTCGCGATTAATTGGACGTCCGCTGATCGTAAAGTATGGCCGGTTTGTGCTGGTGACTCCCAAAAAACTGGAGCAAGCCGAGCAATGGCTCGCTCGCTACGAGGCAGGCGGAGTCTTCTTCGCGCGGCTTCTTCCGGTAGTTCGCCATCTGATCTCGATTCCGGCAGGGATCGTTCGAATGAATTTCGGCCTTTTCAGTCTCGTGACGATTGCCGGATCAGCGGTCTGGTGTTGGATTCTGGCTTATCTTGGCGATAAAGCCTACCGCCTCGAGCCGGAGCTTTTGACGAGCCCAGACGCGCTGGTTCGGTTTATCCACGGACAATCCAAGGGCATCCTCCTCGTCGTAGCGCTTTTTGCGGCTCTGTACATGTTGGGCCTGCGGTTGATGAAGCCGCGCTCCGGCGCCTAGCCTTCGTGGCATCACCTTCTAGGCGATCCCCATCGGCAGGGATGCCGATCCCACCAAACGCAAGATTTTGTGTTTGAAAATTGAACAAAAGTGTCGGCGAGCGGTCAGTCATAAAGTGCATAAAGGGAGAATAACTACATAGGGCTTATGGATGAGATATTCACAAATGGAGATGGTACTGGAATTGCTTCCCGAAATGGAGGCAATCGTATGAAAAGAAATAAACAAATTTTAAAGCCTCGAAAATTTTCGAGGCTGTCACTGGGTGATCTGATCCTGGCAGTCAGCTCCTGCACTAGTAGCAACAGAGAGACGGTCGCGACCGTCGCGGAGCTTTTTGCCAGCGGCCAGGTGCGCCTGCAGGACAACGGGCGCTTTTTGCGCGTCCGTGTTTGTTAGGCGAGGGCCGTCTCGCTTCTCTACTAGTGTTGTAGAGTCCGC
>DATIOX010000226.1:0-12382 GCA_035472675.1 Candidatus Dormiibacterota bacterium
ACGGAAGAACTTAACCCGCAACGATTCGAATTGGCAGTCGAGTCCGGATATTTGTTTGGCGCGATCAACCCGCCTGCCGATTACGACATTGGTGCGGAATTCATAACCGCGCGCGTTCGATGGGGAGTTATGCAGCGCGACACCTGGCTTCGCGGCTATAACCAATTCTATGTCAGCGCGATCGCCGAGCCGATCTTCCGAGGAATCGAGAATCATTATTTCGGGCTTAATCTGGGAATGCGTTATAACTTTGTTCGACCGGGCTGCCGTTTCATTCCCTACTTTTCAGGCGGGCTTGGTTTGGGATGGATCGACAGTCATCCAGAGGTTCCCGGTGGCCAGGGTCAGGATTTTACGTTCAATATTTTATCGGCAGCCGGGGTTTCCTATCTCGTGGACGATCACTGGAAGATAAGCGTGGGCGCGCTTTATCAACATCTCTCGAATGGCGGGCAAACAGATCCCAATCCCAGCCTTAATCTTTTCGGCCCGCAGGTGGGCGTGAGCTATTCGTTTTGATCCTTCCTGTCATGTGAAGCGAAGTCGAGACATCCCGTAGCAAAACGGCCAACAATGTCATGGGATTCTTCATCTTCGTTCCGCTCAGAATGACAGCACAAAGTAAGTTTTAAAGATGAACCCGCCTGACGAAAACATCTTGGTGATCAGGCGCAGCTTGTTCGACGAGCTCGGCAGTTTTCAGGGACTAAATTTCGAGGCCGAAAAATACTTGAAGGCGATTCTGTCGCACGGAAACAATTTTTTCATCCCGCGGCCCGAAGCCGAGACCAATCCAGCCTACAAGCAAATCATCCCTTATGCACTGATCGCCTTTGAAAAGACGGTGCTTCATTATGTGCGCGGCAAAAAAGCAGGCGAACAGCGGTTGGTGGCGAAAGGTTCGATTGGCATTGGTGGCCATATGAATGAGGCGGATGAATCGCTCTTCGCCATGGATGAGGGCGCATACCGGGCAGGCGTGGAACGCGAAGTGAACGAGGAAATCAAAATCGACACTCCGTTTGAAGATCGAATCGTTGCACTCTTGAATGACGATTCAACCGAAGTGGGACGTGTTCACCTGGGGATCGTGCACATCTTCAAATTGAAAGAGCCGAACGTGCAAAAACGCGAGGCAATGATCACCGGGCTTAGCTTTCTGACAAAGCAAGAATTGATGACCCGCCGCGAATCGTTGGAGACCTGGTCGCAAATCTGCGTGGACGCGATTGACAAATTATTGCCGTAACTGCCGATAGGTACGGCTATCGCGCCATTTCTGCCGTGAATCCGATCTCGTCGATTTGCCAACGACCCACCGGATGGGAAATGGAGACGTTAATCTCAGCTCCCCTGGCCGGATAATTGATGCGCGCGTGAAAATTGCCGTTTGGCTCAAAAAAGTGTGACTGAAATTGAATGTCCCCCTGCACATCGGGAGGAGAGAGCGGCGTTCCAAGCCGATCCACCTGGGTCATGAGATCCTGTTGGGCCGATGGCGGGTACTGCAGACGCATTGCGGGGCTCAAATGATCCGCAAAAAATTTCACATTGTGTTGAACGACGAGCTCCTGGATCACTTTCCTCCCAAATTCGCGGCCCTCCTGCGCCATTTGCCGTTTATTGGAATCGAGCCACCAAAAGCCGATGCCGAGCAATACGAGAACGATGATCACGATAACCAGAATTTGGCCTGATAATTTCGATCGCGGATTTATTTTCATTTTGTTTAAGATTAATTGTTAATAACCGAAACCCAGGCCTTTAATCACCTCACCGTTACGGATCAAGGCGCCATGGCTTTGCATTCCCGTGTAAGCGCCAAAGCGATTTCGAGCGTTTACCTTGAAATTGACCAGGTACCCGTAAAGAGGCTTGTCTTTGTTCCCCAGATTCGCGGGTTTTGGATCGCCATCCCATTCGATGCGTGCACTCCCCGCGTCGATTAGCTGTGTCTCTAGCCATTTCATCACGATCTCGTTGTAGTTTTTGGGATACGGTCCATAGCGCTCTGTATCGGCGGGCTGCGTTTCGGCGCATAAATTGCCAACGGCGCACATTCCCATAAAGGACACGCAGACCAATGACACAAGCTTTTTCATATTTGCATTTTCTATTGGGCGAAGCGGGTAGTCCAGCTTATTGAAGGCTGGGGTCAATCCGGTCGGGTCGATTCGCCTTGAGTAGACCGGGATCGATGATCACAACGCGATCAAGATCGCGCTAACGCTGCTTCTTCTTCGCTTCCGGCTTATTATGAGCGCATGACGCCCCAGCCTTCGATGTTGATCTTGCTAATTGTTACGTCGGCAATGACTTTGATGCCTGCCTGGGCGCAAGATAGCCCAGCACAAACTGCGTCGCCCGCGATCTCTGACAAAGTTAGCTCTTTCGAACGCGTTGCCCGAGTCAACGACCCCGGCTACAGGTCAACCGCGACCGCGGGCGACGCAAAACCATTCGATCCGGCTGCGGCAACACAAGCATGGCTGGACAGCGTCCCGAGGAATCAACGAGAAAAGTCCGACGCCTATTTTGAAGGCAGTTACTGGCTGATTCTCTGGAACTTTCTTCTCACTGCCGCAATTTCGGTCTTTCTTCTGGCCTCACTGTTTTCCGCGCGACTGCGTGATTTTTCCGAACGTGTTACGAAGATCCAAAATTTCCAAGTCGCCTGCTACGCGATTTTCTATCTGCTTTTCGTTTACGCACTGAGTTTTCCGCTCAACCTGTACGAAAACTTTTTTCGCGAACATCAATACGGCCTGGCGACCCAGAGTTTCGCCCAATGGTTTCGGGAACAGTTACTCGGCTTGGCGCTAACTTTAGTCGGCGGAACCTTACTGGTGGTCGTTCTCTACGCCGTCTTTCGGCGCGCACCGCGCACATGGTGGATTTGGGGAACTATCGTCATGATCATTTTCTGGGGAACCGTCGTCCTTATCGCGCCGGTTTATATCGAACCGCTCTTTAACACCTATAAACCGCTAACCGATCCAAAAATTCGAGGTCCAATTCTTGCGATGGCTCGAGCGAATGAAATTCCTGTGAAACAGGTTTTCGAAGTGGATGCCTCGCGTCAGACGACACGTATAAGCGCCAATGTCGCGGGGTTACTCGGCACGACGCGCGTGGCGCTTAATGACAATCTGCTTAAGCAATGCACGCTTCCGGAAATTCGCGCCGTGATGGCTCATGAGATGGGGCATTACGTCCTCAATCACGGTGGGAAACTGCTCACCTACTTTGGGATCCTTATTCTCGTTGGCTTAGTGTTTACTCGAATTCTCTTCGATGCCGCAGTAAAGCGTTGGGGTGAGAAATGGCGCGTGCGCGGTATTGCCGACCCTGCGGGTCTTCCATTGCTCGCGCTAATTTTTAGTACCTTACTCTTTTTTGCCACGCCGGTTATTAATACGGTGGTACGCATCACAGAACGAGAAGCAGATGCTTTCGGAATCAACACTTCACGCGAGCCCGACGGCATGGCAAAGGCCGCGCTGAAACTGGGAGTCTATCGCAAACTCGATCCGACGCCGCTGGAAGAATTTATCTTTTTCGATCATCCCAGCGGTCGCGCACGCATCCGGATGGCAATGGATTGGAAAGCGGCAGATTTGCCGGCTGGGGAATCTCATGCACCCGATAGCCAGCGCGCGATTCACTAGGCACTTATCGCCATTCGAAGGGAGTCCACCGCTAACCCATTTCACGCGGGTGTTGCGAAGGCGCCGCCGCGGTAGGGGGAGACCCGCCTTTTCGGATGAGCATCAAGTTGCGGATGTAAATCAGTGAGTTTGGCAGATAAGCGAGAATACCAATCGGATCGCGCCGGAAGACGAAGTAAATGCACATGAGAACGCTGCCGGCGATGCTCCAGTACCAGAACGAGATCGGAATGACACTTTCGCCCTGCCGCTCTGATGCGAGCCATTGGACGAGAAAACGCATCGAGAAAAGAGCGTTTCCAATGAAACCAAGGACCATGAGATAACTCCAATCCAGTCCAAAAAAT
The DNA here is from genome assembly GCA_035472675.1 of Candidatus Dormiibacterota bacterium. Lineage (GTDB taxonomy): Bacteria > Verrucomicrobiota > Verrucomicrobiia > Chthoniobacterales > UBA10450 > Udaeobacter. The sequence goes on from DATIOX010000226.1 coordinate 4,016, forward strand.
CGGTATTCTTTCCCGATCCAGGTAATAGCGATGAGTGCAAGTGTGTTCATAGGCAATGTGGTTGGTTTAGCGTTTCGCCTTTCCCTTCGCAAGTGAGGGTATGGTGACGGTTTAATGCTTCAATGGAATAATTGTGAACCCCTCACCTCAATCCTCTCCCCTACCAAAGGGGAGAGGCGGATTTAGACGCTCGACGACTTGCCACGAATCCGACCTCAGATATTTGGGACACTGGACTTAGCGATTTCATATCGAACCTGTCGCGATTTCATCCAGCGCGCTGCAAGTAGAGAATTATGATGATGCTTTTATTCGCGGAATCATCGTATCGGCGATCGCAGCGGGAGTTTGGGCAACGGCGATGCCTGCTGCTTTAAGTGCTTCGATCTTGCCTGCCGCAGTTCCTTTGCCGCCCGAAACAATCGCGCCGGCGTGACCCATGCGTCGCCCTGGTGGGGCTGTCATCCCTGCGATGAAAGCCGCGACCGGTTTCTTGCAGTTCTTCTTGATCCACTCAGCGGCTTCTTCTTCCGCCGAGCCGCCGATTTCACCGATCAAGATCATCGCATCCGTGCCAGGATCTTCGTTGAAGAGTTTCACGCAATCGAGGTGCGACAACCCGCCGATGGGATCGCCACCGATCCCGATGCAAGTCGATTGGCCGTAACCGCGCGAAGTGAGTTGCCAGACCGCTTCGTAAGTGAGGGTCCCGGAACGCGAGATCACGGCGACGTTGCCCGGCTTATGAATGTACCCCGGCATGATTCCGATCTTGCACGCGCCCGGAGTAATAATCCCCGGGCAATTCGGCCCGATCAGTCGCGATTGCTTTCCGTGCATTAGGGCTTTTACCCGCATCATGTCCATCACTGGAATTCCCTCCGTGATGCAAACGACCAGTTCTACTCCTGCATCCACGGCTTCAAGAATTGAATCAGCAGCGGCCGGAGCGGGCACAAAAACCATGGAAGCGTTGCAGCCAGTCTCTCTTCGCGCTTCCCAGACTGTATCAAACACTGGCACCTTGCCATCGAACATCTGTCCGCCTTTGCCTGGCGTAACACCGGCGACAACGTTGGTCCCGTAATCCATGCACTGCCGCGTGTGAAATGCCCCTGCGCTTCCAGTGATGCCCTGTACGACGAGGCGGGTGCTCTTATCGACCAGAATAGACATGATCGGAATGACGAATGACGAATGACGAAGCTCGAAGGAATGACGAAATCCGAATGACCGAAAAGCATTCCACGATCACCTTCGTCATTTTAGCATTCTGGCTTCCTTCGACATTCGTCATTCGAGCTTCGTCATTTCTTTCGTTTGTGAACGACCAGCTTGTTTCCGTCTGGATCGCGAAATTGCGCCATCCAGCACACGGGCGTTTCAGTCTTTTCGATATCGAAGGTGACGCCCCGTTCTTTAAGTTTGCCGATCGCAGCGTCAATATCTTCCACTTCGAAAGCGACTGTTGTTCCATCGCGCGATGGTTTCCAGGCCGGATGAGAACCAACACCGATTGTGACCGGGCCAAGATCGTATTCGACCCACGCGCCGTCCATCTGAGTGGAACTGGGTTTGAGCTCCAGGATCTCCTGATAAAATTTCCGCGCGCGTTCTTTGTCAGAAACCGCGATGGCAACGAAAGCCACTTCGTTTGTAATCATTCGGATATTCCTTTCTCGTTTTGGGGTTTAAGTTTGTGAACTATCAGCTTATTGCCGTCCGGATCCTGCACGACGGCCATCCAGCACACAGGACTCTCAATTCCTTCGGCGGCAAAACGTGCCTTTGCCTGTTTGAGACCCTTGATGGCGGCGTCAAAGTCTTCGACTTCAATAGCGACGCTGGTGCCATCTTCGGATGGCTTCCATTGATCGCCTACGCTGCCGATGGCCAGTGTGTCGGGACCAATCTCGTATTCGATCCAAACGCCCTCGCCAAATTCACCCGAAACCTTCAGCCCGAGCACTCCTTCGTAAAACGCTCGTGCGCGTTTCATGTCCGTTACCGGGATTCCAGTAAATGCAATCTTCTTCGCTTTCATTTTTTTCCTGCCGCTTTCACGGCCTTCTGCGCGGCATCGGCCAAATCGTCGGCTGTAATGACGGCGAGACCCGAATCCGCGATCAATTTTTTTCCCGCTTCGACATTCGTTCCCTCGAGCCGAACGATCAACGGCACCGATAACTTTAATGTCTTTGCTGCGTTGATGATCCCCTGCGCAATGATGTCGCATCTCATGATACCGCCAAAAATGTTGACCAGGATCGCTTTTACTTTTTTATCGGCGATCAGAATTTTGAAGGCTTCGGTTACCTGCTCTTCTGTCGCACCGCCGCCTACATCGAGGAAGTTGGCCGGCTCGCCGCCATAAAACTTGATGATATCCATCGTGGCCATCGCCAGACCTGCGCCGTTCACCAGGCAGGCGATGTTCCCGTCCAGACCAATGTAATTAAGACCATGCGTCGAAGCTTCGACTTCGCGCGGATCTTCCTCAGCGATATCGCGCAGCGCCGCGATTTCTGGATGACGGAAAAGCGCGCTATCATCGAAGTTAAACTTCGCATCAAGCGCCAGGACGTCGCCTTTGGTTGCCACAACGAGCGGGTTCACTTCGACCATCGAACAATCGTATGCAATGAATGTGCGGTAGAGCCCTTCGAATAATTTCGAGGCGCTTTTCAATTGCGACGACTCGAAGCCAAGTTGTTTCGCCAGTTTCCGAGTCTGAAATGGTTGCAGACCTGCCAATGGATCGATTGGTTCACGAATGATTTTTTCCGGCGATTTCGCCGCGACCGCTTCGATTTCAACCCCGCCTTCAGTGCTGGCGACAATTACAGGAGCGGCTGTCGCTCGATCGAGCAAGACGGCAAAGTAAATCTCGCGCGCAATGTCAGCGGATTCCGCTATGAGCAGTTTGTTTACCTTGCGACCGGCTGGTCCCGTTTGGTGCGTAACCAGGATTTGACCGAGCATCTTTAAGGCGACGTCGCGTACTTCGTCTGGCGTCCTGCGAACATGTACACCACCCTGGAATCCATTCTTGAATGTGCCCTTGCCCCGTCCACCGGCGTGAATTTGCGCCTTAACAACAATATCGACATCGCCGAGTTCACGCGCGATTTGTTCCGCCTCCTCAAGGGTCGACGCGACCCGGCCCCGCGTAGTCGCTACGTCGAATTTTTGCAACAGCTCTTTGGCTTGGTATTCGTGAATGTTCATCGGCAGGGAGCGGCGGTCTCCAGTCCGCCGCTATCGATTTCAGCAAAGAGCAATTAGCCTGCCGCGCGCGCATCAGCAACGGTTTTTCTCATAATCTGCTTGCCTCGTTCAAGTGAAGCCCCCTAGCCTGACCTTCATGAACAACCTCGCGAAAATCAGCATCTTAGCTTGCACCGCACTCCTAACAGCTTCTCTTTCGCTCCACGCTGGCACCTCCCCGCAAGAGAAGGCGTTTACCGACAAATACAAAACTGCGTTCGAGGGGAAGGACACCGCCACATTGGAATCGTTCCTTTACACGCAAGGGGCTGACCCGGCGATTCTCGGTTTCTACAAGATGATGCAATCAGGAGAAGCTGGAGAGAAAATATCCAACATCGAGCTTGTCGATCTTACGCCGGACGACACGAAAAAAGCCGCGACACCAATGGATTCGCCGACGGGCGGCAAAGTCTGCCTGACACTTAAACCGACCAAGAAGCTCATCATCAAGGTCGAGAAAAAAGACGCCAACGGCAGTTCAACCAGTACAAGCGAAAACTTCATCGCAGAGAAGGACGGCAAGTTCGTCATCCCTGTGCCTGGTCCGTGTAAGTAACAGCCTGGGATCAGGTCGTAAGAAGGCCAATGCTGTAGCCACGGCGCTGTGCGCCGTGTCGATTTAGACAGCAAGTGACTTCAACGTCGCCTTTATTTTCGTTCCTCTCCGAAAAGCGTTCCCACGGTGCGTTGGTCCGCGGGAGGTTCGAGTGAGTTAACAAAATTCCGAAACCTCTCGGAGAAAACTTCAGGACGAAGCTTCCAGTAATGAGCAATCCCGGGTGCGGCAATGTAATGCCGCAGCAGTCCATGCCAGCCTTCCCAAAGCTGTTTGTCCATCAATCCATAAACGTAATGAAAGTGAATTGTTTCAAATGCTTTCAAGAACTGATAGGCGGCATGAAAAAAGCGCGCCCGCTCTTCGACGGAGAGCCCACCAATATCTTCCACGCCTACCCGCCAGATGCGTTCCAGTTCGGCGTTTTCCATGAAAGGTTTGGTCACGTCGCGCAAAGCGGCGGCAGCGGCGTCTTGTGTAGCGAGCTTCGCCACGCGTGTACTGCGATGCACCTGCACGGCGAGGTATAACACCGACAAAACGACGGCAATCGAACCCACTAATTGCGAGATGGCGCTAATCGCGTCCCAATTCATCACTTCCTCTATACCACAGGCGACCTTATGATGTCATTCTGAGCGAAGCGAAGGATCTCTGATGATTGCTGCGGCCGCACCACTGTAACAACTTGATGTTTCGCTTCGCTCAATATGACAGTGGGTGAAATCGCTTGGACCGCTCAGACTCACTGCGCTTTAACAAGAGTGTGCAAGATAGCTAGCCACTTTGCGCCCCGTTTGTTCCACAGTGTCGCTGCGTAATAGGTACCTGACGTGTCACGCCCAGATGAGGTGGATTGGGTAGTGACTTTGTAGGTAGCTACCCCCATTTTGGGACTTAGGAGCGCCACTTTCATATCGGCGAACGAGTAGTTGCTCAGATCAGTCTTCTGCATCTCCGCAATTTCGGCGTCCGCATCTTTGACTCCTTCCGCGTCGATCGCGCTAAACTCGGGGGCCAAATACTCCCTAAACAACTTCGCCTGCTTGTTCTTAAACGCGTCGGTGACCGACTTTTCCAACTTCACAATTGTTGCCTCTTTAGTAGCCGATCTGATCGTTTTGAACGGCGTCGGACTTGAGGTCGGACTTGGGCTCGGACTTTCCTGACCAAAGCAAATGGAAGCAGCTACAACCAGGCTGAAACAACAATGAATAAATTCTCTTTTCATAAGAGATTCTTAGGACAGTCGACTAATTCGGTCGAATCTTTTTTGGATTTCTGATTTCAGGCTTTGCCTGCCCTGTTTCACATAGTTGAAGGTAATGGTGGCTCAGGAGGCGGATTCGGCCCAGATACCGTCGGTGGCGGCGCAGGCGCTGCTCCTGACAAGATGGGCAGAAATTCCGATGGCATGAAACTCATCCAGACATCGTAATCCGGACCGAACTGACGAAGAAACACAAGCCCGAACGCGCGCAGGCATACGAATAGTGGCAGCAATATAACTGTCCCAACGTAAGGAAGCGCAGCGAGGCAACAGGTCGCGCATGTCACGATCGCGCCAATCATTAGCACAGCCAGAATCAAAACAATCCCAAACAGGCAAAGCAAAAAGAAAGAGTCCAGGTGATGCCATATCAGAAGCGTTACATCGCGAAACGCCTCTACTGCTCGACATCGCCTCCGGTACATCAGCGGCACCATGAAATAGGTGGTGATACTGACAAAAATGACAATCGAAACCCAAAACACGCAAAGGAAAACGAGAAATCCAATGGAAGTAATCGATCCGGTTTCACCCGCGCCTTTCAACCAGCCCAGCCCGATAAAGCTTGCCAGGATTAGCCCTGCCAAAAGCAACACGGCGAACATGACCGCGAGCAGGAATAAAAAGTAACTGTTCCCTTCCCTCTGATATTCGCGCCATGGTTCCACGATTGCCGCCTGATTTCGGACGACACAATCTGTAAAGATGAAATTGCCGCGTGCTTTCAACCACGTCAGCGCGATGATCAACGCGAAAAAAAGCAGCGCAAGCAGAACCACGACCGCCACGAGCCACGGTTTCCATTGCTCAACGTCAGGTAAAATCACTTCCGGAGTTGTCCGATGCGATTTAAAATTGCCAAACGGCGATGGGAGATTGAAGCCAACGCCTGCTAAATGTCCGGATAAGAACGCCGCGAAGCCAATGACAAACCATTTTTTCAGGTCGAACGGTTGAAATAGAATCTTGTTCATGAGCTCGAATGCTTCGCCAAAAGGTCTGAAGATCTCGATCCTGGGTCTGACTTCGTTCATGACGCGTATTCTGAAACAGTTCGACCAGCGCGATCAACTCCGAAAGCATTCGGGGTCAAGCGCGTTGCGTTCCCTGGTTGCTTCGTACGCGAGCGCTCGCATCTTTGATGACCCATGTCATACAGTACGCGAGAAATTCGCCAGGTGCAGCGTCGCTACCTAATTGGCGCAGAACTAATCGGGCCTGAGCAATCCCACTTCCGCGTCTGGGCGCCAAAGGCTGGGAGCGTTGATCTCGTTTTGGAAGCCAGCACAGAGGAAAGTCCAAGCCGAACATTTCTTGCGCTGGAAGCTGAAGAAGGAGGCTACTTTTCCGGACATGCCAACGCTGGGGCGGGCGCCCGCTATTGGTTTCGCGTAAACAATAATTTTTACCCGGATCCTGCGTCACGTTTTCAACCTGATGGACCTCACGGTTCGTCCTGCATTGTCGATCCGACGGGGTTTCAGTGGAGCGATTCGCAGTGGCCCGGCCCCGCGGCCGCGGGGCTCAAAGGCCAAATCATTTACGAAATGCACGTCGGCACATTCACGAATGAAGGAACGTGGCATGCTGCTGCGCAGCAATTGGAGGAGCTCGCGCGCATTGGAATCACCGTGGTCGAGATGATGCCGGTCGCGGATTTCCCTGGGAAGTTTGGCTGGGGATACGATGGCGTTGATCTGTTCGCGCCTTCACATTTGTACGGAACGCCGAACGATTTGCGGGCATTCATCGATCGCGCGCACTCGTTAGGCCTTGGGGTGATCCTCGACGTCGTCTATAACCACTTTGGACCTGATGGAAATTATCTCGGTGCTTTTTCCGACGATTATCTAATCCGCGGCAACGAAAATGAATGGGGCGACTCGATCAACTTCGATGACCGGAATTCGGGACCCGTCCGCGAGTTCTTCATCACCAATGGACGTTACTGGGTTGACGAATTTCATTTCGATGGATTTCGCTTCGACGCGTTACACGCCATTCGCGACCGATCCACTGAGTACATTATTGGCGAAGTCGGGCGCGCGGCCCGCAAGGCGGCCGGCGCGCGCTCAATTCTTCTGTTCGCCGAGAATGATCGCCAGGAAGCCAGGATGGTGCGACCAGGCAGCGAAGGCGGGGACGATTTGGATGGAATGTGGAACGACGACTTTCATCATAGCGCTGTGGTTGCGTTGACCTGTCGGAAAGAAGCCTACTATGACGACTACCGTGGCGCGCCACAGGAACTTATTTCCGCCGCCAAATACGGTTTCCTTTATCAAGGTCAGGCACTCTCATGGCGAAAAGCATTGCGTGGATCGCCCACTTTCAACATTCCCCCGGAGGCTTTCGTCTGTTTCATCGAAAACCACGACCAAATCGCGAACACCGGTCCAGGTGAACGAGTCCGTTTTCAAACTTCACCTGCGCGATATCGCGCGATGACCGCGCTTTTCTTGCTTGGACCCTGGACACCGTTGCTGTTTCAGGGAGAGGAGTTCGGCGCGTCGAGCCCGTTCATGTTTTTTGCCGAGATAGGCGATGCATCCGTCCGCGACGCCATTCGGAAAGGCCGCGCCGAGTGGCTAGCGCCGTTCCTGTCACTTACTAAGGAAGAAGCTTTAACAACTTTGCCGGCGCCGGACGATTCGAAAGTATTCGCCCGCTGCAAACTCGATTTTTCCGAGCGAGAAAAAAATCGACAGCTTTACGATTTGCATATCGACCTTTTGAAATTGCGACGGGAAGATTCGCGCTTTCGCCAACAAATTCCTGGCGGCATCGATGGCGCGGTCCTCGGGTCCGCGAGTCTTGTTCTTAGATATTTTTTCCAGGAAAGCGACGACCGCCTTCTGTTAGTCAACTTCGGAGAGCGCCAGGTCCTACACCCTGCTTCAGAGCCTCTCCTGGCGCCGCCATCGGGCTGCACCTGGGAAACGCTTTGGACGAGCGAGTCGCCCCGCTACGGCGGCGCAGGTTCGCCCATAACTGCTACTCCTGAGCACTGGATTCTGCCAGGCGAAGCTACAGTGGTTCTGCGACCGACGCGCAGAAAATGACGAAGCACGAAGGGCAAGCCTGCGCGACACGTGATTCGTTACATCGTTAAAGCGGGGCGATCCACCAGAAGTGCGGCGGTGTGTCGCCGCTTTCCATGGGAACACCAAACGCACCCGCAACACGCAGAAAGCGTGCGCTGCCCAACAATCACATCTTGCGGCCGAATTTTTTCTCTAACTCCGTAAGCGAAATCTGAATCATGGTAGGT
>DATIOX010000227.1:0-14357 GCA_035472675.1 Candidatus Dormiibacterota bacterium
ACCTTCTGGCCGCGCGCCTGTTCCGGAGACATGTAACGCGCCGTGCCTAACACTAACCCCGGTCGCGTTTGCAGCCCCGCCATTGTTTCAATCGTGCTTTCGTCCGACGCCAGCCTTTGCTCCGTCAGTTTGGCAATCCCGAAATCTAGCACCTTCACGTATCCGTCCGGTCGCAGCATGATGTTCTCAGGTTTGATGTCGCGGTGCACGACGCCGGCTTCGTGCGCGGCAGCCAGCGCCCAGGCCACTTGCAGGGCAATTTCCAGCGCCGCTTGCGGATTCATTCTTCCGCACGCGACTGACGCGCGCAGGGTAATACCTTCGATGAACTCCGTCGCGATGAATAGCCGGTTTCCCTCCGCGCCGATCTCGTAAACCGTTAGAATGTTCGGATGATTTAAGGCTGAGGCACTCCGCGCCTCATTTTTGAACCGGCTCAACTGCGTCTCGTCCGTCGTCAGGCTATCCGGGAGAAGCTTGACTGCGGCTTTGCGCCCGAGTCGCTCGTCGCGCGCGAGATAAACCTCGCCCATTCCGCCGACGCCGACGAGTGACTCGATCCGGTAATGACCAATTAATTTTCCAACCACTGCGCCAGCCTTGTCGTTAGTCACAAGCTCCGGAGCGACTTCGAAGGCTGGTAGTTCAATAAAATTCTCCGACCGCTCATGAGAGGTGAGCAAGGACCCTACCTCGCGGCGCAAGCTTTCGTCACCGTGGCAAGCTTCATCAAGAAACGCGGCCCGTTCCGCGGGCGCACGTTCGACGGCTGACTGGAAAAGATCGTTGACCTGTCTCCAGCGCTCAGCCTTCATCAGGTTTCTTCCTCGCTCAGCGCCCGGTAAAGCCAGGCCTTGGCCATGGTCCACTCGCGCTCCACCGTCCGGTGAGAGAGTTTCAGGAATTCAGCCGTCTCTTCGACCGTCAAACCGCCGAAGTAGCGCAGTTCAACAATCTGACTTTTACGCGGGTCCTGCGCGGCCAAGCTTTCCAACGCTTCATCGAGAGCGAGTAATTCCTCCGATCGCGTTTCTGTTACTAACGCAGCTTCATCCAGGGTTACTTTCAGCGTGCCGCCGCCACGCTTGAGTGACTGGCGTTCGCGGGCGTGGTCAACCATGACCCGCCGCATCAGCTGCGCGGCTGCTGCGATAAAGTGGGTCCGGCCTTGCCAGACCGGCTTCGTGCTATCGACCAGGCGCAGATAGGCTTCGTTGAGAATGGCGGTGGTTTGCAGGGTGTGGCCAGCGCGTTCCCGGCTCATGTAATGGTGCGCGAGCCGGTGCAATTCGGGTTGCACGAGCGGGAACAACTTCTCAAGCGCTCCCTGGTCTCCACCGCTCCAGTCGCCGAGCAGTTGGGTGACCTCTTGTCGCGTGGAAGAGGGCGGCGTCATACAGGCTGCTCAACGCCGCACATTCTAACACGGTCGAGGGATTTTCACAGCGCGGCCGGAGGCGATAACAAAAAAACCGCGCAGTCGTGGCGGGTTTCAGGCGGCCTTTCCGCTTTAACAGATGAACCGGCACAAACAACAAAGGCCGGAAAAACCAAACAGAAATCAAACCTCAAACAAGAAAAAACCTATGCAAACTAAACAATCAGTAACCAACTCAAACATCGTCATAGCCGCCTTTGGCTTGCTGTCGATGCTACTTCCAGTTAGCCAGACTGCACACGGACAGGACACCCCATCCAGGGATTCTGCGCCGGTCGTATTCCAGGCGGCCGGAGCAACCACTGACTCGATTCAGAGCTCAGTCGATGCGTTTCGCGCTGCGCTGGGAATCCCTAACAACGGCAATAACCCAGGGCCGCTGTTACACGGCCGCCGTGAGATCAACTGGGACGGCGGTAACCCCAACATTATGGATACCACAGCGCCGGTAACGCCGTTCAACGTGTTCCTGAACACCCGCGGCAGTCAGTTCACCACACCGGGGTTAGGCCTTTCACAGGCTCCTCCGTCGGGCGGGCCCCAAGGCGGACTGGCCGTGCTCTTTAGTAATCCCGGCTACGCCAAAACCTTCAGGACCTTCAGCCCGTCGCGGTTGTTCACTCCTGTGGGGAGCAACATTACCAATGCCTCGTTCTTCATACCGGGTACCAATGGCACTGTCCCGGCAACAGTCAGAGGCTTCGGCGCAGTCTTCACAGATGTTGACCAGCAGGCAGATAGCAACCCAAATCACAAGGCCAGCACGCTGATCGAGTACCTCGACAAGGACAGCAGGATCTTATTCAGCAGTTCCGTCCCAGCTTCGCCGGGTGGTGGAAACCTGTCCTTCTTCGGCATTGTGTTTGGCGACGCGCGCATTGCGTCGGTCCGGATCCAGGCCGGCAACGTTGCCCCGGGGCCGAACGACGATGCCCGCCATGACATCGTCATGATGGACGACTTCATCTACGGCGAGCCACAGCTTGTTCAGGGAAAATAAGGCTCCACGGTAGATACTATGGAGACGCCGCCCAACCTGAACGCAACGGCTCAACCCATAGAATCTAACGAGAATAAGATGAGCTGCCGGGCGACACAGAGCCCCGGCAGCTCATCGCCGTTTTGCCGTTTCCTAGCGCGGCGAACTTTTGTCTTCAAAGTCCTTGCTCATTTTTACGCAAAGACGTAATCCTGTAGCCGCCAATGAGCCTGCCCTGAGCGAAGTTGAACGGGCTGTATCGAGGCGTTCTCCCGTAGTGGCGGCCGTGTCGGCTGCGTCCTCGAGAGTTTACCAAATGCCCATGACGTGAGATAATTTCCCCGTGAGCACGCGCGAATCGATCGACAAGGAAGTCGCCTCGTTGCCTGAAGAGTTGCAGCGAAAGGTTTACGATTTCGCGATGCGCCTGAAAAGAAACGCGCGCGATGAGGCGTTCAACGGCGCCGAGCTGAGCGACTCTGTGCTCGCGCTGGGTTGGAACTCACCAGAAGAGGATGCCGCGTGGTCAAACCTGTAGCCGGCGAAGTCGTTGTCATACCTTTTCCGCCGAGCGATGATTCCGCCAGCGGAAAACGCCGGCCCGCTTTGGTGATCGACGATCTTCCAGGCCAGGATTTGATTCTCTGCCAGATCGCCAGTCGCGCGCATTTCGATGCTTTTGCCGTTCCCATGGATGGTACCGATTTTGAACACGGACAATTCGCCCACCAATGCTTCATTCATCCGCAACGACTTTTCACCGTTGATTGCCGGGTCATTCTTAAGTCGGTTGGAAAGGTGCAGGCAGCGAAACTCGACGAGGTATTGGTGAAAGTGCGTGAGCTTTTCAATTAACCCGAACAAAAGGCGATCAATCGAAATGCGGATCTCGCAGACTTCGAGAGCGACATGAATATCGAGACGCTCCATATAGGTATGAAGGTGCGCCATCCGCAATACGGCGTCGGGGTGGTGAGATCGCTAACCGAGCAAACCGCGGAGATCGCGTTTGACGACGCGCCGCGGACAATTGCGCCGGCCTTTAGCGATCTCCAACCGGCGGAAGCGACCGCTACTTTGAGCGAGCTAAAGATGCCGCTTGCGAATCTGGTCCGCGATACTGCTCACGCTGTAGTCGAAGCGCTCGGGCTTGAACAAAAGGATGTGCTCGTAGAAAGTCTGGCGACTCGATGGCAGCGCGGGACGCTGGTCATCCAGCCGGCAGACAGTTCGCTTCAGGCGAAAGAAGTCCCGCTCGAGACATTCTTCCACAAAATCGTCATGATTCGGAATAATCTGCGAGTTCTCGAGCAGAAGGTGAACGCGAGCGACAAACTAAGCGATGCCGACAAGTTCGAGCTGCAACAATATATCACCCGCTGTTACGGATCGCTCACGACGTTCAATATCCTTTTCAAGAACAAGGACGATCAGTTCCGCACCGGCGCCTCGAGCAACGCAGCGGGTAGGCCGAATGCCTGAATGAGCTGGAGCGAACGAATCACGGCCGGGTAGATGACGATGAAAGTCACCCGCAGGGCGAGATTCGCGGGCAGACGAACCTAGTCAGCACCACATCATTCTTTGCTCAGTTGGAATGGAGCGAATGGGATGAACGACATAGAAGGAAAAGCTGCGACGGTAGCAGCGAGGAAGTGTGGGTAACGCCCGAGTTTCAAAGGCGAGGGCAGCGAAACTCGACGAGGTATTGGTGAAAGTGCGTGAGCTTTCAATTAATGCCGCCAAAGAAGTCGAAAAACGAATGTCAAATGTTTAGACACGACCCCATTTTTCATTTGAATTAGGCTGCCGTTATGAAAACCAATTCAAGCAATAAACGCATCGATAACCACATGAAGATCGTTGTCATCGGCGGAAGCGGGCTCATCGGAAAAAAACTCGTGAACAAGCTTCGCAAGAAGGGCCACGAAGTCGTGGCCGCGTCACCCTCCTCGGGCGTCAACACACTCACTGGGGAGGGACTGGCGGAAGCGCTGGCAGGCGCTCAGGTCGTAGTCGACGTGGCAAACTCGCCGTCGTTCGAGGACAAGGCAGCAATGGAGTTCTTTGAAACGTCAGGTCACAACCTCTTTGCCGCGGAAGCAGCCGCCGGCATCGGACATCACGTTGCTCTGTCGGTGGCTGGCACCGAGCGACTACAGGCGATGGGTTACTTCCGCGCGAAGCTCGCGCAGGAAAACCTGATCAAGGCGTCCGGGATTCCCTACACGATCGTCCGCGCGACACAGTTCTTCGAATTCATGGGCGCCATCGCCGAATCGGCCACCGTCGGGCAAACGGTTCACCTGCCACCAACCCTCGTCCAGCCCATCGTGTCCGATGATGTAGCTCACTTCCTGGCCGAAGTCACACTCGCCGCACCGGTGAACGGCATGATCGAGATAGCTGGCCCTGAACGGGTGGGTCTTGATGAACTCGTCGGACGATTCCTGCGCGCAACCAAAGATCCACGCGAGGTGGTCACCGATATTCATGCACGTTACTTCGGCCTCGAGGTAAATGATCAAACGCTTACGCCCGGCCTTAATCCGCGCATCGGCCCGACGTTTTTCGAGGACTGGCTCAGCCGTTCCATACCTCAGAACCAAACTAGCAGCGCAGGGTCGGCGCGGAAATCAAGTCGTCCGTCTCCACGAAAGATCGCGCTAGCGCTGCTCTTATTTCTGTGCGGAATCGACTTTACCACTCCTTGCGTAAGCGCGGGTTCTGCCCGTGACACTTCCAATGAGAAGTCAAAAGTGACGCTGGTCTACGAGCACGTGCTTCCGAATGTCCCCGGCAAGAGTATCAAGGGCGTGCTTGTTGAATATCAGCCCGGCGGCTCGTCGCCTGCGCACACTCATGCCGACTCCGCCTTCATTTACGCAACGGTCCTGGAGGGAGCGATACGAAGCCAGGTCAATAATGGGCCGGTGATAGTGTACCGCGCCGGCGAGAGCTTTTCTGAAATGCCCGGCGATCATCACGGCGTCAGTGCGAACGCCAGCGAGACTGAGCCTGCACGCCTCCTGGCCGTGTTCGTTGTCGATACCGACGAAAAGAATCTGACTACGAACGACACAAAATGAGAATGAAGGCGGGTCGAGGCGTTAGTGCCAGTCCGGTCGAAGACTCGCCGTGGAGAGTTCGAACTTGATGCCAAACGTGATTCCCGTATAGCATCTTAGGGTGGCTTTCGGGACACTCCCTGGTCACGTTCGGCATCAGAGGTTCGCAGCCGGTACGCTTCCGCGAAGACTGCGAGCCTGGCGCGAGCGGAATAATTTCTCGCAAAGCGAGGCGGCGTTGAAATTAGAGATCTCGAAGCGAACACTGCAAGAGTGGGAGCAAGGTCGAGCTGCGCCACGCGGCTTTGCGCGAACCGCAATCGAAAAAGCCATTCGTGCCTAGCGCGCCCGGAGGGGTTTCTTGGCGGAAGTCGTTACTATACGTGAATCACGTATAGCATCACGATGGCAAGTGATGCTAATTCTTGCCCGTTAGCGCCGTTTCGTGTTACAAAATCGACATGGAGGTCATCACCCCATGATGTTTCCACAATTAGCCCAGTTCACTGATGTCGCGCTTCTTCTTTTGCGCGTCATGGTTGGGCTGGTGTTCATCACCAGTGGATGGAAGCACCTCAAGGATCCTGACGCGCGAAGCAAGAGCATTGGAATGAGCAAAGGCTTCACCATTTTTCTAGGCGCGGCCGAAGTCGCCGGAAGTCTCGGAGTAATTTTTGGCGTCCTTACGCAACTCGCTGCGGCCGGTTTGATATTAATCATGCTCGGCGCGATTCTGAAGAAGAATTTCGTCTGGCGCACAGGCTTCTGGGGTGACTCAGGAACAAACGGATGGAGCTACGACACGATGCTTGTCGTAATGAATCTCGTAATCGTCACTACGGGAGGTGGCAACCTTTCTCTGATGAAATGAGCTATAATCCGCGTGGTGCTTAGATGCCTTGGTCACCGCGGCGACCTGGCGACGACGGTCTCGCCGAAACGAACTTTCCTTGCCCGGCAGAAAAGTATCGAAAAATGCCTGGGTGATTCAGTAGTTTTTAGGGGCATGCGCAGTGTTTTTTTTATTGCTGCAGTCTTGATGTCGCGAACGGGGACCGCCGCCGGAGAAATCCGCGAGTTCGATTTCGAGACGATTGATCGAGGAGTAATATGAGCCCGGTCCGCAAACGAGATCGAGACTTCCATTTCTTGGCGCTGACTCGGTAGTATTTCTACGCGCAATGCCAAACAAACATCATCCATTTCATCCGATAATCTTTGTACGCGGCTTCGCCGCAACGCATGGTGAAATCGAAGAAGCAGTGGCCGACCCATACATGGGATTCAATATCGGCTCAACGAAGGCCCGAATGCTTTGGACCGGTGATTTGAAGCGCTTTTTTTTTGAATCACCCCTCGTGCGCTTGATGAGTGATCATGATTATAACGATGTTTTTGTCGAGGGTGACGACCTATTGACGTTGGATCAAACCGACGAACCGCTCGATTACAGGTGCATTATTATCTATCGTTACTACGACGAAGCCTCGGAAGCGTTCGGTAAGGGGGAAACACCGCCCATTCAGCATTTCGCGAAAGGGCTGAGTGACCTAATCCTTCGTCTGCGGGACAAGGTTTGCCAGAACGCCGCTAACAAGGTTTCACCATCGGATTTCCGCTGTTATCTGGTGGCCCACTCCATGGGTGGACTGGTCTGCCGCGCATTCCTGCAGGGCGTTGACGAAACAGGTCAGCCGTTGGGCCAAAAGGATGCACGACGTTGCGTCGATAAATTTTTCACGTACGCAGCTCCTCACAACGGCGTTGATCTTAGAATCGTTCGGAACGTACCAGGCTGGGCGACGTTTGGCGATCTTAATAACTTCAATCGCGAACGCATGGCAAAGTATCTCGGGTTGAAGCAGTCTGACGACGTTTCAATCGTTAACGATTTTCCAGCCGACCGAATCTTTAATCTGGTTGGCACAGACTCACGCGATTACCTGGTTCTCGGTGGCCTCTCAACATGGGCGGCGGGGGAAACGAGCGATGGGCTCGTGCGGATCGAGAATGCCACTACCCATGGATTCAACGCCAAGGGCGAAGATATCCAATCGCCGCGGGCTTTTGTTCATCGCAGTCATTCTGGGCATTACGGCATCGTTAACTCAGAAGAGGGGTACCAAAACATGACCCGCTTCTTTTTCGGTTCAGTGCGGGTCGATGGCATTTTAGATATCGATGACATCACGCTGCCACCCGCCGTACAAAAGGAGTTCGATAATAACAAGACGGTGCACGCTTCCTACCAATTTGAAATCGTCGTTAGCATTCGCGGCTGTCGTTGGCAGATGCATCGCCGCACGGCGCTCGAGCACTCCGCCATTTTTCGCACCTACGACGAACTATTCCCCGGAAAACCTGGCACAGCGCGCCCACCCGACCGTGCGCAGAGTCCTCATCTTTTCTCGGTGTTCCTCGACCCCAGCAAGAGCACCAAAACCACCGGATCGGTGAGCTTTGCGTTCGATGTAAGGGTTTTGGTCCCAGACTACGTGGTGGACGGGATCTTATTTTTGAAACACCATTACGAAGGTGGTTTTATCTACCGCAAATTGATCCTGGTTGAGGCTTGGCCACGCCCCGATTCGCCTGCTGACTGGAAGGTAAAGTACAGCCTGCAAGATGGGGCGCTGACCGAGCCGGACCAAACGGCTCAAACACGGGCGCTTGAAGGGGGACCAGGTATCGCGTTCGACATTCCAATCGAGCAGAACACGCAGCCAGGCCTAAAAGCGACCTTAAGAATCGAAGTGCGACCGTGGACCTAACATGACAGTGTTAGTCCGTTCTGTTTCACGAGGGCTCATTTGTCGGACTAACGACCCCAAGACTCGTGACTTCCGCGACCGATGATGCAAACTTATGCGGAGCGAATCGCAACGCCAAAGAAGGAAATGAAAGCTCTCACCGATGCTGGTGTCTTAGGCGTCAAGCGCTAAAATGAGGCAATCGGCGCCTTCAGCTAGAGACCTATAACTGTGCCAGCAATACGAATGTGAAACACGATCCATCGTCCTCTTTCCAGGAATCTTTCAACGTCCTTCCCCGTGTATCAATTAACCGGCACGGAGCTTTGGCCTCGACCGCGGCAATCTCGCTCTTACTCGCAATAGTTCTCTCATGCTGCGTCACGGTCTCAGCTGGGGAGTTCTCACTTAGTACACCGGTCTTGTTTGAAGGAGCAGTTGACGGTTCTGCCGCCGCTGATGTCGGCGACGGATTCTTTGTAGGCGCCACGGACGAGGATAACGAATTTCGTCTGTACGATGTCTACGGGGGTCTTTTACCCAAGAAGTTAGACGTGGGAGTAGAGGCGGCGGTGAAGAGCGCGCTCGGAGTAGAAAACATCAAGGAGTGCGACCTCGAAGGCGCGGCGAAAATTGGCGACCTGATCTTCTGGATTGGTTCGCACGGGCGAAACAAAAATGCGGAGGAGAAAAAAGAACGTCAGGTCCTGTTCGCAACGAAACTTAGCGGGTCGGGCAAAGACGCGAAGCTCGAGATCGCAGGAAAGGTTTACACAAAGCTTCTCGATGATCTGGTAAACGATTCGGCGCTTGCGCCGTTCGATCTCGGCAAAGCTGCCACCTTGGCGCCAAAGGATGAAGGCGCGCTGAATATTGAATCGCTCGCCGCGGATGGCGACAAGCTATGGATCGGATTTCGAAATCCAAAGACTAAGGCCAAAGAGGCGTTGCTTGTGCCGCTGCTTAAACCCATGGAGATAATCAAGGAAGGTGCTCGCGCTCAACTCGGCGATCCGGTGACTCTTAAGCTCGGCGGATTGGGTGTTCGAGATATGGTTGCCTGGGGCGACGGCTTCCTGATCATTGCCGGCGATTTCGACGATCGATTCGAACCGGGCGCGAAGCCCTCCCGAGTCTTTTCTTGGAAGCCCGGCACTGACCCCCAAGACGTCGGTGTTGATTTCGGTGACCTCAATCCCGAGGCGATCGTGATAGTGGGTCAAGGTGACAAGGCCAGGATATTGATTCTTAGCGACGACGGAAAACGTCCAAAGGGGGCGGATCACCCGGATAACTCGTTTCGCGGTGTGTGGCTGCAGCAAGCGAGCGCCCCGACGGCGGAGGTGAAATGACGAGGCGATTTATTGCTCTGAGCTGATTTGGAACGCAGAACGCGCGCGACGAGTCGCTTAACGGCGCTGAGTTGAGCGAATCTATTCTTGCGCGATTGGAACTCACCTGAAAAAGGAAGCAGCGTGTCTCGCGGACACGGCTCTCAGTTGTGGCATGAATGAGGCACAAGCATTCCCTGGTTCTCTGCACGATTACCATCCTGCATAACAGGCTGTTCACTTGCATTGTTTCTGGTAAAAAGGCGGATTATGAAAGAGCGAACCCTCGGACTGATCATATTAACGGCAATCTTATGTGGGTGCGCGCAGACCCGCACCGCGAATGTTCCTTTGTCATATGCAAAATTGGACACCGGCTATCTTAACTCGGGAATTTACGACCTCGGATGGGTTTTTGTGTGGGATCGGACGCAAGGGACTCTAACAGCGCTGAGTCCCCTTAGGATCCCCACGTCGCTTAAGGACGTCGGTCCAACTATTGATAAACAGCAGACCAGCTTGTCGTCGGATACCGATATCGAGTTCTCAGCCGACGTTGCAAAGATTGCAGGCGCAACCGCAAATCTAAAGTCTGAAATTGCGCGCGGTACGACGACTGAATTGGATAAGGTTGCGCGCGAAACGGCTGACGCAGAAAACCTGCTAAATATCGACAACAAAAAGTCGCGAGAATGGCGGAAGCGATTGGCTCACGATTACGCAGGAGATAGCTTTCGCTTTGTTCTCGTGGACAGAGTTCTACGCGGTGACAAGGTGTCGGTCGGCTTTAACAATTCGGTAAACAGTTCCGTAGGTGCAAACATTCTTCAATATGGTGATCTCAAGGTGAAAGTTACGTATTCGGGAAAAAACAATTTTCTACAAACTGGAAAAAGTATCCCGCTTGTTTTCCAAGCAAGAATGTTCAAGCTTGGCGACGAATCGAATGATCCACAATTTACGCCTGTAACCGGAGCCGAAGCGAAGCAGTTTAACTTTCAGCAAGCTATCAGGCAGAGCCAGTAGTTCAGGATCGCGCGCTCGGAAAACGGAAAACTTCGGCGCGCAACTTGTGCTCGATATGCGCTCTAAAGACGTGCAATCGCATTCCGAGGGACACAGTAATACAAACTAACGTCCATGATCTTTTCCTGCGTCTGAAGCATGATCTAAAGATCGAACGGCGAAGCAACAATTCGGGAGTTCCATTACGATGCTTTTGCCGTTCCGCTGGATGGTACCAATTTCGAACGCGGCCAATTCACCCACCAATGCTTTATTCGTCCGCAACGACTTCTCACCGTCGACACCACATCATTCTTCAATCAGTTGGAATGGAGCGAATGCGATGAGCGACATAGAACACGCGCGTTTGGGAAATCGCGCGGGTAGACGGCAACGCAGCTAGGGTAGCTGGCGCGAGCACGAGGCAGTGCGGAGCGATCAAGGTAAAGCTGCGACGGTTGCAGCGAGGAAGTGTGGGTGACGCCCGAGTTTCAAAGGTGACCGCCGCGAAATTCGACGAGGGGTTTAAGGAAACGCGTGCGCTATTCGTTAACTAAAGAATAGCCCTCTGATCTTTCACCACCCGCCTTCGCTACCGTTATGGCGTGGCAAGCAGAGATCACGAAGTCCGAAGCAAGAATTACCATGCGGTTTTCGTGGCTTTCGTGGTCAAATCTGATCGCTTTTAAAATCGGCTTGAAATAAAGCCCGCGAGTCCATCGAGCGCGGGCGCCGAGATTTATTCGAAGGCGTAGTTGTTATTGTCCCGGCACC
This sequence comes from Candidatus Dormiibacterota bacterium, assembly GCA_035472675.1. Lineage (GTDB taxonomy): Bacteria > Verrucomicrobiota > Verrucomicrobiia > Chthoniobacterales > UBA10450 > Udaeobacter. The sequence continues at coordinate 11,346 of DATIOX010000227.1, forward strand.
TGGGATGGCGAACCGGAAGGATTCGATTGATCGAACATTCCACCTTGTCCATGTCCATAACGTCCGCCGCCGCCACCGCCGCCATGATGTCGGTGATGCTGCGAAGAATCGTCTGACGAACCTTCGTCGTTAGCGCAGCCAGAGCTGAAGATCGCACAGCCAAGCCAGAGCGGACCTAGCCACGCCTTCACGGATTTAAGACGATTCGAAATTCCCATAAAACAAAATGACCGGAGCGAACGAAGAATGGTTACGGAATACTCCAAATTCCTGCCGGATAATTCCGCGTAGCGCGCACATTGCCCGCTGACTTCGGTCTTCTGGTCGAAACCGAATTGATTGCTAGCGACGGTAACAGGATTGGCGTAATAACACGTTGATGAACATGCCTGAACCGAGCCGAACTGGGATAAGGCAAGATAGACGGGAAGGCCCGAGAGGGCGAGAGCGTGGGCAACGCTCGAATCAACCGATCGATGAAGAGGTCGATGAGCCGTTCAACGGCGCCGAGCTGAGCGAATCTGTTCTCGCGCGCGATTGGAACTCGCCAGAAGAGGAGGCCGCATGGTCAAACCTGTAGCCGGCGAAATCGTTGTCGTACCGTTTCCACGAACCGATAGCGGAAAGCGCCGGCCGGCTTTTGTGATTGCCGATCTTCCAGGCGCGGATTTGATTCTCTGCCAAATCACCAGCCGCGCGCACTCCGATGGTTTTTCAGTTCCGTTGGATAAAAGCGATTGTGAACGCGGCCAACTCGAGCACCCTTGCTTCATTCGTCCGCAACGCCTGTTCAGCGTTGAACACCACGTCATTCTTCACTCGGTTGGAAAAGTTAACGAAGCGAAACTCGACGAAGTCTTGAAAAGAGCGCGCGAGTTCTTCATTGAGTAAAAACTGAACGCGATCGGATCAGCAGCCACGCTACGATAACGTACGCAGCAGCAACTCTGTAAACCTTGCGCCGCTTCAGCTGAGAAAAGCGGCCGGATCCATGACGACGGCGTGAATGTTAGAGCAACGCTTCTTTTGTGCCCGAACAGGAATAAGCCATTACAAATTTCCCAAAAACTGTCGCCCAAAATAACGGAGGAGAATTGCCTCACTGCGGAGCGATCGCAGTCCGTTGCGCTCGCAAAACATATTTTTGAATCTTGCCGGTGGCAGTTTTGGGTAGCTCTTTGACGAAGGTCACGCTATGCGGCGCCTTAAAGTGCGCGAGGTTCGCGCGCGCAAAGTCGCGCAGGTCGCGCTCATCTGCGCATCCGCCTTGCTTGAGGACAACGAAGGCGTGCGGCGCCTCACCCCAGTGTTCATCCGGGAACCCGACAATCGCAACCTCCTCCACAGCCGGGTGTCGCAAAAGCACGCCTTCAACTTCAACAGAAGAAATGTTTTCGCCGCCGCTTATAATGACATCTTTCAGACGGTCGCGGATTTCGATGTAACCATCCGGATGCACGACTGCGGCGTCGCCGGTATGAAACCATCCGCTGCGTAAAGCCTGCTCGGTCGCTTCCGGGTCGTTGTGGTAGCCGGCCATGATCACGTTGCCGCGGGCGATGATTTCGCCCTGGGTAACGCCATCCAGCGGGACGTCGTTGCCCTCACTGTCCACTACACGCAACTCACCGGACGTAATTAACTCCACCCCCTGACGGGCTTTGATCGCGGCCCGTTCGCTAATCGAAAGCGGCGCATGTTCTGCCCGCGGCTCGCAGACGGTGATGAACGGCGCTGTTTCGGTCAATCCGTAAAGGTGGATGATCGTCCAGCCCAACTCTTCTTCGAGTCGCTGGATGGTGGAGGCTGCGGGCGGCGCACCGGCCGTGACAACCCGAATTCCTCTTGGCGCGAGGTGACGGACATCTCGCGCATTTGCTAACGAAATCAAAACCGTCGGCGCTGCGCACAGTATTGTGACCTGCTGGGTCGCCATCAATTCGAAGACGGCGCGAGGCTCGACTTTGCGCAGGCAAATGTGACTCGCTCCCGCGGCCGTCACCGTCCAGACGAAAGTCCAGCCGTTGGCGTGAAACATTGGCAGTGTCCACAAATAACGATCCGCACAGGTCATCGGCGCATAGAGCAGCGTGCCGATAGAGTTCATCCAGGCATTGCGGTGAGTGATCATCACACCTTTCGGACGCGAGGTGGTGCCGCTGGTGTAATTAATTGTGAGCAGATCAGTCTCGTGAATTTCTGGCCGCGCAAATCCAGCCGAGCTCGAGTCGACCATTGCTTGATAGTCGAGCCACTCCTCGCCTTCTCCGGTCAGGGCGACGAAGTGTTCAACGCATGGAAGGCGGGACCGGATGCTGTCTATCGTGGCAAGATACTCGCGGTCTGCGCAAACCATTCGCGAACCACTATGGTTGATCAGGTAAACGAAGTCCTCCGCCGTCAGGCGATAATTTAACGGCACCAGCACAGCGCCGACTTGCGGGACGGCATAGAACGATTCGAGCTGCGCGTGAGTATTCGGTGAAAGATAGGCGATGCGGTCGCGTGAGCGGATTCCAACTTTCTGCAAAACCGCCGACCAACGATCACATCGATCGAGAAACTGCGCATAGGTCCAGCGCGAGTCGCCATCGATCACGGCGACACGTTCGGGATAGAGTTTGCGCGCGCGGCGAGCAAATTCCAGCGGCGTCAAAGGCGTTTCCATTGGTCTCGTTCGGGAAAAAATGTCGCCGGATCCATGACAACGGCGGGAACGTTACAGCAATGCGCTTCTTATGCACAAACAGGAATACGCATCCCGATGCTGCTTGTGTTGTGCAAGGAATGGACGTTGGATCGTAGGAGAGTTCTGCCAACTTCGCCGGGCAAAAACTCCGAAGAACAAAGGCTGAAAGTCGGTCTGAAACACACAATGAAAATAAACGGAAACGCGGACGCAAACCTGCGCACACCCTTGTAGCAACGCCGCGGTCACCATCGCAGGCGCGCTCGGTTTTGAGACTCGTTCGCAGCCCAGCTCACTCGCTCCTACCCTCGTCACTTTACCTT
>DATIOX010000228.1:0-11080 GCA_035472675.1 Candidatus Dormiibacterota bacterium
CGGGGCGTAGCTTAGCTTGGTAGAGCGCGTGGTTTGGGACCACGAGGTCGGAGGTTCAAATCCTCTCGCCCCGACGTCTGATCGCATCAGACGTCGTAATCCAAGTTAGGGGCGAGGCGCTTTTCCACCGCGGGCACCGATTCTCCGCGCCGGGTCGCGTAATCCACGACTTGGTCGTGTCCAATCTGGCCTACTCCGAAATATTTTGCCTCGGGATGCGAAAAGTAAAGTCCGCTCACGCTTGCGCCGGGATGCATCGCAAATGATTCCGTCAGCCTTACGCCGGCGTTGTTTTCAGCATCCAGCAAATCAAATAACGTTTGTTTCTCTGCGTGATCGGGACACGCGGGATAACCGGCAGCCGGGCGAATGCCGCGATATTTTTCGCGGATAAGATCGGCCTGCGACAGTTGTTCGTCGCGCCCGAATCTCCACGCAATCCGCGTTTGTTTGTGCAGATATTCGGCAAACGCTTCCGCTAACCGATCCGCCAGCGCTTTGGCCATGATGGCGCTGTAATCGTCATGCTGACGCTTAAATTCTTCCGAGAGTTCGTCTGCACCGTGAATTGAAACCGCAAATCCGCCAAGATAATCCTGTAGCTGTGGTCCATGATCCGGGTCGGTTGGCGCTACGAAATCCGCCAGGCAATGGTTAAATTGTCCCGCTGGCTTTTGCATTTGCTGCCGCAGGAAATAGAACGTCGTAAACTTCTTTGTGCGCTCATCGTCAGCATAAAGGTCAACATCATCGCCAATTGAGTTTGCCCGCCAAAAGGCGTGCGCGCCACGTGCGACCAGCAGGTCTTTCGCGACGATCTGATCGAGAAGCTCCTGCGCATCGTCGAAAAGTTCGCGCGCTTGTCTGCCAAGCTTTGGGTCTTCAAAAATCGCCGGATAACGGCCGCGCAATTCCCACGCGTGAAAAAACGGCGACCAATCGATGTACTCGGCCAGCGTGCGCAGCGAAACCTTCTGGAAAGCGTGCGCGCCTAGCGTGGCCTTTTCGGCACGCTCGCTGAAAAGCCTCTCGCTCGCATAAACGCGAACTCCAAGAAAGTCTGGCTTTGGCAGGGTGTATTCACTCCAACCAATGCGCGTCTGGTTCGCGCGCGCTTTGTCGAGTGTTATTAATCTTTTCTTCCGGGTTTTCGCTTCATGCTCCCGTCGCAACCGCGCATAGTCTTCGCGCGTTTTCGCGTCGAATTCGGCTTTCGATTCTTCCTTCAGCAGCGAATTTACAACACCCACGGCGCGTGAAGCGTCCAGCACGTGCACGGTGCTCGCTCGGTAATGCGGCGCGATCTTGACCGCGGTGTGCGCCCGGCTCGTGGTTGCCCCCCCGATCAAGAGCGGCAAACGAAATCCTTCACGCTCCATTTCCTGCGCTACATGCACCATCTCGTCCAGTGATGGCGTAATCAGCCCGCTTAGGCCGATCACGTCCGCTTGTTTCTCTCGCGCTGTTTCCAGAATCTTTGCGGCCGACACCATCACACCGAGATCCAAGACCTCGTAGTTGTTACATTGCAGCACTACCCCGACGATGTTTTTGCCGATGTCATGGACGTCGCCTTTTACCGTCGCCATCACGATGCGCCCCTGCGGTTTTGCCCCGGCAGATTTCTCTGCTTCCATGAACGGCATCAGATAGGCGACAGCTTTCTTCATTACCCGTGCACTCTTCACCACCTGTGGTAGAAACATTTTTCCGGAGCCGAACAAGTCGCCGACCACGCTCATCCCGGCCATGAGTGGCCCCTCGATCACGTCGAGTGGTCGTTTGCAGTCTTGACGTGCTTCCTCCGTATCGACGTCGATGTAATCGGTGATGCCTTTGACTAGCGCGTGTTTCAGACGCTCTTCGACAGGCTCTTTTCGCCATGCTTTATCGGCGACTGGAGTCTTATCTTTTGCTTTTACGTTTTCCGCAAAATCGACTAACCGCTCGGTTGCATCGTCTCGCCGGTTCAACAGCACGTCTTCGACGCGCTCTCGCAGTTCGGGCTCGATTTCTTCATAAACCGCAAGTTGCCCTGCGTTGACGATTCCCATGTCAAGCCCTGCGCGAATCGCATGAAACAGAAACGCGGCGTGCATCGCTTCGCGGACGGTGTTGTTTCCGCGAAACGAAAATGAAATATTGCTTACGCCGCCGCTGACGCGCGCGCCCGGGAGATTGTTCTTGATCCAGCGGGTCGCGTTGATGAAATCGACCCCGTAATTACGATGCTCCTCAAGCCCGGTCGCGACAGTCAGAATATTTGGATCGAAGATGATATCGCTCGCCGGGAAATTCGCGTGTTTGGTCAGAAGATCGTAAGCGCGCGTACAAATCTCGATTTTGCGCTGCAAATTATCAGCCTGGCCTTGCTCGTCGAACGCCATCACGATGGTGGCAGCGCCATATCGCCTGATTAATCTGGCTTGCCGGAGAAAATCTTCTTCGCCGTTTTTCAGGCTGATGGAGTTCACCACTGCTTTTCCCTGCAGGCATTTGAGCCCTGCTTCGATGACGCTCCACTTCGAGCTGTCGACCACAATTGGAATCCGCGTGATCTCTGGTTCGCTGCCGATCAGATTCAGGAATCGAACCATGGCCGCCTCCGAGTCGATCATCCCTTCGTCCATGTTCACGTCGAGAAGGTTAGCGCCGCCCTGCACCTGCTGACGCGCTACAGCCAGAGCCCCGTCGAAATCGCCCGCAAGAATCAGCTTCGAAAACTTCGGCGATCCCGTGATGTTGGTGCGCTCGCCGATGACAACGAAGCCGAACTCCGGCGTAATCTTCAACGGTTCGAGCCCGGAAAGTCGCAGAATCATGTAGAGCTGACTGTCCTTTCCACGACGCGCGGCGGAAATTCACGCACCAGTTTCGTGAGCGCTCGGATGTGCTCCGGCGTCGTGCCGCAACAACCGCCGACCACGTTGAGCCAGCCGTTCTCTGCCCACTTCGCGACCTTGGGTGCAAAAATCTCGGCTGTCTCCGGAAAGCCGGTCGGCGACAGCGGATCCGGCAGACCAGCGTTCGGATACGCACTCATGTAGTACGGCGAAACGCGCGCCAGCTCTTCCACAAACGGTTCCATTTCATCCGGACCGAGCGAACAATTCAAACCAAAGATCAGCGGTTCCGCATGTGCGATCGATATGAGCGACGCTTCAACGGTCTGCCCGCTCAGGTTTCGCCCGGATTTGTCGATCACAGTGCCCGAGATCATCAACGGCACGTTGCGTCCGGTTTTTTCCAATGCCTCAGCGATAGCGAACAGCGCAGCCTTTCCGTTGAGTGTGTCGAAAATCGTCTCGACAATGAGTAGATCGACGCCGCCTTCAAGGAGCGCTTTCGCTTCATCGAAGTAAGTTTGGCGAAGTTGCTCGAATGAGGCCGCGCGAAACGCCGGATCGTTTACGTCAGGTGAAATCGAACCAGCGACCGGAAGAGGCCCCATGGATCCGCCAACAAATCGTTGCTGGCCGGTTTCATTCGCGACGCGATCCGCGGCGCGTCGCGCGATCCTGGCCGCCTCAGAATTAATTTCATGAACGAGCGCGCGAAGATCGACATCGTCCACTACGCCCTGAAAGAATCCCTGATCTTTGCGACCACGTGTAGGTTCGCCCTGAAACAGAAAATCGTGCAGGCCGATGGTTGTTCCGCTGAACGTATTCGTTTCGATAACGTCTGCGCCCGCATTGAGATAAGCGGTGTGAATTTCCTCGACGACCTGCGGCCGAGTTAAATTGAGCAGCTCCAGGCTGCCCTTGAGGTCTTTGCCTTTCCAATCGCTAAACCGCTTTCCTCGATACTCCGCTTCGGGGAGCCTGTACTGCTGGATCATCGTGCCCATGGCGCCATCGAGAAAGACGATGCGTTCGCGCAGGAGCGCTTCCAACGGATGGAGATCGTTTGTTGCCATGATTGTCCGGGGAACTAAAGAGCGTTTCCCTGGCGAATCAAGAAACAAATTGACGTATCATGATGCGTAGATGTGTCATAAACAATTATGCGCGTGCTTCTGCTCATGCTCGTAATCGAGTGAGGCACGCCAATGTTGGGTAGTTGCGTGACAATGAATGACGAAGCTCGAATGACGAATGACGAAAGAAGCCAGAGTTCAAATGACGAAACAATGTGGCAGTGATTGTTTCTCGTTTGGTCATTCCTCATTATTTCGTCATTAGACATTCGGATTCCGTCATTTCCAATTCGTCTCGACTTCTCTGGAAGTGACGATTAGGTGAGTGTCCGATGGAAGCCGTGCGGCTTTTCCAATCGCTCGACCGCAATCAACGCAACACGTTCCTAGCTTGTTTCCTGGGTTGGGCGCTGGATGCGTTTGATTTTTTCTTGCTCACGTTCGTGATGGTGCAAATGGCCAGCGATTTTGGCAAGAGCATCGCCGAGATGAGCTACGCGATCACGCTTACGCTGGCCATGCGTCCGGTGGGCGCGTTCATCTTCGGATTGCTTGGCGACCGGTTCGGGCGGCGTATACCGCTGATGATCAACATCATCTTCTATTCTCTCATGGAATTGCTCACCGCGTTTTCTCCGAATTTCACCTGGCTACTGATTTTCCGAGGGCTTTACGGAATCGGCATGGGCGGAGAATGGGGCCTTGGCGCTTCGCTGGCGATGGAATCGCTGCCGACCGCAGCGCGCGGATTGTTCTCTGGAATCTTACAACAAGGGTACGCGTTCGGTTATCTGCTGGCGGCCGTTGTGTATTGGATCGTGTTTCCGTTCTTCGGGTGGCGCGGTCTCTTCGTAGCGGGAGCTTTGCCCGCGTTTCTAGTGCTGTACATCCGTGCGCACGTACCGGAATCGCCGGTTTGGCTGCGGCGGCAGCGCGAGGCGAGTAATTTCTGGAGCGATCTGCTGATTGTCCTAAAACGCCACTGGGGTCTCTTTCTTTACGTCATTTTATTGATGACGGCGTTCAACGCGATGTCGCATGGGACCCAGGACATGTATCAAACTCTTCTCGGTGAACAACGCCACTATGGCGTGACGCAGAAGGCCGCGACCGGGATCATCTACGCCGTTGGCGGAATCTGCGGCGGAACAGTGGTTGGTCATCTGTCGCAAAAATGGGGACGCCGGCGCTCGATTATTCTGACTACCGTATTTGGAATCGTCCTTATTCCCCTCTGGGTTTTCCCGCTGGGCTTTGCGCTTCTTGTAATCGGCGGATTCGCCATGCAATTCATGGTGCAAGGCGCCTGGGGAATTGTTCCTGTGCATTTAAATGAACTTTCGCCCGGCGCAGTGCGGGGAACGTTCCCCGGCCTTGCCTATCAACTTGGAAACTTATTTGCCGCCAACACGGCTGTTGTTGAAGCCCGGTTGGCCGATCATTTCCATGATGCAAGCGGGCATCCGGATTATGCAAAGGCGCTGGCGCTTTTTGCGCTAGTGATCTTTCTGATGTTGATCGTGCTTGCCGCACTCGGTGGCGAAGAGCGCGGAAAGGAATTCTAGCGATGCCCAGCCCCTGGCGCGAGGCCCGGCCCGCCGCTGGGAGGCGCCGATTGTGGCTGCGATTCTGCAGCTACTTGCGTCGACCCACGGTAAACACCGGCGCCGAACCGTTGTTCGACAATTGCTTCCGCGATTCGGTCCGCGAGGAGTTCGCGGTATTCCCAATCACGCGCCTGACCCCCTTCATTGCGATTACTTAAGAACCCGCATTCCACGAGGACCGCTGGACAGGTCGCGAGGCGTAGCACGCGAAAATTTGCCGTGTGCACCCCGCGGCTAGCCGAGTGGGGAATCGTCCCCAGTTTTTGTTGGATACTATTCGCCAGATCGAATGAAGTGCCCGAATGATAGTATGTTTCGAATCCGCGAATGCCGCGCTTGCGCGAATCATTAAAGTGTATGCTCACGAAGATCGCGTTTTTCTGCGCATTCTCGATTGCCACGCGGTCGTTCAATTCGATAAACACATCCGAGGACCGGGTCATCACCGTTTTCAGCTGAGATTCGCGCAGTTTGCGGTTAAGACGCTGGGCAACATCGAGAGCAACCATCTTCTCCGCCGGACCGTAACGGCGATATGCGCCGCTATCTTTTCCCCCGTGGCCGGCGTCCACCACCACAGTATTGAAAGTCTTGCTCGTGTTTTTAACCCCGGTAGTCGTGACGGTACTGCAAGCAGCCAATGAAGCGAAAAAAGCGATTGCAAGGAGACGAGTGATCTGGCGCGGCATTCTGATTTTATAGCAAAAAATACGTCTTCTACCAAAGAATTTTTCGCGCGAAGCTTAAAGGAGGCAACGTAATTGGGTAAGGGGCTGTCTATTGATCGCAGTTGCAAAAAGCACTTGTATTTTGTGCTGCCACGCATAAAGCCTTTACTTCTTTTATGATAATCCGATTTGCGATTCTCCCTTTGTTTCTTGCGCTGAACCTTTCGATGTGCAAGAAGGAGAACGTCTCCTCGAGCTCGCAGCAGGCGAGCGCCTCATCGCCGGCACCGGTTGCAACTCCACTAGCGGCGGCATCTCCAAAGATAACCAAGCCGGTGGTCGATCAAACGGCCCAGGTACTCATTTTTTGTTATCACCGTTTGGTGGACAAGATCCGCTATCCCGGGACCGAGATCACACCTGCCGCGTTTGAAGCGGAGATGAAGGAATTAAAGGACCGCGGCATTACAGTCATTTCAATGCAGGATTTGCTCGCCTGGAAGAGGGGCGAAAAGAATATACCACCGCGCTCAGCCGTCGTTACTTTCGATGATGGCTGGAAATCGCAATACGAAGTCGCGTGGCCGATCATGAAAAAATATGGTTACCCGTTCACCATGTTCATTTACACCGAAGGCGTGCGGGGCGGCTCGTTAGGCGGCGGGGAAGCGATTACTTGGGAACAGCTCGCGGATATGCGCGACAATGGCGTGGACATTGAGGCGCATTCTGCGACGCATCAGGACTTGCGCGAAGGGCATACGATCATGCTCGCGAGTACCGGAGGGAAGAAAACCAGGACGAAACTAACTGGGCCCCCATATGAGCAATGGATACAAAACGAAGTAGTCGGCTCCAAGCAACTGCTCGAGCAGCGGCTGGGCATCAAAGTGAATTGCTTTGCTGTACCGTTCGGGAATTATAACGAGCACGTTAAAGAGATTGCCCGAAAGTCCGGTTACGAGGCGATGTTTACGGTTTACGGTCAGCCGATCACCTTTACGTCGCCACTCGATTCGATCGGTCGTTATGCGATTGAAGCGAACAAGCCCAAGGTATTTGAAGATGCTGTAAAAATGATCGCCACCTCAACCGGAGGGGGAGCAGCGGTTGCCGAAGTTGGCGCGAAGGATCTCTCGACGCAACCGGCAGATGGCGAAACAGTGCGCACGGCACTGCCTCTAATTAAGGCTAACCTCAGTCCGATTGGCGCGATCGAGCCTGGCAGCGTCCAACTGCGCGTGAGCGGTCTCGGTGTTGTTCCTGCGAATTATGATCCGAAATCCGGTACGGTGTCATACCAAGTGACGCAAAAGTTGCACGAGAAATCGTGCAGCGTGATTATCAGCGCGAAATCGCAGGGGAAAAAGGTCGAAGCGCATTGGACTTTCGGAATTGAAGAGGGCGCGGCTGGAGGGACCTCGCCGATACCGACGCCTAAAAAATAAGCTCGGCGTGGTTCGGGGAGCGCATGCGTCTCCGCGTGCTGGCGAGCGTGTCCTCGCGATCGCGAACTTTGTTCAAGCTAAAATGTCACAGTCGAATGTCGCGCAAGGAAAGACCGTTTCGGCGCGACGCCGAAACCAACATGCGAGACGCGCGCGCCGCCCGGAAATGACGCCTCGCGCCTTCTAATTTTTGTCATGTTTTCCCAGCTCTCTGACAAACTTCAGGACGTCTTCAAGGAGCTGCGTGGACACGGCACGATCAGTGAATCGAACGTCGATACCGCGTTACGCCACGTCCGGCTGGCTTTGCTCGAAGCCGACGTCGATTTTCAAGTCGCCAAAAAATTCATTGCACGCGTTAAAGAGAAAGCGCTTGGAGAAGCCGTTCTTCGCAGTATTACGCCGGGCCAGCAGATCGTAAAAATTTTCTACGACGAATTAACTGCCTTGCTCGGAGGCGACACCGCGCCGGTTAATCTCCGAGATACAGGCCGTGTTTTGATTGTTGGTCTTAATGGGTCAGGCAAAACAACTTCGTCTGCCAAACTGGCGCGTCTTCTGAAAAAGCAGGGTTGCACGCCAGTTTTAATCGCGTGCGATTTGCAGAGGCCCGCGGCGATCGAACAGTTGGTAACGCTGGGGAAACAAATCGACGTCGCGGTATTCACTCCCGACCCGGGCGAGAAGAATGTGCAGCGTGCGGCTGCTGACACATCTGCCAGCGCGCGACTGCCAGGTGCGCCTGTTGTCGAAATCTTCGATACAGCGGGTCGCCAGGAGATCGACGACGCGCTGATTCAGGAACTAAAAAAACTGAAAGAATTCTTAGATCCGCAGGAAACGTTACTGGTGGTTGATGCCGCCACCGGCCAGCAAGCAGTCAGCGTTGCATCCCGTTTTAACGACGTTTTGTCGATCACAGGAATCATTTTAACGAAGCTCGACGGCGACGCGCGAGGCGGCGCGGCATTGTCCATGCGCGAAGTGACACGGCAGCCAATCAAGTTCGCAGGAACCGGGGAAAAGCTCGATCAGTTTGAAGTCTTTGTTCCGGAGCGGCTGGCCGGCCGGATTCTTGGCATGGGCGACGTCGTTAGTCTGGTCGAAAAGGCGGCGGAAGCGGTCGATGAAGAAGAGGCCGCCCGATTGGAGCGGAAACTGCGCACGGCTTCATTCGATTTCAATGATTTCCTGGCGCAGTTCAAGATGATGCGGCGGATGGGGCCGCTGGAGAATATTCTTGGCATGTTGCCCGGCATGAGTAATGTGCAAGGCCTCTCTGTTGACGAGAAGCAGCTTAAGCGCACGGAAGCCATCGTGCTTTCGATGACGAACGAAGAGCGGACGCGTCCCGACATTTTGAATGCGCGGCGTCGTCAGCGCATCGCACGCGGCAGCGGCTGCACGGTCACGGAGGTAAACGATTTGCTACGGCGCTTTGATCAGATGCGGAAGATGATGAAAAGCGCGGGCAAAATGAAAAAGATGATGGCGCAACTGGCGCGAATGAGAAGTTAACATGGCAGTTTCAATCAGATTACGCAGAGAAGGAACGAAAAACAGCCCTTACTATAAAGTGGTAGTGGCTGACAGGCGGAGCCCGCGCGATGGGAAATTTATCGAGATCATTGGCGCGTACGATCCAAAGAAACCCGGTCACAATAGTACATTGAACGTTGATCGGGTCGAATACTGGATCAGCAAAGGCGCACAACCATCCGATACGGTGCGTAGCTTGATAAAACAAAATAAGAAAGCAACGACGACAACCGCTGAGCCGTCACCCCGAGTGGAGGCAGAAAGCTCACAACCGACGCAAGGAGAGCCGTCGCCTTCGATTGAACAGACCGGTTAGTATCGGCACGTGCGGTCAACAAGGGTCGGTTCGCGCCGGCAATATTTATCTTCACAGCGTGATTCGCTGAGGATAGCGGACACCGCAGCGCGCCGGGAAGCGAAGATGCGTGTTTATTCGTGTTCACCTGTCAACGCCGTAGCTATTGTGCGAAGGCGGATTCGTTGTTAGTCTTTCTGGCGCATGAGAGAGTTTCTGGAGTTCGTCATTCGGCAGCTGATCGAATTTCCTGACGATATGGTCCTTACGGAAATTCCGAGCGGCAGGACAACCGTCTTTAAGCTGCAACTTCGACGAGGAGACGTCGGACGCGTCATTGGTCGCGGCGGCCAGACCGTGCAAGCTATTCGTGCATTGCTCGCCAGTTCCGCCGCGCGCCATGGCCAACGTGCGATCCTCGAGATCGTCGAGTAATATAATTGTAGCGACGCTTACGAGAGCCGATTTCGGCAGTCACGCCGCTACAGTTTCGTGATTGGACGTTGAGCGTTGAACGTCGGACGTTTTCCTTTTGATGAAGATCGACATCCTGACATTGTTTCCCGATATCTGTCGCGCGCCTCTTGGCGAAAGCATCATGAAACGCGCGCAAGAACATGGGATTGTCGATCTTCGAATCCATAACCTGCGGGACTGGACCACGGATAAGCATCATATTGTGGACGACGCACCCTTCGGCGGCGGCCAGGGAATGGTCATGAAACCAGAGCCGATTTTTGCGGCTGTCGAAGATCTCCGAAATCAAGCATCGAGAGTGGTGCTGATGTCGCCCGCCGGGCATCGGTTTGATCAAGAAATGGCGACACAGCTTTCGCGGGAACCGCATGTCATCATTGTCTGCGGCCATTACGAAGGAGTCGATCACCGTGTGATTGAACATTTGGTGGACCTGGAGATTTCCATCGGCGATTACGTACTCACTAACGGGGGAATCGCGGCGGTCGTTCTTGTCGATGCGATCGTGCGTTTATTGCCGGGGGCACTTGGCCATGACCAATCGGCGGTAGACGACAGTTTTAATCACGGATTACTCGAAGCTCCGCAGTACACGCGCCCGGCAGAATTTCGCGATTGGAAAGTCCCGGAGGTCTTGCTTTCCGGAAATCATGCCGAGATCGCAAAGTGGCGCAAAGAACAGGCGATAAAACGCACGCGCGAAAACCGGCCTAATCTGTTGCACGAATAGATTCCACGCACCAACAGCGTGTCATCCTGAGCGGGGCGAAGGATCGCGTATAAAGACGTTGATGTCCCTTCCAATTATCCAGCGTGTCACAAGCTTCGATTGGGAGGTCCGTCGTCGTCTGCGCGACTCGGGATGACAGACCGCGTTGCTAATCAGGCTTTTTTCCCAACACCACACACGCATTAATTCCGCCGAAACCAAACGAGTTACTCATTACATATATCAGTTCGGCTTCGCGCCCGTGATTGGGCACAACATCGAGATCACATAAAGGATCGTGATTTGCATGGTTAATTGTGGGCGGAATCCATTGCCGATCCAAAGCGAGCGCGCAAAGCGCCGCCTCGATCGCGCCGGTCGCGCCGAGCGGATGCGCGTAATAACCTTTTGTCCCACT
>DATIOX010000229.1:0-11128 GCA_035472675.1 Candidatus Dormiibacterota bacterium
CCTTGCGACGAAATACAAGGAACTCATCGACTTGGCACGCCAGCGACGCATCTCGCCAGACATGCAAGCCGGCGGCCTCGCAACCGTTTCAAACTTCGGAACTTTCGGAATGGAATGGGGCACGCCAATTCCGCTGCCGGACCAGACATTGCTGCTTGGTCTCGGCGCCGGAAAAAAAGTTCCGTCATGGAACGAACAGAAAAAGGAATTCGTTCCGAGAACCGAGGCCCAGATCACACTCAGCTTCGATCATCGCAGTATTGACGGCGGCGGCGCAGGGCGCTTGCTCAAACGGGTGATCGAATTGCTGGAAACTCCAAAAAAGCTGTAATCCTCGTCCGCAACACTGGGCGGCGTTCGTTCAGAAATTTTCGAAAATTACCCACGCAAGGTTCCTGAATTAACTCGTCAGGCTTACTAAATAATTGCAGACATATTCCCACAATGAACCCTGCAATTTCTTACGTCATTGCTTCCGTTCAGCGCAGCGGAACGCATTTGCTTTGCAGCATCCTTCGAAGCACTGGCATAGCGGGGTCGCGGGAGGAGTATTTTTTGTCCAAGCCCGGATAAACCTGGCAAAAAACGTTCAGGAGCGCCATCGCGCGTCGCCTATGTTCAACACGTTTTACTGCAAAATACCTCAGCCAATGGAATCTTCGGCACTGTCGTAATGTGGAGCTATTTCGAACGAATGCTCCAGATGTTGCAGGAAATTCCGGCATACAAAAATCTTAATGGAGCGCAACCTCTCGCCCCTGTTTCCGACCAGCGAACATATATTCCAGGGTTTTGGCCGACAAGATAGACATGGAGACAATCGTTAGCTCCCACATTGGAAGAGTGTAGCGCGGTTGGCCGCCTCGCCATGGGCTGACTGGATCAAAGAGAAAGAGTTTGCGATTTGATCTTCTCAAGCTTCATCAAAGCAATTTCCATCAACCATCGGATCGCCCAAAACTGCGCAAACAGCGCCGCAATGAACTGGACAGCAGAGTAGCGCCAAACCTCCATCGTGTGAACGACCGAGATCGCAAAGACGTTTCCGAAATTGGCAGAATAAAAAAGAATAACCAAAAACGCTGGCAGCTTTAACCGCTCCGAACCGCCACGCTTGAGCAGCAACCAGCCTGCAAGTGGGGCGCTCAGCAATAAAATTGCCAGATAACTTCGCGCACACCAGATATTCCACATCCGAACTCGTCTATTTTCGTGAATGAGGATGTTAGTGAAAGGAAGCTTCTTGGTACGCGCCAGGAATTCTTGACCGGCCGGCAGTGTAGCAAGTAGATGCAGCGATTCGGGCTCAGAAAGCCTCGAAAGGCTGGCGGCATAAGCCCACGACGCCAAGGGTAAATTTTTGTCGAGGCTGAACGCCGGGCAGTTCGTTGAATAGAAAAACCCAACTTGGCTAGCCACCTTTTTAACAAACGCAAGTGGACGGCTCGCCACGCTGTGCCAATACCAGTAATTCAAGAATCTTAGAAAGTGCTCATCGCCGAGTTCACGCCGCCAGCGGTTGAGAAGCGGATCAGCGCTACCATTCCTCAGGTATTCCGGGTAAAATCCCAGAAGGGGAAACTTCTGGGGATAGAGATTATGGCTGCGTTGAATTTGCGCCTCGAGATCATCACAGGCGACCCGCAGCCAATCACGGGAGTAAATGCCCGCCCCGGTATTTTTTATGTCGGCGGCCATCTGCGCATGAATAATTTTCGCGTGGATTACAAAGATCGTCTCGGGGAGAAACATTTTAACGGTTTGATCGTTCCTCCTGAGATGGTGCTCTGTAAGAGTCAGTGCCACGATGATTGGGATGGCTGTACCAAAGAATACGACCTTCCCGGCGAAACTGCCCTTGGCGTTGACTATTAACCAGGTTACGGACGTAGCGGCAAAGAGCGCCATGAGCGTGAAACTCGGCTTTAACGAAGCAAGCACGAAAGCGTTTACAATGACTGCTACGCCATAAATAACTACCTTCCGTGCGTTCGGCGAGATTAACCGGTAGTAAAAGAATTGAACTATTAGCCAAAAAACCAAGGTTTCGAAAAACATGCATACGGCATCGGATCGGATGAGCATTTCGAACAAGACGGGAGTGTTTGAGAGCAAATAGATGGCAGCACCCCAAAGCCCGATTGCTTCGTGTGCGATGCGGTTCAGACGAGCTTTCGGAAAAAAATCGCCGAGTCTGCTCCAGCTCGCGAGAAACAAAGCACCGGCGGTCAAGCCGAGGATATGTTGAATCACCGAGATTGCCCGAAAATCCCCGCAGATCCGCAAGATCAGATAAACCATGCCCGGGTACAGAAAGTTTAGACCTTGAATGTGCGCGAACGTGCCGCCGCTCAATTTCATCAGAGCTGGCCAGAGATATCCGGGATCGCCATCTTCCAACGGATCTCGCGGCAATGAAAAGCGCATTTGTGCGGCTGCGGCAAAGAGAAATGCCGCGATAATAAAGTAAGCGAGCTTCCAGAGAGCGGACTGATTCGCTCGAACAAAGGGGCGAAACCTTGAGCCTTCCTCTTTCGAAACACGCTGGAGTCCGACCATGGTCACTTTAATGAGTCAGTCGGCCACTGCTTCCGCAGCTGAACGTCAGCAGAATTACAAGAGCGCAAGCGGCGGCGATCACACTTCCCAAAATCAACCAGGCTGGTTGATAAATAAGAGCAAGCCGTCCATGAGCGGCAGGTGGGACTTCGACAATTGGAAATAATCCGCGATACGACGTGACGACAAGTTTTCGATTGCCCAGCCGCGCTTCGTATCCGCGAAAATACGGTCTGGAAAAAGTGATCAGCGCCGGATGATCGCCGTTGGGAACATCCACATCCACTTCGACTCGATTTCGGGAATCATCGATTCGCGAAACAGTTGCTGCGGCAAATTGCTCTCCAGGCCGCGAATTAATCGAAGTTATCGATCGCACTCGAGCGAATGGAGCGCCGCGTCGATGAAAGACTCGTCCTTCGTCTGTTGAAACAAACAGGTCCCAATCGGAACTCGGTTGGGGCGTAATATCCAATTCTCGCGCAACAACAATTCCATCGACGCCCAACAAAGCTAGTTCACCATCCTTGCCAGCTTGCTCATTGAGTAAATAACTTCCGACACCAGGATTGATTTCACCGTGAATCGAAGTCGCAAATTCCCGGGCCGCACCAGCTGGCCGAATCGGGCTGTAACCATTTATAAAATGCAGTCCGGCCCACATTGGTGTACTTCCCGGGCGCAGAACTTCGCCAACCGACTCCGGTTTGTTTGATACACAATAAGTAAGCTCCGCCCACGGATAAATGCTGAGATAAAGGCGCGCTGGATCGAGCGGAGTTGGTTTAAGCAGTTGCTGAGAGAAATTGTACTGGGGAACGCCGCAGTTCGTCGGAATGCAGATATATGTCGCGAGCAACGCCGAAAACGTGATCGCCACGGGTGCCCATTTTTGAAGTTCCGAATGGCGCACCAGCATCTCCCAAAGACACCAAAGTCCCGCGAGGCCGAGAAAAATCCATGTGAGCGGAAAAGCGTAGGAGCCAGTTGTACGCAGCATTAGCATCGCAACGGCCGTACCAGCGGTGAGAACGAGCGCCGCCGTAGCCGGGATCGGTGATCCCGCTCGCAGATGCAACACTTCTGCCGCACAGATCGCGAGAACCAAGTGGAAAAACGGCAGCCAACGAAAACTCCAACGAAAAAGCCCAGCTGTGGGGATCATTGAGAGCAACAACACCAGCAAGAGAAGGGTCAACTCCCATTTGATTTGCATAACGAGCACGCGTCCGCGCCACGCCAATCCAGCAATCAGCGCTGCCGGAGCGACAAGCCCACAAGCCAGTTCCGTTGCCGTGTGTGGCAAGTAGCGATTGGAAAAATCGGCCCAATTAACGGTCCAGCATGGCAAGATGAGGCCGGGCAAAGCCGCTGGTGGAACAAGCCATTGCCAATGCGCTTTCGCTGGCTGTAATTCGCGTGCTGAACCCTGAACCAAATCGAGAATCGCGAGCCACGCGGGGGCCGATAACCCGAAGCCGAGTGCCACGCCAAAGAGCATTGGCACAACCGACAAAATGCTTCGAGTCTCGGCCAGCGACTTGATTGCCAACCATGCGACCAAGAGGAGTAGCATCAAAACCGTGTAGGGAAATCCGCCGGTCACGACGAGGTAAACAAACGGCGCCGGCCAAAGGAACCTCCATTTGCTTCGCTGTGAATCGAGTGCGCGCGCCGCGCCCCACCACGCCCACGGCAGCCATGTAAAAGCACCAAGCGCACCGAACCAATCGGTCGCGCCCCAGCAAATGATCCAACCGTTCAAAGAAACGACAAGCGCGACAAAGATCGACAAGGGAGCTGAAAATTGGCGATCGCGCGCGAGCAAAAACGCGCCCATTCCCAGAGCAAAAAGGTGTGCGACGGACACGGCAGCCGCTTGCTGAGGAAATGTGAGCGGAAATTTCCAGACGGCGATGATGACTGCGTTCACAAAAACCGAGAACACTCCGTACTGAAATTCCCCGGCGAGATTGCCGCAGACCCACGAATAGGGACTTAGGATTGGCCAATGGCCTTCCGACCAACTGCGCGCCATGTCTGCGAACACGGGCAGAACAGACAGTTCATAGTCGTCGTTCCAAAAAACGAGCGGATTGTGCCAGAGAAGGATGAGGCAGAAGGCGACAACGATTGCGCCGGCACCGAGCGCGCCTGCGCAATCGCGCCGCCCAAGTGATCGGCGAATGGTGATCAGTGAACGGCGTTCGCCTGCAAATTCACGATTCACAAGTCACGGATCACAGATCACTAGAGAACGACCGGTTTCCCTTCGGTCATCACGAGGATCTTGTCTTCAATCCCATGTTCGCGGGCAGATTTGAGCAAACGTTGCGGTGGTTCATGCAACGGTTCAAAGCCGAGGCGAAAAGTTCCGTAGTGCATCGGGATCAGCATCCTGGCGCCGAGTTCGAGAAATGCCCTGACCGCTTGCTCTGGATTCATGTGAACTTCGCGGCCAGTTGGCGCTTCGTACGCACCGATCGGAAGCAGCGCAATCTCAATCCCGTAGCGATCGCCAATCTCTCTAAAGCCGGGAAAGTAGGCGCTGTCGCCGCAGTGAAAAATGGTGCGGCCGTTTGCCGCGATGACAAATCCACCGAAGTCGCGATGCAAATCCGTCAGAAATCGTGCGCCCCAGTGATGACAAGGTGTCAGCGAAATTTTGAGCGGGCCGAGCTCAACCGTCTGCCAGTAATCGAGCTCATGCACGATGTGGAAGCCGAGATCGTGTACCAGGTTACCTACACCCATCGGCACAACGATCGGCTGGTCGGCCGCTACGCGGCGCAGCGTCCGCCGGTCGAGATGATCGAAATGAGCGTGAGTCACCAAGACGAAATCAATCGATGGCAAATGATGAATCTCGAAGCCCGGCTGCTTCAAACGCTTGATTACCTTGATCCACTTCGACCAGTTCGGATCGATCAAGACATTGGCTTCGTGAGTCTGAACAAGAAATGACGCGTGGCCGATCCACGTAATACAAATCTCGCCTTCGCGAATTTTTGGGAATTGCGGCGGCCGGGGCGCCTGATCGCCCGCCCGCCTAATAAAAAGGGACGGAATCAGGACGCTGGTAAGAAAATTGCGCTTATGCCAGTCGGTTGGCGGACGCAGCCGTACTCGCGTGGAACGCTCGGCAATTGCACCGTCCGACGATTCGCGAACAATGTTTCTCCGGCTCTTTTTTGGGAAATGAATGGGCACAGTCTTAAAGGATATGAGACAGTCGAGAAGTTAACAGAGTTAAAAAAGTTACAAAGTTCGATTAAGCGCCGGAAGCGGCGCCTATTTAACGTTTCAAGCTTTTTAACTTTGTAACCCTTGTAACTTTATCCATTCCGCGTTGAGTTGTGCGGGTTATGCGAGGTTGGAAAGTCTTTATACTCCTGTTTCTGCTTTTTTCAGTCGCGTTCGCGTCTCAATCGCACTTGCCTTTCAGCACTGTCTTTAAAGGACAGGACCAGTTCAATCGACTGGTCGCAAAGGCCAAAGCCGGGAATTGGAAAGCGTTGCCGATTGGGGAACGGACCGCGGCGGTAGGCCAGGCCTTGGTTGGGACACGCTATAAACATTTCACTCTTGAGATCGACAACCGGATCGAGTCGCCCTCAGTAAACTTTCAGGGCGTGGACTGCTGGACCTTTTTCGAGATCGCCCTCAGTTTCGCTCGAATGCTGAACGAGCCGGAATCGAACTGGACTCCGGAACGTCTGCTGCATTTCATCGAGATGGATCGATACCGAGGCGGTGAATGCACCGGCGATTATCTTTCGCGTCTTCATTACCTGGAGGACTGGCTTTACGATAATAATCGCAGGGGACTTGTAGAAGACATGACTCGCGATCTAGGTGGACGCAGTGTTCCACATTCTGCGCGGGAGATGAGCGCGGGCTGGCGACATTATCGTTATCTCGCCGCGAACCGTTCGCTGCTCGGACCCCTTGCGCGCATGGAAGCAAATGTATCCTCACGCTCCCTTTACGAAATTCCGAAAAACAAAGTCGCAGGAATTGAATCGAAGCTGCGCAGTGGTGACATTATCGGAATCATCTCACGCGACCGCGGTGGACTTTATTCCACCGCCCATGTCGGTCTCGCATTGCGCACAAGCGACGGCGTCTTGCATTTCATGCACGCTTCTTCGCCAAGCAATTACGGTCGCGTGGTGGTGGACTCAGAGCTTTCGAAATATCTGTATCGCTACCGTTCTGACAGCGGAATTTTGGTCGCGCGACCCCTGCGTTAGTCAGTTTCCTTCTCGTGGAACTCCGCGAGTAACTTCTCCAACTCGTCCAGAGCGTCGTCTGCATCGACACCGTGTGCCTCGAGCGCAGCCGTTGCACCGCAATCGAGATTAGCGCGCAGGATGTCAATGAGGCTGGAGGCGGAATATCGCTTACCCGCCTTTACTACCCAGATTTCCGATCGAAAGCTTCGTACGCGTTTGACGAACTGTGCCGCAGGCCGCGCGTGCAATCCGAGTTTATTGGTGATGCGCACCTCACGTTGCGCCAAAGTGGGCGCTTTCTTGTGCCCGAGTCTCATGCCTGGCTCGTCCCCCAGCGCCGATGCAGAAACCTTTCGATCGGCGAAAAGAAAATTTTGTCCGCCAGCAAACCGATCACGACAATCACAATCATGATTCCAATGACCTGCTCCATGGCGCTCAATTCGCGACCATAATGGAGAAGCTGGCCAAGGCCAAAACCAGTCAGGATTGTCACGAAAATCTCAGCAGCCATCAGGGAGCGCCAGGCGAAGGCCCACCCTTGCTTCATCCCGCTGACGATGAAGGGAAGTGCGGCTGGCAGGATCACTTTGAACCACATGTGCAAACGCTTGGATCCCATGGTCAAAGCGGCGCGGCGATAAATCGGCGGAACATTGCGAACGCCGGTGTCGGTTGCAATGATCACCGACCAGAGAGTTCCCATCACCACGACGAAAAGCATGGCCGCTTCTGTCTGGCCAAACCACAAGAGCGCAAGCGGCACCCAGCAAACACTGGGTAACGTCTGCAAGCCAAGTGCCATGGTTCCAATCGTATCGCCAAACAATTTCCAGCGGGCGGTCAACAGCCCCAGCGGAAGCCCAACCACCAGTCCAATGAAGTAACCAATAAGTAAGCGGCGCATGGTTATCACAGTCGCTCTTGCGAGGGTTCCGTCGGCAGCAGCGCCCTGTAAGTACGTTACAACCTGCCTGGGGGATGGCAGTAGAACGGGCGACCAAATCTTTGCTCGATACGCCGCTTCCCAAAGCAAAACGAGGGCAGCGAAAAACGCAGCCGCCAGCAGAAACCGTTTCATTTGGGAGTGACAGCCTCATCCTTACCGACGCTTTTCAGCGCCTTCGTAATTTGTGTGGCATGAGCGGCGAGATCGACGCTGTTGATGTCACGCGGTCGCGGCAGGTCCACCGTGAACTCCTCCCGGATGCGACCTGGATGAGGCGAAAAAAGCAGGACGCGATCGCCCAGACATGCAGCTTCGCGAACATTGTGCGTGACAAAAACGATTGTTTTGCGACGCGCTTTCCAAATCTCTTGAATGTCGCCATAAAGCTGCTCGCGAGTGAGAGCATCAAGCGCGGCAAACGGTTCGTCCATGAGCAGCACGCGCGGATTCGGCGCAAGCGCGCGAGCCAACGAGACGCGCTGCTTCATTCCACCGGAAAGCTCGTGAATATTGGCGTGCTCGAACCGACTTAGGCCAACCAGCTCCAGATAGTACTTGGCAACCTCGCGTCGATCTCTGTTTGTCAGGTTCGGCTTGAGCTTGAGTCCGAAGAGGACGTTCCCGAACACGTCCAGCCAGGGAAAGAGAGCCGGTTCCTGAAACATGACGAGCCGTTCGCGGCCAGGTCCTGTCACCGGCCTGCCGTCCGCCAGCACCGCGCCGCTGTCCGCTTTTTCCAGACCGGCAATAATGTTGAGCAACGTCGTTTTGCCACAGCCGCTCGCGCCGACAAGACACACAAATTCCCCTTCGGCGATTTTCAGACTCACGCGGTCAAGCGCCAGCACATTTCCTGAAGCACTACGAAAGCTTTTTGACACGTCTTCCACCGAGAGCTTCGAGGGCGGGATGATCTGGAGCTCCTCGGTAGCTGAGGAACGGTGGCGGCCAGGCCGGAGCATTACGGAGTTTCGATTAGCTTCGAAGTGTCTGTCGAGCCTTTTAAAAAACCTGCGTCCTTGCCGTCCTGCACCGACTTGGCAACCAAATCGCGCGAGACTTCACTGGTGAACTGAATCCGTTTCCACGCTTGGGTGACAGCATCTGGCGAAAAATCAGCCCGGGTTTCCGCCTTCAATTCTTCGATCAACAACTTCTGCGCTTGCGCTTCATTCTCCTGAATCCATTTCGTCAATTCCCCGTTCGCGTCTGCGATTTTCTTTGCCAAATCGCGCCGGTCACGCAGGAACTTCACACTGGAAACAAGCCAGGTGGTAATGGTGTCCTTGTCTTCGAGAAAAACGCGCGCCTTGGCGTCGCGTTCGAGCCGAGTCACCCAGGGTTCGACGGTCCACACCGCATCAACCGAACCTTTTTGCAAAAGCCCGAGTTGATCTGGGTTTGCTGTCGGGATCACCAGAACGTCGCCGCCCGTTAGCGTGATTTTGAATCCGTGGGCTTTTAGCCATGCCCGGCAGGAAATGTCCTGCGTGTTGCCGAGTTGTGGCGTAGCAATTTTTTTTTCGCGAAAGTCCTCTGGTGTTTTGATGGGCGAATCAGCTTTTACTGCCAAGGCAGCGCCGGCGTTGGCCGCGCCTGAGATCACACGAATTTCTTCGCCGTTCGATTTGAAGTGGGCGTTGAGCGCAGGACCCGGGCCCACGTAGGTGACATCGAGCGATCTGGCAAAGATCGCTTCCATAGCAGAAGGCCCCGCATTGTAGATGAACCACTGAATCTCGACATTCGGTCCGAGCTGCTTTTCAAACCAGCCCTTGCCTTGCCGCGAGAGCGCATGTGCGACCACGGCCTGCGCATGAGTGATGTTTGGAAAATGCCCGAAGCGAATCACGGTCTTCTCTTCTGCAGTAGCAGATGATGCCCAAACAAGGAGCATTCCAGGCATTGCCGTTATTTTAATCGCCAGCAGCATGATCGGCGCGAGAACGTTGATGGATGCTAAGAGCCGTTTCTTGTTAGGCATATTTCCTCCTCCTTATCGCGTTTTTACTCGTCGGGCAGTTGGTTCGCCTCGATGGAGCGTTGACAGATGAGTGCGTGAAAAACAGGCAAGCGGGTCAGACGGAATTAGAGATCACTAGTCTCTGCACTCGACAATCGGTAATCTATCCTGAGGCCTTCTCAGGAGCTATAGCCGAACCGGGGATCGAGCTCAACTAATGCGTGGGTAGCGCACCCTTGATCCTCAGCCGAGAGATATTCGCGAAAACCCCCTACTTTCCCGCGGCGGACTTTGAATGACTCCGGATCACGCACATCCCCTGGATGCAGAATTTTCGAATCAAAAACTCCGGCTGCTTCTAATTTTTGCATGTTCTCAAAACGAGAAAACTCAAGTGCCTGTTGAAAAATCGACATATCCGGCGCCCTTTCGCCGACTACGGCAAGCAGGTCTCGAAAATGTTCGGCTGGAGATGCCCGCATCGCCTCGTACCGAATGATTGTGAAATCCTTTCGACCTGAGAATTCGTCGAGCCAGTCGTTCATTGCGCGAACAATGCCGCGGATTCCAAATCTTTTGTCACGCAGGAGTTCACTGACAGATTTTTGCTTCAACGCTGCATCCGCGCTGGGATCGCGCCGAGTCATTTGTAAGTAGAGGGAGACAAAACAGTCCCGGGGGTCCCGCACGAGCAAGACAATCTTGGCTTTTCGAAGCTCTCTTCTCGGAACGAGATATTTGCCGCGCAAGCGGTCCCAGCGATTGCCCTTTGTCCGATGCTCAAAACGATCGTGAGAGAATATTACCCGGGGAAATCCCGGATGATCGTACCGCCCGGGCTGGAGGGTGAACTCGAGGCCATGACGCTTGCATAAGTACGCGCAAAGAAACGTCCGAATCCATGTGCGTCCGCTTTTCGGCGCTGAAAGAATGAGGACCTCCCCACCTGAAAGCAGCTTCGCGCGACTGCTGAAGTTTCGGCGCGTCCACCGAAGGGAGCGCCGCAGGAATCGCGAGACCGGCATAGACTTTTCGGGAAGACCCGAAAGTTCCCTCGGCTGAATCGCTTCCCCGGAAGTCATATCCGCCTGTTGCGTGTCGGCCAAGGATCGAGCTGTTATTTCAATCGCCATTCCCGAATTATTCTTTAGAGCCCCGCCTCTAAGCGTCTTGCGCTTCTGTTGCATAAGACCCCAAAAAGAGGTATTTGTTCAAGCACAAAAAACAGGGGGCGTACTGGCTTCGACTCATCGTTGGAAGCGCAGACGGCATGTCGAGGATGGTTCGTTGGCCTCGTTAAAAACCGGACCAAAAAACAAACGCAGACAACGAAGGTCTCGCTCTCGCGGCTTAATTGACCGCGACGTTTGCCGTGGGACGCCTGCTACGGCGGCAAACGTGGACAGCAGGCTGGCGAATCGG